>JAFRJZ010000015.1 GCA_017431945.1 Candidatus Saccharimonadota bacterium
AGAGATTTAACATTTAACTTAAAAGATCTAGAATTAATACTTAGAGAATGGGAAAATCGACACAATAATCCAGAATTATTTTATAATGAAGATAACTACTTAAAAACGGCTTGTTCCGAATTCTTTAATTAAACCTTATTTGATGATACCGCCGCCGAGGCAGGTTTTATTAGAATAGAGGACGGCGGATTGGCCGGAGGCGGGGCGTTTGATGGGCTCGTCAAATAAGACTTTGTAGCCATCGAATTTGCATGGTATCAACGGGGCGCGATGGCGAAGACGGACTGTGAGAGAAGAAGTAATATCGTCTTTCGAGGGGCATCCGCAGTTACGACGAGGACGCAGCGACGAGGCCCGTGACGACGGGCCCGAGGAGCGTCCCGAGAAAGATGATATTACTTCTTCATCTCTAACAATTATGTCTTCGAGCGCGAGCTCGGTGGTCCAGAGGGCGGGGTGGTTGAGGTCTTTGCTGACATAGAGAATATTCTTGGCAAGGTCCTTGGCGACGACATAATACGGCAAACCGCCACCGATATAAAGGCCATGGCGCTGGCCGATGGTATAGAAAATCGTGCCTTCGTGATGGCCGAGAAGCTGATTAGTTTCCTGTTCGCGAATTTCGCCAGGCTTGATATCAATATATTCCTTGAGAAAGTCTTTCATACCAACTTCGCCGACGAAGCAGACACCCATGGATTCTTTTTTATGGGCATTAGCGAGATCGTGTTCGGTGGCGATGCGCTTGACCTCGGGCTTGGTGAGATGGCCGATTGGGAAAAGCGTATGAGCTAAAGCCTCATCGCTAATACGATAAAGAAAGTATGTCTGATCCTTATTCTCGTCTACTGCCCTAGATAATACGGAGGCGGGTCCTGTTTGAGCATAGTGGCCAGTAGCTATAAAATCAGCACCACGCGATAATGCCGTTTCATAGAAGAGTTTGAATTTGATTTCTTGATTGCACATGATGTCGGGGTTGGGGGTGCGACCGCGTTTAAACTCTGCGAGCATGTAATCGACGACCTTTTGTTTGTAATCTTTTTCAAAATCCCAAACCTCAAAATCAATATCAAGGTCTACCGCGACACGTTTAGCGTCGGCGAGATCTTCGGCCCAGGGACATTTCATACCCGGGAGATTACGACTCCAATTTTTCATATAGACACCGATAACTTTGTAACCCTGTTTTTTTAGCAAAATTGCCGAGACGCTGCTATCAACGCCACCGGACATTCCTAAATAAACGGTCTTAGCGGGCTTGGCGGGCATATTCCTCCTTGACAGCGGTGGCGATAAAATGGGCGCCCTTGATAATTTGCTCCTTGGTATTGGTGCTACCGAGGGAAATACGCAGAGAACCGGCGACTTCGTCATCTGGGAGCCCCAGAGCGGTGAGCACATGAGATTTTTGCCCCTTACTAGCAGCACAAGCCGCCCCAGTAGAGACATAAACTTGTTTTTTCTCTAATTTATAAATCAGGCGCTCGGCATCTACTCTTGGGAATATCAGGGGCAGAAAAGTCGGGATTTGATGTTTGAAAGTGAGACAATAGGGGGAATTTGACGCTTTTTTAGGGCGAGTAGGCTGAAAATCGGGCAGATGGCGCTGTAATTCTTTGAGAAAAAGTTGGCGATATTCGCTGTATTTTTGGCGGTTACTACTGAGATGAGATTTGGCAAGTTCAGAGGCAAGAGCAAAACCTATCACCCCTGGGACATTTTCAGTACCAGAGCGCAACCCCTGTTCTTGGCCGCCGCCCCTGATGACTGGCTGCAATTTGACCCCATGAGCGACAAAAAGTGCCCCAATACCCTTCGTAGCACCGATTTTGGCGCCGTTTAAGGTCATCATATCAACGCCCAGCCGGGATACATTGATATCAAGTAAATTAAGCGCCTGCGAGGCGTCAGAGTGGAAATAGAGGGGGTTTTTGATGCCCTTTTCAAGCCTTTTTAGGCGTTCTTCCCTGATGATGGCGCTAATTTCGGCCAGGGGCTGAATAACGCCGATTTCGTTATTAACTAGCGATACTGAGATGACCTCTGTTTGATTGGTTAGTTTTTGCTTGAAATCATCAAGATCAATACGACCATCGGGTTTGACTTTTACATCTGTTAAATGCTTAGCGTTTTGTAAAACCGCGGGGTGTTCGGTCGCGAGAGCGAGAATGTTGCTAAAATTACTGAGAGCAAGATGAATGGCCTCGGTGGCGCCAGAGGTAATGATGATATCAGTTCCCTTGGCGCCGATGGTGTGAGCGAGGCGGTTTTTGGCGTCTTCGTAGGCCTCGCGGACATGTTTGGCGGGTAAATAGGGAGCGGAAGGATTAAAAAACTCCTCAGCAAAATAAGGAGTCATGGCAGTTAAAACCTTTTTATTAACAGGGGTGGCCGAGGCGTGATCAAGATAAATCATAGCCTAATTATACAATTTTTGCTTGATGAGGCGCAAGTAGGCATGAGTGGCGTGGCGAAAATTGTCGAGTTCGTGACCAGTGATTTGCTGGTATTTGCCCCGACCGATACGCTTAAATACCCCAGATGGGCGAACTTCATAGCGAATAGTAGTAGTGTGGGGACGGCCGGCTTGATCATGCCAACTTTCGTGCCAAATCCAGACATTACGCTTGTGATTGAAGAATTCACGACGATGACCGGCGGGAATTGGGCCAAACAGAGTGCGACCGAGGCTAGACTCGGCGTTGATCAGCTCGGCCTCGCGGGCACTCATGGCGGAACTGCGCTTTTTAGTAGAAACAACAGTTCTGGCGGGCTTTTTGGATTTTAAGAATAAGTGGCGCGACATTGAGCAATCTCCTCGGAGATAGCGGTGAGCTCGCGGTAAATGTCATAAGATTCGGTGGTGTCAAAAATGTAGGCTTCGCGACGAGCGAAAGAGGGGACTTCAAATTCGGAATAGTTTGCTGACATTTTTTGTAGTTATTTCCGCGACCTGAGCCGCTGGAACTCCCATTTTAGTTGCTATAAATTCGCCTATATGCTTGATATAAGCTGGCTCATTTATTGTACCACGAAATGGCGTTGGTGTCAAGAAGGGAGCGTCGGTTTCAAGCAACATTCGTTCCAGGGGTGGAACAGGGAGGGTGGTATAGGTAGTGAGACCGTTGACACCGATGTAAAAATCGGTAGTTTCAAGGATTTTGCGCAGAGTTTTTTTGCTGTCGGAAAAGGAGTGAACAACGCCTTTGATTTTGGGGAAATTGGCAATAACTGGGAAGAAGTCGGTGAAAGCCTCGCGGATGTGGAAACTGACGGGGAGATTGAGGTCGGTGGCGAGTTGTAACATCTCCTCAAATAGTCTAATCTGCGCGTCGCGGTCATAAGGCTCATAATGATAATCTAGTCCCACCTCACCGATAGCCACTAGTGAAGGAGCAAATGAAGATGCGGCGTGTCCTTCGGACACACTCCGGGCCGCTCTGGCCAAGTCCTTATGTTCCGAAAAACACATCGCATCTTCATTTGCTCCGGCGTTCGTGAGCGATTCTGTGGCGCCACCCGCAACCTTACCACCAGATAGTTCCCGAATGGCGTCACCCGTCGACGATAGAAAAGTATCAATGTCCTGTTTCGGGGTATTTCGGAGCGCGGCAGCGCGAGATATAGCGCCAGCCGCCCATGGCGATGGGCCGGCTGGACGCGACCCCGAACAGGATATTGATGCTTCTTCTGGGTGGGTACCGTAGGTCCAATAGACACCTTCGTGGGATTCGGCGAAATCGCGGGCTTTGAGGGAATCCTCGTGTGAGGTGCCGATGCAGATGATTTTTTTGACATTGTTTTTATGAGCATTTTTTAACATTTGCTCGGCTTGCTCAGCGGTGAAAAACTCGCGGTCGTGGAGATGGCAGTGAGAATCTACCAAATAAGTCATTGACGAGCCTCGCGTTTGCGTTTGATGGGATCAAGCTGGCGTTTACGCAGGCGGAGATGCTGAGGAGTAACCTCTAGCAACTCATCGTCAAGCAAAAAATCAAGACATTGTTCAAGCGATAATTGCGTGTGGGGAGTGAGTTGGATAGCACCATCTGAAGCGTGGGTACGCATATTGGTGAGTTGTTTCTCGCGACAAACATTGATATCAATATCCTCTTTTTTATTACTGAGGCCAACAATCATGCCTTGATAGACAGGAGTCTGAGGCGGAATATAGAGTGTGCCGCGGGCTTGAGCAGCGTCGAGAGCGTAGGCGGTGGAAACACCAGATTCAAAGGAAATTAGAGCACCATTGCGTTCGGGATGATATTTGGTGTCGGCAGGTTGGTAGCCATTGGGGATGCTAGACATAATCGCGGTGCCTTTAGTGGCGGTGAGCAGATTATTGCGCAGGCCAATAAGGGCGGCGGTAGTAATCTGATAAGTAAAACGGGTGGCGCCGGTATCGGTAAGTTCTTGGGTTTTAAGTTCGGCGCGACGAATGCCGAGTTCTTGTGACACCGCACCGACAAATTCGCTATCAACTTCAATAGTGAGTTCCTCGACTGGTTCTTGTTTGATGCCATCAATTTCTTTGTAGACTACTTCGGGGCGACCGACTTCGAGTTCATAGCCTTCGCGACGCATGGTTTCAATTAGGACCGAAAGATGCAATTCACCACGACCGGAAACTTTGTAGCCAAGGCCGTCGGGTTTGATTTTAAGAGCAATGTTAGTCTCTAATTCCCTTTTGAGACGATCAGAAATTTGGCGAGAAGTAGTAAATTCGCCCTCTTTACCCTTTAATGGACTAGTATTGGGGCCAATATAAATGCTGAGAGTCGGAGGTTCAAGAGTGATGGTGGGTAAAGGCTTAGGGTTGGAGCCGGTGGCGATGGTATCGCCGATGTTGACTTTGTCGATGCCGGTGATGGCGACGATGTCGCCAGCGGAGACTTCGGCGACTTCCTCCTTGCCCAAGCCACGATAGGTGAAAAGTTTGTCAATTTTAGCTCTGTACGGCAACTCGACATTTTCGCCTTTCTTGAATTTGCCATGGGCGATGCGGCCGATGGCGTATTTGCCGAGGTAGTTGTCGGCGGCGAGGGCGGCGACAAGCAAAGCGGCACCATCGCTATTTTCATCAATACGCGGAGCAGGAATGTCATTAATAATACTATCAAAAATTACCGTGAGGTCAGGATCGAGGTTGGTAGTCTTGCCAGCGCGGCCTTCGCGGGCGATAGCATAATAAATCGGATAGTTTAGCTGGTCTTCGCGCTGAGCAAGCTCTAAGAATAAATTAGCAATTTCGTCTTTGACCGCCTCGATGCGCGCAGCGGGCTTATCAATTTTATTAATAATTACAACGGGCTTTAAATCTAAGTCTAGCGCCTTTTTGAGTACAAATTTGGTCTGGGGCATCGGGCCTTCTTGGGCATCAACGATTAATAATACGCCGTCGGCCATATTGAGGGTGCGTTCAACTTCGCCAGAAAAATCGGTGTGGCCGGGAGTGTCAATAATATTAATCTTGTAACCATGATAAAAAACTGCGGTTTGTTTGGCGGTAATAGTGATACCACGCTCGTGCTCTTGGTCCATGGAGTCCATAATCAAAGTTTGCGACATTTCGGCTTGATTGTCGCGAAAAGTATTGGACTGTTTGAGCAGGCCGTCTACCAGAGTAGTCTTGCCATGGTCTACATGAGCGATAATAGCAACATTACGGATTTCCATCCACTTATTATATCATACTAACTGAGTACGAGATTGTAATGGCGCGTAGACGATACGCTCGAGAACAATTATTTCGGTGCTGTCGAGGTTGCTGGTGGGGGTGTGGGTGGCGAGATCGAGCGGGGGTTCAATATCTTCGTGGTAGACCGGGCCGAGATTAGCGGGGTCGTAATCGTTGGCGAGGTAGCTTTCGTAAAACATTTCGTCTTCGAGGGCGATAACGGTGTCTTTGGTAAGACCTGAGAGGCGAGCAATCACACCTTCGCGGGAATCATCAAGCGGATGCTCTTCAAGATAGGCGGTAACAAGGGCTTCGCCCGAGGACTGCTCGATGATACCCATATTGACCATTAAGCGTTGGTCTTCAAGGAAGCGTTGGTACCATTTGTATTCATCCCAGTGTTTGTTGCCAGCGACACAGGCTTCGCCGGTAATCCAATCGGACTTGCCAGCTTGATTGATATTCGAAATGATGTCGGAGAGTTCGCCAATAAATGGCAAAGACGACAAGAAAGAACTCTCGGAGATTTTGGCAGCCAAACTAGTGCCACCATTTTCTTCGTTAATTTGACTGGTGATGTCGCCGTCAAAGAGGCCGGCTTGAGAACCACGCAGGCCGCAATACTTCTGGTAACGCCAGAGATTGGTGTTTTCTTTAATGGTGGGCGTGAGAGTAAATTCGGTTTCTACAAAAGCGTCATAGTGTTTCATGATGTATTTAATCACACACTCTTGATCGCAATCGTCGTCGATAGTGGAAGTGTCGGTACCACGATAATCTATGCAAGGACGATTGCCGGTGGCGTTAATGCTATTAGAAACTGGACATTCGCCTTGAATAGTGACAGCGTGAGTGGCGCCGATGGCGCTAGCGGATGGCAACATAGAAGAAATAGAATCAAAAAGTACACTACTGCTCTGAGATAGCGTACTACCGATGGAACTAGTTGACACAGCGGTGGCAAGCGGAAAAAGTGAATTATTAACTAGACTACCGAGAAAAGTATAACGACTAGAAGTGTCAAAGGGCGACTTAGTGGCGCGCTCGTACTCGGCTTGGTCATTTAAAGCAGCTTGCTTGCCTTTTTCGTATTGTTCGACCATCTCAGTGCTAAGATAAGAAGAGCCACCGATTTGAGCTGTTCGACCAAGCAATTCAGTTCCACCATTATAGAGATTGTCACCGTAGGCCTCGCCACTGAGATTATTAGTAGTATCAAATTCGCGCTTGATAGCATCAGTAGCGCTATCGATATAAGCCTGAATAGCCCCCTTTATGATAAGTGACGCGCCCACTGAAGTACCGATGCCAATAAGAGCTTTAGCCACACCTTTACTGACAGAACCACCGACACCGCCACTAAATACCGAAAGAACTAAGCTGCCCACACTGGCTGCGGTACTAAGTGTGGCGCAGGTGTTAAAGTCAGCAATGGTCTGCTTACCAATTACAAAAAGACGTTCAACATTGCTAGAAATGTCGCCGTTGGCCGTACCAGTGGCGCCAGAAAATAGGTCTCCTAGCCCAGTAGATTCAAGAGCAGAAGTGCCAGTATTAGGATCTACTTCAGTGATGGAATTAAGCGCTTCATGGATGGGGGATTCGGTGCCGTCACCAGCTTGAGCTTTTTGAACAGCTTCGAGTAAAGTAGAAGCGACTGTAAAACTATTAGAAAAACTGATGCCCATAGTATAAGCATTAAGTGCAGTGGCAACAGCAAATTTGCCACATTCGCCCATTGCAACACCGGTAAAAGCGGCGTTAACTACATTCCTAAGCGTGGCGCTGATTTCTGCCTTTTTTTGATTTTTATCGACTTCACCTTCGGATCTGCCCTCCTCCTCGCCAGCGTCATTAGCGCGAGTAGATTCACCACCAAACTTTGACACCATCTTTTCCTTCACAATTTCCCGAAACTTTTTGCGTTTAGTTTGAGGATCATCGTCTTTGGTATCATTGCGCCAACTATGCCAGTTGTCAAGCGAAACACCAAGGATTTTCCGGAGTTTGATAGCGAGACTATCGTGTTGTCCAGCATACTGACCATCGTATGCTTTCGAGGCGCTTTCGTATTTGATACGAAAACTATCATCTTTCATGGCTTTTTTGACGGTAACGATATGAGTCTTTCCTTTGTCGTCGATGTATTTGACGCGAGGCTTTTTGTACTTTTTGCCATTCTCTTTTTTATCAACAATTTCGATGCCGTGTTTCTTAAACTCTTCTTTTTGTTCTTTTGTGAATTTATCTTTTTCGACAGCATAACGAAAAACGGTGGGTGAACGAAGATGATTGGAGATAAATTGAGGATTAGCCTCGTCAAGCATTCGGCCAACGAGATTGGGACCGAGCATGCTTTGTGACATTAAAACACCGCCACTACCGAGCCCAAGCAGACCAAAAATAAAAATCAGGGTGCGGTATTTTTTGAATATGACTTTGAAACTGCCTTTTTTCTTGTCACCGGTGACTTTGCTAACAAAACTGCTGGTGAAGGTAGAGGTTTTTGGCTCACCCTCACGCTCTTTGATATCACTGTTATCTGGCTCAGCACTGGCGGAATCCTCAGCGGCTTGGAGCGCGGCGGTCGAAGCGGCTTGGCGACGCCCCGCCTCACCCGAGGAATGCGTCTTGACATAGCCACGCGCAGTCTCGCGAATGCCCGACATTGGTGAGATATCAGAATCTTTAGTGGGATTATATTCGGAGCGATGTCGGCGATCTCTTTCGTCAAGATTATCCATTACCTATACCCTATTCATCGCTATTATTGATATCTTCGACACTACAGACTTCGTCAACGGTATTAACTACGTATTCAATCTTATACTCGGGATTGTTATAAAATGGGGTGTTGTTCTTAATATATTCAAGGGCTTCGGCGTTGTACTTGTCAGGGTCACAGACGGAACTTTCAATAGTGATGGTCTTAGTGGATTCGTCGCCATCAATGTTGTAAGCGGTGTAAGTTTCACCGTTAAATTCGCGACTGCCATAGTGCGGGAAGTAAAGGTCAAAACTATAAGTGCTATTATACATAGCATAGCAGATGACGCTAGGATATTTCATGTCGTTCATAGGCGGACAACTAATCATCACGGTGTCAGGAAGCTGCTCTTTGTTGGACCACTGAATGGTAACATTATAAGTTAGCTCAAGCGAATCGATGTCAACTAGAAATGAGGTGGAGTAGATGGCGGTAGATTCGTCAAAATCATTGACTACGCTATCTTCGCGAATTACCGCATCGTCAATCACTGAGCGGTCGACATTGTCATAATGACTACTGACGATGTTCCAGAGTTGTTCCTTGAAATAAGTTTGTTCAGAGGCAGGAACATTACTGATAAGGTTGTCGTTTTCGACCTCCACATGGGAACGAGGCTGGAAAATCAGGTTTACCACTACGATAATAAGTACGATAAATAAAATCTGAGCGCCGATTAGGATGCCAATTTTTTGCTTTTTAGTGAGATTTTGGCGTAAGTTGTGTAAGTTAAATTGAAAACCATCTTCAAACATATAGAACAATACTCCTTTTCTCATTATAGCATAAAAAGTTTGGCAAAAACAAAAATCCCTCTTTTTTGAAGAGGGATTTTTGCGACCCGACCCTTTTATAAAGCGTAAAGTCTTTACGCAGAGCGGTCTGGTTTAGCCTAACAACTGTTTGCGGCTAGCAAGATAGTAACCAGCAGAGGTTACAAGCGCACCAGCACCAACTACGCCAGTTACAACTTCAGCAGGACCAGTAGTAGGCATCTCAGTGACGGTAGTCACTACTTCATTGCTTGGAGTAGGAGTTGGTTCTGGGGTGGGGGTAGGAGTTGGGGTTGGAGTAGGAGTTGGAGTAGGCTCACAATTCTTAGTCACAACCGCATCAGCGTGATCGTTGATCACAGCAGCTACCTTAGAGCCATCTTTGGCATCCATGACAGTAGCTTTACCCCAGTTACGCAAATCGGTTTTTTCACCACAGTTCAAGTTGTTGTCAACAATCTTAGCTTTGAAACGCACAAAAGCGTTGCTATTAGGAGCGTAAGTGTTGATATTGACGCCAGTACCAACAACACCGTCGGCAACAGATTTCCAGCCGTTGGTGCTACTATTCTTGACCTCAGTACTACCAGCAACGTATTCAGCGTTGGTAGGAAGCACGTCGGTAATATTGACTTGACCAGTAGAGGTCTTAGAGTCATTAGAGAACTCAATACGATACTCTAAGGTGTCGCCAATCTGGGCTTCAATTTCATCTTTCCAAGTAGTGTCGCTCGCACCAGCGATACGAACTTGCTTGGTGATGGTATAATCAGGCACAACTTTAACTTTTACATAAACATAGGCGGCCTTGTCGAAACAACCAGGCATTTTGCCGTCAAGGGCGCTGTAGCCGATGGTGGCACCGTTACCGACGATGCTTTGGTCGAGAGACTTGTTCATCTTGCCGGTTTCGATGTGAGAATCAACATATTCAAGGTGGAAGCTAAAGCTACCAGAGCTGTTGAATACGACGTCATCCCAGTATTCAGAGATAGCGCCAGAATAGTCGCTACCATTAGCATTAACATTGATGTAACCGCGAGCAGTTACAGAAGTACCAGAACCACCGAGGTCAACCTTAGTTTTAAGGCCTTCCGCAGTAGAGTTGGCGTTGTTGTTGTGAACATAAAGACGAATGATGTATTCGTTGTTAGGATTCACAATGATTTCGTCAGCACGCGTACCATCGGTAGCAGTGGCTAAACGAGCTCCAGTAAAGTTAAACTCACTATCGCCAATATATTGGTTGTCGGTAATGGAGTTAAACACAGGAGTTTTGCCAAATTTGGCAGATTTAACGCTTTCGGTCGTATAAGCGGTACGACTCGGACCATAGCTGTTGCCAGCCGAGGCGGTGAAAGCGGTAACTACGCCAGCACCAGTGAGGACAGCAGCAGCTGCCACGGCGGAGGCGATCTTAATTTGCTTTTTCATAGTAAAATTCTCCTTATATAGATTAGGTTAATTAAATTATTAAATTTAATATTGAAAATGCCTATGTAAAAGTTGTGGTGAAACGCTAGCCGAATTGTTAAGTTGCGTCTAAACCACAACCGAATCGTCTCAAACGCAAAATGTTTTAGTTTGGTGCCTTATCATGGGTTGTACCCCGACGCGTTGGCGTGAAGCCGTGGCGTCGGGGCGCGATAAGGTGCTACCACTCAGGAGTAGGGAGGTGAGACTGCTTGCCCTGCAAGTCTCGTTGGTATATTAGGAGTGACCTCCCTAAACCTTGAGTGATTACGCTAACCCTGATTAGTCGTCGTCGACCTTGCCGTTGCCAGAATCAACAACTGGGTCGGACTTCGGCGGATCAGCGGTGCGCTGACCACCGCCAGAACCTTGGTCGACTCTGGTAGAGTCACCCGAAGGCGGGTCGCTGGCGTTGTCGCGACCGTTACCACCGCCACTGGGGTCAGTGGTAGTGCGCTCTGATTGCTGACCGCCGCTAGGTGTCCAGGTTTGAGTGTCCTTACAACCATCGCCGTCTTTATGCGGTTTGGTCGGTTTGGTAGGCTTGTTCGGCTTGTTGGGGCCATTACCGCTCCCTGGATTGCTGCCGCCAGACTTACCACCAGAACTGAGTGCAACATGCCTTGTGACAGCAGTCGTGTTCAGTTTATCCGCACAGTTGGTGGGCTGGAAGCCACATTCCATACGGAACCGCAGTTTAAAGGTGTCGCCCTTGACCTTCACCTTGAGCACTAAGTAGTGTCCCTTGGTGTGGTCAGTTGCGCACACTATTATCTGCGGTAGTACACCGCTATGAGTGTACTGCGCTGGCAACATAAACATGCTGTCAATGACCTCGCCCTTTATCTTCTTCACCGAAGGTGAAGTGTTATCCATGACAAAGTTGGCGAATGCCTCGTAATTGTCGTGGAAAAGGGTGGGGTCGTACGTCATAGCTTCGGCATAATCGTTGATAGCCTGAAGCCAATCGGCGCCATCCTCATAGAACACGCCACAGAAGTTGGTGTTTAGGTTTATGTCAAACCAGGCCTCCGTGGCCGCGAGCAAGAAGGGGTCGCGTTCGCAACGGAACAGGAGTAAATCCCGCGCTGCGTAACCGCGTTTCGCCTCCTTATAGGCATTTGGGCCAAAGTTAAGATTTTTTCCGTCGCTCTTATCCTGGACTTTGTTATTGTAAAAAATAACATCATCCGGGATTTCCGCGGCATCGTCGGCGGTATCCTCTTCGCCGTCGGCATGAGCCGCGGCGGCGTATTTGGTGTTGTCGAAAAGACCGGTGCCATTATTGTCACCATCGCTAAAGGTGGTAGACAACATACCGACCAGCAGTGCCGCTGAAACAAAGGCAAATAGCTTAGTCATTTTGACAGCATTTGACCCTCTGTCGCATACATCGTTGTACTCGGTACTGAGTTCGAGACACCGTTTAGCGTGATCAGTGGTCGCGACTTTGCGCATTTGGCAGTACCTTATTTTATAACGAAGAACAGCAACTGCATATATCGCCATGACAATTAAGGCGATAACGAAGAAAATCTTTAACATATTTCACCTCCGTTGTGATATCTATCTATGTTTGGAAATAGCTATAATATACAAAAACGGAGGGCACCTTCCCCCGTCGATGCTGATTGATGTATGTTAAAAACCCCTTTCTTGGGTTAGCGTCAGATGCTTTGCATCTGAGACGATTCGGTTGTTAATGGTCATCTGCAGGAGTTTGACACCTCTTGCTAGACTGTTTTTATTGTATCACAGATTTGCTAATTTGTCAATAGTTTTATCACATATTCTGCTTATGACAAAAAAGAATATCCCCCAGCGTGATTGCTGGGGGATAGTCCCATTGAGAAAGGGGTTATTTGGTGGTGGCCCGCTGCTGCAGGTGTTCTGCGCGGAACTGAACTCCGACGTGTTCGTCGGATACCACCTTGATTCCTCCCGGAACTTCGACTACCTTGCGATAGCTGAAATCCGAGGGATCGGCTTTACCGATTTCGAGGTTGTATGCCCAGACGTCGATCAGGCGCTGGGTATTGACGATAATCTCGCGATTCTCGCCATTGTATACAACGTGAATATCGCCGGGAATTTCATCATCATAGCCCAGAGGAGCTACCGGCGGTGCCGGGCTAGCCGATGCCGGGTCGGATGATGGCGCGGGCGCTGGTGCCGGTGTGTCAACCGGCTGAACAGTCTGCGGAGACTGTTTCGAGAAGCATGGCTCCACCAACTCGATTGGAAGCTCGCACCCCGTCGGTTCTCCGTCGTAGAAGACGGATACGACGACCTCGTCGGGACAAAACCCTTTGAGGTCACTCGGTCCTACCTCGTCTCCACCGGCGATGATTTTGAGTTCGACCTTTTCGGAGTCGAACTCGTCGGGAATGTCGATATTGACCTCAATTTCAGCCAACTTGTCGATTGTCCCGTCAGCATACTTAGCGAAGCAGCCGATACTTTCGCCGACGACCCCTTCGTTGATTTCGCTGATGGCGTCTGCTTTGGAGCCTCCTTTGACAATGCCAAAGAAGAAGCTGTCGCCGCTACCGTTTTTTCTAGGGATTTTCTTTTCGAAAAGTTCAAGTGCCATTTAAGTCACCTTCCTTTCTATGATTGAACGCCACTTGAGATCTGTGGGCGTTCCTCTGCTGTAAATTTTGCTTCCCTTCTCTAAGGACTGCCATCATTTTATCACACTTTGGCTGTTTTGTCAATAGTTTTAGCATATTTTTGTGCTAATGTATAGAAAATGCTCTGGTCATACTGAGTAGTTAGGCATAGTTGACATTTTAGGGGTAGTGTGGTATAATTAGAGTATTGAGTAGTTCATTAAAAATTTGTATTTGATTATATTGGAAGGGGGTTTCCAGCAATGAAAAGAAAAGTTATCGTAATATTGACCGTCATAATGATGGCAATGACGCTGATGCCAGCAACGGCTTCAGCAACAGCCAAACCGTATAAGGATGTATCGGTGAAATCTGTCGGGCAGGAAGGCTTTGATGCTGTCTGTTTCGGCAAAATCCACTGGTTTTTCATTGATATTGCCCAAGGGAAAAAATTTCACCCCTATAAGAAAATTACCCGTCGGCAATTTTGCCTCATGCTGGGTAATGCCGTAGGGGATGAATACGTTCCCGTCAATATGACGGAGGATATTCGCTTTGGCAATACGATCGCCACCGAATGTTATATATGTAGTAAGATGGTAGGAACGGCAAAAAACATTGACCCCGAGTATTTTGAGAATTTTGAATGGAATCCGGGGTCAGACCACAAGGTGACGCGGGTGCTCGCGGCAATGTACCTTATGGTGTTTACTACTTATGATGAAAAATTGGCGCCACGCCAAGGCCCGAAACCGAACTACAATAGTAGTGCCGCTAAGGGCATGAGTTTAAATTTAGGTTTGTAACTACTCAAGAAAAAGCTGGGCTGATGCCCGGCTTTTTTATTTTGTTGAGTGCGGTTAGGTCTTGTTTTAAACCACGCTGAAGCCTCACTTGAGGTATGAATTACAAAAAGCGTGAAAAAATCTCAAAAACCTTGTTTTTTCACGCTTTGTGTGCTACAATATAAGTATGATAAATCAAGTAACCAAAGATAAGATTGAGGCTCTGGCAAAAAAATACCAGGAACTTGCCCAAAAATACTCTGAGGGAGTAAAAGCCGTTGCTGAGCAAGAGTTGCCAGAGATGGTGTATAACTCTAACGCTATTGAGAACTCCACTTTGACCTTGGAAGACACCGAAGACATTTTGATTCGCGACCAAATTCGTACCGATCATGAGATTCGCGAAATTTATGAAGCAAAGAACCTTGCTAAAGCGATTCAATACCTTACAGAACACCCAGATGAGCTGTTTTCAATAAAGTTGATTTTGAAATTGCATAAAATCCTGCTTACCGATATTAACGACTCCGTCGCGGGGCGGTTTCGTACTGGCAAAGAGTGGGTGCGGGTGGGCACGCACATTGGTGCTAATCCGGAGTTTGTGGATAATTTGATGAATGATCTCGTTGAAAAATACAATCTGGATAATCGTTATTTTCTTGAAAAAATCGCCGAATTTCACGCTGAGTTTGAGAATATCCACCCGTTTTGCGACGGCAATGGCCGGATTGGGCGAGTTTTGATAAACCGTCAGCTTGAATCGCTAGGGTTGCCACCAATTATCATTATGAATAAGACGAAATTTAGTGATTATTACCCGTTGCTTAGAGAATACGAAAAAACGAATAGCGCCGATAAGTTGGCTGATTTGTTGGCGAACCTTTTGATTGAGTCGCTACATCGTCGTGTCGCTAAACTAACTGCCAAAAAAATCATTTCTTTGGCGGATTGGGCGAAGAATAATGGCGCTAATTTGCAGGCTGTTTCAAATAAGGCAGCGCGAGGCACGATTCCGGCTTTTCGTATCGCAGACCACTGGATGATTGATGAGGATTATGCTCTGGGTGAATGATTTTGTGGTAAAAAACGAGATAAAAAATTGAGAGCGAAGCTCTCATTTTTTTTGGTGCAGGTGGGCGGAATCGAACCGCCATCCCAAGTTTGGAAAACTTGTATACTAACCGCTGTACTACACCTGCGTCTGGGGTGGGATAGCGGGATCGAACCGCCGACCTTCTGGACCACAATCAGACGCTCTAACCATCTGAGCTAATCCCACCATGGGATTAATTATAACATACTTTTGGGGTGTTGTGTAGGCTATTCGCCTTGAAATACGAGGAAATAGGCGCAAGCGCCAACGGCGGCGCCGACCAGGATGGTGCCGATGATAAGGAGAACCAGCGGAAGCTTGGATTTGCGACTCACGGGCTTGATAGCAGATGAGCGAGCGAGCTGATGGGGGTGTGGATAGTCGGCAACCGCTTGATGGCGAGAGGTGTGGGAACGCGTAGAGGTGGCGGCGCCGCCAGAGAGGGGGCGCTTTTCAACTACGACGGAATTTTTAAGGAAAGGCGAGCGTGCACCGAGAGGTGCAGGTTGGGGCTTAGGCTCAGGTGCTGGCTGAGGAGCCGGCTTGGGGGCAGGGCGAGGCTCAGGAGCCGGCTGAGGTGCTGGCCTAGATACAGGCCGAGGAGCGGGCTGAGAAAGCGGGCGCTTGCGAATAGGGGGGTGCGACACCACGCGAGGTGCGGACGCTACGGGGCGAGGCCTAGGGGCGGGACGGAGCGCGGGCTTAGGAGTGGGCTTGGGCGCAGACTGGGGTTGAGGAGCAGGCATCTTAATGACTGGCTTGGGAGGCTGAGACTTAGGAGCCTGGGGTTTGGGGGTTATGAGAGGCTTACGCGGGGTAAAATCCATGATACGGCCACGAGATTTCGGGGCTTTGCTAGGAGTGGTCGTAACTGGGCTCATTAGTTTTGTCCTTTTTTAACTATTTCAATTATATCAATAAACTGGCTGGCTATCAAACTAGCGTTGCCAATCAGCAAGCCGTTGACACCAGGAATCTTGACATAAGTACCGGCATTGCTTGTATTAACATTGCCACCATAAATAACAGGGACACTTTGCTCGGTATCTTTGCCGTAAGTGGAGCGGAGAGTTTTACGAATGTGTTTGACGGCGTCGGTGATTTGGTCGGGGGTGGCGAGGTGGTCAAAATTAGTGGTGCTGGTAATCCAGGCAGGGTGGTAAGCGATGATAACTTTGTGGATGTCCTCAAGAGAAATATCTGAAAGCCCACCGAGAAGCTGGTCGCGCAAGACCTCGTTAGTCTCGCCGATAGAGCGCTCGTGAGCGGTTTCGCCGATACAGAGGATAGGGGTAATCTTATTACGGATACAAGCGGCAACCTTGGCGCGGATGACCTTGTCGTGCTCGTGAAAAGCGTGGCGACGCTCGGGGTGACCAACCAAAGCGTAATCGGCTAGACCGCGTACCTGGGAGGCAGAAGTCTCACCGGTAATCGGGCCGAAATCGCGGTAGTCAATATTTTGCGCACAGAGGCGGATGTGTTTGCGGTCGGTTTGGAGAGAAAGTGACTGGAGCGCAATGTCGCTAGGAGCGACGATAATCTTGATGCCCGGGTGAGGGGGGATGCTGGTTAAAAGTTTGTTTAGAAAGATGGAAGATTCGCCTACGGTGAAGTTCATCTTCCAGTTGCCCACAATATATGTATTCATAACCGTATTATAGCATATGTATTAGTAAAAACCAAATTAGCTCTTTGCTTAGACGACTTGAAACGAAAAAATGTCATACACTGGTAAACGGCAGGAATATACATTTTTTCGTTTCAAATCTGGACTTAACAAAGTCTTCGCAAAGAGTTAATTTGGTTTTACAAAATCCCCAATATACCTCTGAGGGCATAGGCGGTGTCTTCCCAAGAGTGGACGGTGATGGTATCGATGCCCATCTGGACGACGGGGTAATCGTTGCCGCTGGGCTGGGTCATGTCGCCAAAGTAGAGAATATCTTGCTTTTCAACTTTTAATTCTTCCATCAGGTGAGTCATGCCGAAGGTTTTATTCATACCAGGAATGAAAGCGTTGATAGAGGTGGTGCCGCCGATTTCGTAGTCAAACTCGGGGGCGAGTTCCTTACAGCGGGCGACGATTTGCTCGCGCTTTTTGTGATCGGGGTCCCAGGCGTATTTGGCCTCGGTGTCGGCAGTCTGGCCGAGGGCGCTAAAAGTCAACTGCGAAAGGCGGTTTTCGATGATTTCGTCGCCGGGTTTGAGTTTGTCCTCCTCCCAGTAGCCGAGTTCGCGAGCGGACTGTTCCAAAGCTTGTTGAATCTTGGCTACCTGCTCGTCGGTGAGGGGGTTATTGTAAACTTGCTCCCAGTCGGTGCCATTGAAACGATAATATTGGGTGCCTTGGGCGACAAAAAGGTGAAGATTTTGTAACTGCTCAGGGGTGGCGCCAGCCTTTTTGAGAGGATCAACAATCTGGCGGATGAATTGGTCAAATTTTTGGCCGGAAATCGGGCAGATTTGGAAATGACCCAGACAGTCGGTCAAAATAGTGGCCATTTCGTCGGCAACGGGGGTCTTGGCGACATTTAGGGTGTCGTCGATATCAAAGGCTAAAACTTTTTTCATAATAACTCCTTTTTTATGATTATAACACAGCGCGGAAAAATAGCACAGAGCGGGAAAAAGAGCGCGATTTCGCGCCCTTTTAAGGTGGTTATTTGAGTGTGTAGTAAAATTTGCCAGAATACTGGTCGTAGCCGTTACACTCAAAGTGGTAGCCAGTGTCGCCGTAGATTTCGCCGTCTGGGACGGGCGAAATCATATAATAGACTTTGTCGCCGTCATTGAGATAGTCGCCGATGGTATCGTCATCGTAGATTTGTCCATCAATGACATCTTCGTCGCTCTCATAGAGCAAGAAAATTTCAGTGGGCATGACACCGTCGTTGATGGCGGAAGCGAGCAATTCCTTGGCTTCAAGCCCCGTCGTGCAGGGACAGACATCAAGAGCGATGTCATCGTAATATTCCTCACTACAACACATAAAATTTAATGTAATGGGTGTAGCAGCGTAGGCTTTGCTGACGCTCCCGATGATTAGTCCACCAAAGAGCAATGTTGCCACCGAGGTTATAGCGATAACGGATGTTTTGTTCAGTTTCATTTGATCCCCTCCTTTGAAATGGTGCAAAAATAGCTTGTGGTTGGTGCGACAATAACTACTTATTAAAGAGCTTGGGGAAAGCCCTGTTTTTTATTATAGCACATTTTGGGGAGTTTGGCAATGGGGGCAGATGGTGGGGTTGCTAAGATGATTTGAAGACGCAGCGCACGGCGAACCCGACGCCCTTATAATCGTTACCGACAACGGCACTGCTACTATTGAAATTCAGGAAGTACGCGATGCTACTACCGTAGGCAGTAGACGACCAGTAGCGGCCGTTCGACCCGCCAAGGTAGAACTGACTAGAGTTGTAGTCGCCAGAGTAGACGCCTAGCCAAGGGCTAGCAGTTAAAGTAGCTCCGGTGGTATAGGTACCTTTAAGAGTGTTGAATTCGGCTTGGGTCGGGAGGCGCCAACCGCT
>JAFRJZ010000016.1 GCA_017431945.1 Candidatus Saccharimonadota bacterium
AGCGGTTGGCGCCTCCCGACCCAAGCCGAATTCAACACTCTTAAAGGTACCTATACCACCGGAGCTACTTTAACTGCTAGCCCTTGGCTAGGCGTCTACTCTGGCGACTACAACTCTAGTCAGTTCTACCTTGGCGGGTCGTACGGCTATTACTGGTCGTCTACCGCCTACGATAGTAACTACGCGTACTACCTGTACTTCGTTAGTAGCAGTGCCTATGTCAATAACTACAATAAGTACCGCGGGCTCGCCGTGCGCTGCATCTTTAAGTCTTAGCAACCCCAAGCTCTCCAGAAAAAACAACTCCCACTTTTTCATAGCATCGTTATTCAAAGCCACCTGGCCGTCGCTAATTTTGTTAGGTTTAAGAAGGCGAGATAATGGGGTTTTGTGAGTATTTGTTAAGCCAGACTCGAATTAGAAAAGTAAATTTTATAACATTTTTGCGAACCCTGCGTTAAAAATATCAACACTTACGAAACGAGTGCGCGCTCGCGTTAGCGCACGAGTTTCGCCTAAGTGTTGTATTTTTAACCAAGGCGTGAGCAAACCGTTATAAAATTTACTTTTCTAATTCAAGGCTATTTTATTTTTCCATATGCGAACAATCATAACTATACTTCACAGTATAATCCTTCACCCCATACGGCTCCACCGGATAATATTTGACCGCGGTATTAGATAGATTACAAGTGTAGCGATCATTAACAAAATACCCCTCATAATCAGCGTATTGATGATTATTAAACGCGAGTAGCTGCGTAAGATTAACATACGGCAAGCCAGACTCACTGTACTCAGTCAGCACCCCAGTATCGCCGTTAGCAGTGAGATTATTATAATAATAGGTTTCATAATAAGCCTGTGCAAGCGCTTGCAAGCGATTTTCAACAATTTTGCTAGAACTAAAAAAGGCGTTAATGAACACAGCAAACAGCACCATCACCGCAGTGACGATAATAAGGTATAAGCCGATTTTTTGCTCCATGGTCATCTCGCGCGCCACTTTGTGGTGGGTGCGCCGGTATGATTTGCGTGTTTTGGACTTAGCCATAACTATATTTTATCATAATTTTTATGGTAAAATAAGTATATGAGCAAACTTTTTAAGCGTACCAAGATTCTCGCTACCGTCGGTCCCGCGGTGGACAGCCAGGATAAGATTACCGAGATGATTATGGCGGGGGTTAATGGTTGTCGGTTTAATTGTTCACATGGTGATGATGCCGAGCGTTCGCGCCAGCTCAGGTGGGTGCGTGAGGCCGCCAAGCTTAAAGGCCGCTCAGTTGCTACGGTGTTAGATTTACCAGGCCCCAAGATTCGCCTCGGTGCGCTAAAAGATAATCACTTAGCGGTCAAGGCTGGCGACCAATTGACTCTTGACTACGCCTTGAAAGAGCATAGCGGCGGTAAGATTTTACCAGTAAAATACAATTTAGCCAAAAAGGTACAGATATCCGAACCAGTGTATCTGGCCGACGGCACCATCCAAGCCAAAATCACCGAAATCACCTCCGACACCGCAATCAAAATTGAAATTATCAACGACGGCACGCTGATGAGCCACAAAGGCATCAATCTCCCCGACACCGACTTTGGTGGCGACATTTTAACCGAGCAAGATTTAGCTGAAATTGATTATGGGACCCAGGAAGATTTTGACTACATTGCCATGTCATTTGTCCAGAGTGCCGATGATATTAAAAACTTACGCAAAATCTTAAAAACCAAAGATTCCGACATCAAGATTATCGCCAAGATTGAAACCAAACAGGCGATTAGTTCGGACGCAACTCTACGGGCTATCGTCAAGGCCACCGACGGCATCATGGTGGCGCGTGGTGACATGGCGGTTGAGGCGGGCGCCGAGGTGGTACCAATTGTCCAACGCAAACTAGTGGCGCTGTGTCGCGAATATTCTAAGCTCTGCATTGTCGCCACCCAGATGATGAACTCCATGGTAGAAAATCCCGCTCCCACTAGGGCCGAGGTTAGTGATGTCGCCAGCGCCGTCATTCAAGGCGCCGACGCCGTCATGCTATCAGACGAAACCGCCAACGGCGAGTATCCTGTTGAAACCGTCAAAGCCATGAAGCGCGTAATTTTGTTCACCCAAAATCATTCCCATGTCAGCCTCATCGCTCACGAACCAGTAGGGAAATACCACAATTACGACGCCATCGCTTCCTCAGCCGTAGGGCTCGCCGAGCAAATCAACGCCGATATATTAATCTGCCAGACCGCCACCGGCGAAACTGCTCGCGCGGTAGCAGCCAGCCGGCCCAACTTGCCAATTCTCACCGTTACCAGCAATCCACGCATCGCCAACCAAATGGCGCTCTACTACGCCAATTCAGCCTTTATCCGCCACTTTACCGAAGATTATGGCGTCAAATTAGCCGAAGAACTCAAACATTCAGGTTATTTACAATTACAACCAGACCGCGAGGAAATCGTGGCTGTGATTATTTCGGGTGGTAAAAATCGCAAGGGTGGCACTGATACAATACAAATTCGTTATATTTAAAGGAGGCCCATGTTCCACAAAAAAACCATTCGCGACATCAATATCAAAGATCAAACTATACTAGTCAGGACTGATTACAATGTACCGGTAGTAGATGGCGAAATTACCGACACCAACCGCATCACCGAAAGTTTCCCTACTCTCAAATACCTACTTGACCAAGGCGCCAAGAAGATTATCATCATCTCGCACATGGGGCGACCAAAAGGCCAAAAAGTTCCCGAACTATCTCTAAAACCAGTCGCCAATGTGCTCGCCGAAGGCTTGGGAATAAAGGTAGATTTTGTTGACGATGTCAGTGGTCCCGAAGTTAAGATGGCGGTAGAAGATTTGAAAAAAGGCGAGATTCTATTACTCGAAAACCTACGCTTTTGGTCAGGCGAAGAAGCCAATTCCGAAGATTTTGCCCACGAAATTGTTGACTCCACTCACGCCGATTTGATAGTAGAGGACGGCTTTGCGGTAGTTCACCGCGCACACGCCTCCACCGACGCTATTGCCCATTTAATCCCAGCGGTGGCAGGACTTCTAGTAGAAAAAGAAGCCACCGCTCTTAGTAAAGTCATGACAAACTCCGAGCATCCAATGCTGGTAATTATCGGTGGTGCCAAAGTTGAAGACAAACAACCCCTCATTGAAGCCTTTCTCCCCCTTGCCGACAAAATCGCTGTCGGTGGCAAAATCTCTGCCGATGGCTACACAGCCAGCGACGCCAAGATTTATGTTGCCGAAGATTTTGATACTGACGGTGCTGGTGCCAAACTCGATATTGGCCCCGTCGCCACCGCCGAAATCGCCAAGTTAATTAGCGAAGCTCAGACGGTGATTTGGAACGGTGTCCTCGGCAAAGTTGAAGACCCCGCTTTTGATACTTCATCAACCATAGTAGCCAAGCTACTTGGCGAGAATTCCAAGATTTTCTCGGTTATCCTCGGTGGTGACACCACCAGCTTTGTCAGGCACCTCCAAAAAGAGTCGCCCGACCTCAAATATTCCTTAGTATCTACTGGCGGTGGCGCCGCCCTAGAATTCCTCCTCGGTCAGCAACTCCCCGGTATTGAAAACTTAGAAGACAAATAAAAAATGGTACCCGCAGAGGGATTCGAACCCCCGACACCTTGTTCCGAAGACAAGTGCTCTAATCCGCTGAGCTATGCGGGCACGCCCTAATTATATCATAAACCCTACCCAAACTCCACCGTGTGTTGTATAATATAGTTATGCTTACTACCGCAATGTTTAAATGGTGGTATACTGATGGTTGGAAAACTTTTTTCAACGGTTTTTTGGAGCGCTTGAGTGCCGTTGCCGACCAATTTTCTATCGGTACGCTATTTAAAACGCTGTTTTATCCTTTTCGCCAAATTGATTCCGGCCAGCTAGTCAACGCTTCCATTAGTGAACGCTTCCAGGCCTTTATCGCGCGCACGATTTCGCGGCTTATTGGTGCCTGTATTCGCTTGGTAGTCGCTGGTACCGGCATTATGGTGCTGGCCCTGACTGTGATTATTGGTTTTATTGCTAATATTATCTGGCCACTAATACCAATTGCACCAGTTGTTTGTATCGTTCTAACTATCATGCAGGTGGTATTTTAAAATGGATGCGCAGATTGATCCAAACAGCATTCGCATCAAATCCGCCAAACTTGGCAAGACTTTTGAAAGTCCCGCTCTGCGTGTGTTGTTAGTATTTTTGGCAATTATCCTTATCTTCGGTGGATTAGCACTTATAATACTCGTTAAAATTTCGCTGGGCTGGCTGATGGTCGCGGTCGCGATGCCGATTATCATGCTACTTTACTGGTCTAAACACGCGCTAATTAATCCACCCTTGCAGAAAAACCAGGGAATTACTGGCCTGCTTGATGCCGAGTGTCTGACGCTAATCAAGGATACACCGACCACCGCGTCGCTGGCCGAGATGATTCCTACGACCAAAAGTGGCAATTTCTTCCTATCGCGGATGGAGCTTCACCCTGAGCTGTTTAAGCAACTGGCCGAGGCTTTGGGACCAGACTCAGCCCCGATTCTAACAAAAGCCTTGGAGATTCGCACCACTACTGATTCCTCCTCGGTTACGGGAGCAATATTAGCGGTAGCAATGATTGAAGTTTATCCCGACCACGATAATTTTCTGCACCGGATTCAGCTTGAATTAACCGACCTATACCAAGGCATTGGCTGGTACAATCATATCGCCGAAGCTATCAAAGCTCACAATCGCAAGGTGCGTACTGGCGGTATTGGGCGCGATTTTGCTTTTGGCTTTACACCACTGTTGCAACGCTTCGCTACTAATATCTCTACCGCTACTAATGTCTACACTTACCTACCCCGCGGTAGCCGAAGTGAGGTTATTGACAAAATGATTCAAATATTTTCAAGCGATGGCCGGCAAAATATCGCGCTGGTAGGACCACTAGGTAGTGGTCGCACGACGCTGATTTATGCTTTTGCCGAGCGTTTACTAGATGCCGAGAGCAAGGTGCCAGCAAGCCTCAAATTCCGCCAAGTGTTTTTCCTGGATGCGATTTCGCTAATTAGTGCAGTGGGTGAGCGGGGCGAACTTGAGACTCTAGTTACTCAGCTAATCAACGAAGCTTATAACGCCAAAAATGTGATTATCTGCCTTGATAATGCTCACTTATTCTTTGAAGAGGGTACTGGCTCGGTGGATATTTCAAATATTTTATTACCCTATCTTGAAGCGGGTAGGCAACGCATCATTCTGTCAATGGACGAGCAACGCTTTCTTGAAATTTCCAGCAAAAATGTCGCATTGTCTAGTTCGCTAAATAAAGTTTTGGTCAAGCCTACCGACGAGCAGGACACTCTGCTAGTACTCCAAGACCAAGTGCCGATGATTGAATATAAAAACCATGTTTTTTACACTTATCGCGCACTCAAAGAGGCCTACCGCTTGAGCCTGCGCTACATGTATGACATTGAGATGCCAGGGCGGGCGATTAAGTTACTAGAAGCCGCCGCCAATTATGCCGATAATAGTATCGTTAGTGCACACACTTTGCAGACCACGATTCAAGAGACTCAAGGGATTAAAGTCGGTGGAAGCGCCGATAATACTAGTACCGAGGAACGCGACAAATTATTAAACCTTGAAACTCTCATTCACGAACGGATGGTAGACCAAGCCGAAGCAGTGTCGGCGGTGAGTAATGCTTTAAGGCGAGCGGTGGCAGGGGTGCGTAGTGAAGGTCGGCCGATTGGCACTTTTCTATTCCTGGGCCCGACAGGTGTTGGTAAGACCGAGTTAGCCAAAGCTATCAGCGAAACTTATTTTGACGGCGAGAAAAACATCATCCGCTTGGATCTAAATGAGTTTGTAATGGCAAGCGATGTGGCAAAATTGATTGCCGATGGGGCCGAGAACGAACTCAGTCTGACCGCACAGGCGATGAAACATCCGTTTTCGGTAATTTTACTAGACGAGATTGAAAAGGCTCACCCCCAAGTATTAACAACGTTATTACAACTGCTAGACGAGGGAGTATTAAGAGATGAAAAAGGTCACGAAGTGAGCTTTCGCGATACAATTGTCATTGCTACCAGCAACGCAGGAGCAAACGAGATTCGTGAGCGGGTGAGTAGCGGTCAAAACCTCGCTGATTTTAAGGATCAGCTAATTGACGAGTTGATAAATAGCAACCAATTTCGCCCTGAATTTCTGAACCGGTTTGATGAAATCTGTCTGTTTAAGCCTCTAGGTAAGCCAGAGCTCAAACAAATCCTCGCACTGATTATTAAGTCGGTAAACCAAACTTTGGCACCACAAAAAATCACCGTCACGCTAGACGAGGCCGCTACCGAAATCTTAGTAGAACATGGTTATGACCCGCGAATGGGGGCGCGCCCGATGCGTCGAATCGTCCAAAAAACCGTTGAAAATATCGTGGCCAAGCGTGTACTGACTGGCGATATCGCTAGTGGGGCCACGCTCAATATTACTGGCGCCGAGGTGGCAGGCGAGTTAGAAAATCAATAATTTACTAAACTAAATTACCCGGCTAATTTCATCTAGTGTCGTATCGCCCCTCAGCACTGCCAACATGCCCTTTTGTTCTAGTGTCAACATCCCATGGCTACGCGCCGTTTCTTCTATTGCATTGGTATTGATATCGCGCACATCACCGCGAATAAACGCTTGAATATCTTCCGATACCACTAGTTGCTCCATAATCACCGTCCTACCCGAATAACCAAATGGCGCATCGTCGCTAGCGATTGGTTTATAAAGTTTTAAATTATCTAGATTCACACCATTCGTTCGCTCTGCTATATCTGGTACGCCATCTAGTACTTTACGCACATAATCTCGCGTCGCTTCATCGGGTTCGTACTCTTCTTTATTATCAGCCAACTTACGCACCAAGCGCTGCGCCACTACCAACCTAATTGAGCTTGAGAAAATCGGATTTGTGCCAATCATATCAATCATCCTTGAAAACGCCGCTGAAGTAGAATTTGCGTGGAATGATGACAGTACTAAGTGCCCCGTAATCGAAGCCTGAATCGCCGTCCTAGCGGTGTCTGGGTCGCGCACCTCGCCCACCATTACTACATCTGGGTCCAAACGCAACACCGAACGCAACCCCTCAGCAAACGAACCACCTCGCCCAGTGTTGATTGGAATCTGCGAAATACCAGTAATGCCGTATTCTATCGGGTCTTCCAAAGTGATAATCTTGCGGTCACTAGTATTTAAGGCGTTTAGCATTGAATATAGCGTGGTTGACTTACCAGAGCCCGTCGGGCCAACCATCAGTACTAGACCGCGGGGGTGTGAAATCACCTCATCTATCTCGGCTCGCTCTTCATCGGTCAGACCTAGCAAGTCCAAATTCAACAAAGTCTCATCAAAGTTGAACAACCTTAGTACTGCATCTTGTCCATACATAGTCGGTACCGTTTCTACGCGGATGTTCAGCAAATGCGACTTACCATCTGCTTCATACACATCTTTTTGCATATGCCCAGACTGTGGCGTTCTTGCAGCGCTTGATAAGTTTGTTCGTGACGACAACTCACCCATCAATATACGATAACGGTCGCGATCTAAATTGGCCACTGGATGCAAAATCCCATCTACACGCATCCTTACCCGGATTTCATTACGCATATTTTCAATATGAATATCCGAAGCATTTAATTTGTCGGCTTGGTCGATTAAAAAGTCAAACACTCGGTCACTTGACACTGAATTTAGAGTTTTGCTTACCTCGTCAATCGTCTTGCTGTCGCCTTCTGACGCGATTTTGATATCGTCGTATACAACTTCTTTTGGTGGATCGTAGCGGCGCATAAAAACCCGATAAGCCGAGTCAGATACTAGGAAAAACTCTACCTTTTCGCCTTCATCATTGTATTTTTTACGCAACTCCGTCACCGTACTCTTGGGCGTATGGCTAGTAATCAAAAACTGAAATGGTCTCTCACCCCCACCATCATCTAGTGGCACTATATAATCGCGGTGCATCCGTTCAACATCTAGCATGTCGGGTGCCAAATCAATATCATTCTCAAAACTACGCGTATCTAAGTAGGGAAGCCCTAGTATCGAAGCCCGCTTTTTGGCAGCTTGCTCCTCGTTCTCTCGCCGTTTTTGCTGTAATTTTTCTTCATCCATTACTATTATTATAGCACAAGAATTTTGATAAAACCTCACAATTTATAATTCTTATGCTATAATATAATATATGAGCACTCCGTCTCGTTCAGTTTGGTCGGGCCAATCATCTAATTTGCGCCCCAAGCCTGGCATTCAACCAACGGCCAGTACTTCTGCTATGCCCAATATGCCCACCAACACCCCTACTGGCACTCCTGCTCAGCCGATTACTAGCAATACTCCCGCTATGCCTAGTATCCCTCTCGCTCCCGCTCAACCCGTTACACCCACTCCGTCCCCTGCTCCCGTCCAGCCGATTTCTTCGACTACTCCGCCACCTGTTACATCTACACCACCTCCCACTTCTCGACCTTCTCCGCGTCCTGCCTCTGACGATATTATCATACCTCCCTCTGAACCCGCCCAGCCTAAGAACAAAAAACCTCTCATCATCGGCGCCATTATCGTAGCCGGCGTCGCTGTCATTGCTGGCTTGATTTTCTTGCTCACCGGTAGTTTGCGTGGCTCCGCTCCCGTCGAAGCCACCGACGCCAAAGGCAAGTTCAACATCTATGCCAACTATCTCCTCTTTGGCACCGACTCCAAAGACCCTATCCCCGATTACAACCCAGAAGAACTATACACGTTCGAAAGCGTTTTTAACCAAATAGAAAAATTTCACAACGGTACTGATGAAACAATCACTATTGAAACCAATGAAACAAATTCACAATACATTAATAAATTAAAAAATTTGTTTGATGATTTTTACAATACTTACAGTACGGAGACATCTGAAATAGCAGGGGATATTAGTGAATATAAAGAATCAATAGATTTTATACACGCGTATGTAAATTTCATCCCGCCCTCAGACGAAGATATTTTAGCAACTACCGACTCTGATTTTAAGGAGCTTTATCAAGTTTTCTACGACCTTGGTTCTGATATTGGCGAAGATTACGGTGATTATAATGTAAAGAATGCAGAAGCCATAGTCGAACTCGCCAAAATTTATGAAGAAGCAGGATGCGATTTTAACCAAGATGTCGAAACTGCCATTACATGTCTAGAAAATGCTAACATCTCGGAAGAATCAATTACTAAATTAGACGAAATCGATACAATTCTTTTAGATAATGAATCTAAAATGGCGACAATTGTCAGCGATTCCGCGGATGATTTTATAGATCAATGTTGGAGTGTTAAAAATGAAATACGCTAACTTTAAGAAAAAAGGTTTTTTGTCAGTTATTGTATTGGCTAGTCTTTTTGCCTTTATTACGACAGGTGTTGTTTTTACTAATGAAGCCCATGCGGCTTCTTCGTGCAAAAATTGTAAGTGCGCGCAACTAGCTTTTGATGTTAGCGAGAAGACAAAGAAGGGAAACAAAACTACAACCGAAAACTACGCAGCTTATAGTAAAGCGTATTGTGCGCCAGTAGATGCAGATGGTAAAATTACAGGCAAATTCGAAGTAGTTACGAATGAATTCATAGAACAGGGTATTGATAGAAAAAGCACCGATGTAAAAAAGATAAAAAACTGGGCCAGCGGGATGATTGTCGATGATGTAACCGACAGTGGAATTACCATAACCTTGTACAATAAGACTAAACAAGGCAACAAAAAGTATAAAAAGACAGAATCATCTCGATATCAAACTGAAACAAAAGGCAAAAAATGGGAGGATATTTATAACGGTTTTGGTAATGGGTTGACCTCTGCTACGCTCAAACAGAACAACACAACTACGACTTATAAATTTGCAAAAGTCCTCTCTGGCGAAACAAACGAAAATGGCGATCTCACCGTAGAAGCTAACCCAGATGATCCCAAAGATCCCAACAACGCCGGCTCTGCTGGCGACAGCGATGACGCCGATCCATGCTATAGCGGTGCTGGTGTACTTGGGCATATTATCTGTCCGTTACTCAAAAACTTTGGCGAACTTGCCGACTCGGCTTATGTCAACTGGATTCAGCCATCACTAATGCTTGAGCCAGAATTAGTTAGCGACAATGCCAACAATGGCACTTTTGCTGGTTGGCAAATCTTCCAAAACTTTGCCAACATCGCCTTTATCATCATGCTTCTCATAGTGGTGCTTTCTCAGGTTACTGGCGTAGGCCTGTCTAATTACGGTATCAAAAAGACCTTGCCCAAACTCATTGTTGCTGCTATTCTTATCAATCTCTCGTATATTATTTGTCAGCTAGCAGTTGACCTATCAAATGTTCTCGGTGTTGGACTAAAGAGCCTAATGGACGGTTTGACTGCTGACATTCAAGGAAATTTGGCTTCCGTTAATGAGGTAGTATTCAACGAAGAAGCCAGGACTAATGTCTCTGCCTTAGGAGACGCTAGTGATATCGCCTCCCTCGCTCTACTTGCTGGCGTTATTGCTGGCGCCGGCACTCTATTAGCTCAAGGTATGGCAGTGCTCTTGCCACTTTTGCTAGCCGCCATCACAGTTGTTATAGCCATCATATTCTTCTTTATTCTTTTATCAGTTCGCAAAGCTGGTGTGGTATTATTGGTAGTTCTGTCACCTATCGCTTTCGTTTGCTACATGCTGCCAAATACCAAGAAATTATTCGACCGCTGGCTCAAAGCCTTTACGGGCTTATTGTTGCTATTCCCAATTTGTGGTCTTATCATTGGTGGCGGTGATTTCGCCTCTACTATCCTACTAAATGTCAATGCTGGTGGTGGCGAAAAACTCGATTTCTTCTTCGCTCTCACCGCGATGATAGTCGGTATCGTGCCAGTATTCTTTATTCCAATGCTCCTCAAGAGTTCTATGTCTGGTCTTGGTAATATCGGTGCCAAGATTGGTGGTATGAGTAGTAGATTGAATAGGGGTACTAGGGGCAAGGTCGATAAAGCGGTCAGGAATTCAGATCGCTATCAGGGCTGGGAGCGCAATAACGCCATGCGACGCGCTCAAAGAATTAGTGATAGATACCAAAGACGTTCAGATCGCCTAGGTCGCAAAGGTAAGACTCTCAATGATGCTCAAATGCGTCGTTTTGCTCGCAACCAAGCAATATTAGCCAAAGGTTTTGATGAAGATCTTGCCGCTCGTGAGAACGTTATCACCAACAACAGTGCACTTGCCAATGATAACGTAGCATTACAAAGAGGATTAGAAGAAGCTATTTTGAATAATGATGAACTGGGTATTCGTGCTTATCAAAATGTCTTATCCAAGAAAGGTGAAGATGGTCGTGAAGCCGTTCATCAGGCTATGAAGAACGCCGAAAAGAGGGCCGACGATTCGAACGAAAGGCGCAGTGTTAGTGCCGAAGCTGCCAAGACTTACTCAGCTAACCTCATGAATAATTGGGCTTCTGACTATATGTCTAGCAATCGCTCCACCTTTGACTACGCTAAGAAAAATCAAAATATCGGCGCAAAAGATGAAAACGGCGAGATTATTCAGCAAACTACTATGGAAGACAACGAAGCTAAATCTGCCCGAAGCCTCAAGGCTGCTAATTTGCCTGGCACAGACGAAGGCGAACTTACTCGCTATATTGAAAAGGCTAGAGCTGGCGGATTTGATGAAGACGATCTCAAAGCTTTGCGTGCAGTTACTGATGAAGCTATGTCTAATGAAAATATCAGAGGCAGTCTCAAAGGCAAACAACTTGATCTGGTACAGCAACTGCACGAAGCGGCTGGTGGCGGGGGTGATTCAGGGTCTAATCGTGGCAGTGGCTCTTCCAGGAGAGTAGGTGGCTTCCGTCGTGGTAGAAGATAATCAACTTTTGTGATATAATAGAGTAGACATTAACATTTAAATCCACAAACTTATGATGATAAGTTTATTCTTGTAAAATACAGCGGGCGGGTGACGTCGCCTGGGGGTCCCCCACAAGCGTTAGCGCAGTGGGGGAAAATGCGACGGCAGGACCCGCCCGCCACACTATTTTACGAAAATAAGCTTATCATAAAACTTGTGGATTTATAGAAAGGTTTTTTTATGGAAATCATCAATCCTAGTGGCGCCAAAGTCACCAAACTCACTACCAATTTTTGTGGTCGCGAACTCTCGCTTGAAATCAATCGCGTTGGCTTCCGTAGTACTAGTAGCGTACTCGTCACCTACGGCGACACCGTCGTGCTCGGCTCAGTCGTAGTCGGCACTAAGCCAGTCGTACAAGACTTCTTCCCGTTATCGGTAGAATACGAAGAAAAGTTTTACGCCGCTGGCAAAATCAGCAGTTCTCGCTTCATCAAGCGCGAAGGCAAGCCTTCCGACAACGCCGTCCTCGTAGGTCGCCTCATCGATCGCCCCATCCGCCCACTTTTTCCCAAAGGCTATCGCCAAGAAATTCAAGTTGTTACCACCGTCCTCTCTATGGACCCGAGTTTTCGCCCTGATGTGATTGCTATGCTTGCCGCTTCGTCCGCTTTGATGAACGCCGGCGTGCCTTTTGATGGCCCCGTAGCTGGTGTTCGCATCGGCCAAGTTGACGGCGAGTTTAAGGCCTTCCTTAGCCCAGAAGAACGCGAAGCTTCTCCGCTTGACCTCGTAGTCGCTTGTAAAGACGGCAAAATCATGATGGTTGAGGCCGGCGCCAAAGAGGTTCCCGAAGCTACCATTATTGACGCGATGCGTTGGGCACTCGAGGCTGTTCAGCCCGTCCTTGACTTGCAGCGTGAACTCAGGGCTCATGTCGACGTTCCTGAGCAAGAATACGAACTCGTCTTGCCTAGCGAAGAAATCAAGCAAAAAGTCCTCAACTGGACTGCTGGTAAATTTGGCGAAAAAGGTAGCAAAGTACGTGGCAATGTCATGGAGCGCGCTCAAATTCTTGACGACATCAAATACGCCATGCACGACGAATTTGCTCTTGAACTCGGCCAAGGCGACACCGACAATGAAAAGGTCGCTTGGTATGACGATAATCTACGCGACCAATACGACCAAGCCTTTGAGCTAGCCGTTCACGCCGAAGTCCGTCGTGGCATCCTTGAAGACGGCGTTCGCCCTGATGGCCGTAAACTTGACGAGGTCCGCCCGCTTTCATCTCAGGTCGGTATCTTACCTCGCACTCATGGCTCATCGCTTTTCACCCGTGGTGTTACGCAGGCTATGAATATCGTCACCCTCGCACCACTTTCCTTCGCTCAATTAGTTGACACCATGGAGGTCACCGACGGCAAGCGTCGCTACATGCATCACTACAATGCACCACCTTATACCGTAGGCGAACCCGGTCGCATCGGCTCTCCTGGCCGTCGTGAGATTGGTCATGGTTACCTCGCCGAACGCGCCCTGCTCCCCGTCCTTCCTAGCGAAGAAGATTTCCCCTACGCCATCCGTAGCGTCACCGAGATTATGTCGCAGAATGGCTCCACTTCCATGGCCGCCACTTGTTCTAGCTGTCTTGCACTCATGGATGCCGGCGTGCCTTTGAAAGCGCCTGTGTCGGGTGTCGCTATGGGCTTAATGGTAGATGTTGAAAAGGGCACCGAAATTACCGCCGAGCATCTTGACAAAGCCTATGTCCTCACTGACCTCATGGACGCCGAAGATTTCGCTGGCGATATGGACTTCAAGGTCACTGGTACCAAAAAGGGAATTACCGCCCTCCAAATGGATATGAAAGTTCATGGCTTGCCAATTGAAATTATGGAAAAGGCCATCAATCAGTCCAATGCCAGCCGCGCTCATATTTTGAAACACATGCTTTCGGTCATTCCTGAGCCTCGTGACCACATTTCAAAATACGCTCCACAAATTGAAAAAGTTCAAATCAATCCCGACCAAATCGGCACCATTATCGGCAAGGGCGGTGAAACCATCAACAAAATCACCACCGAAACTGGCGCCAGTGTTGATGTTGAGGAGTCTGGTCTTGTTACCATTTCTGGTAGCAATCCCGAGGCTATTGATAAGGCGGTCAATTGGATTAAATCCCTTGTTGAAGAGCCCGAAGTTGGCAAAATCTACGAAGGTAAAGTCGTCAGCATCAAAGATTTCGGTGCTTTTGTGAACATTTTACCAGGCACTGACGGCATGCTCCATGTTTCGCAGATTTCCGACAAGCGCATCAACAAAGTAGAAGATGTTCTCAAAGTCGGCCAGACCGTACGTGTCCGCCTAGTCGCCATCGACGACAAGGGTCGCCTCTCACTCAGCATGCGCAACCTTGACTAATAGGCGCTTCAAAAACCCCGCTCAGTTTAAGCGGGATTTTTGCTGTATTCATAAAGTTTGTCTATCATCTCTGCAAACACTTCATCGCGCGATTGCTCACCGTTTATCCATATCAATAACCCCATTTCATCATATTTTTTCAGCACCGGTATCGTTTTAGTCTTAAATTCATCAATGCGCCTCCGGAACACATCTATATCTTCATCATCGGGGCGTTCACCGCGGTCTTGTAAATTCTTCGCTTCGTACCAACGCTTCCTCGCTTCTTCGCTTGAAATTTCTAAAAACACCACCGCCTTAATCGGGTGCCTAGCCCCCTCTGCTACGCTCATCACTTGGGTTTCCTCGCCAATCCAGCGCCCAATTGACGATAGCACTAGCGGCTTATTCCATAAATCGCGCCTTTCAAAATATGGTAGTACCCATTCATAAAATAAGTTAGTCGGTAGCAACTGCCCGCTCGCCGTAATTGATGGCGTATCCATTTTAGCCTCCATCGCCCGAATAATCAGCCCCGACGACAAAAACTTACCATCTAGCACCTCAGCCAAGCGCATCCCTTGTGTATCCTTACCACTCATCGGCAAGCCAAAAATATTCACCGAGCCTTCGCCCAACCACTTTTTAATTGCGTCTATTTTTTCATCCATAACCGCATTATATCATTTATGCGTCACTTTGACCATCGCTGGTCTCAATACTTCACCTTGATACAAATATCCCGGGCGCAGAGTCTCGGCGATTACCTCTTTCTCGCCTTCACTATCATCCACCATCACTGCGTCATGAAAGTCTGGGTTAAACTCCACCCCTACTTTTGAATCAATTTTTGCAAGTTCTAAGTCCGTCAAAGTCTTATCAAGATTTTTTGCCAGTGGCGCTAATTGTTCTGAGTAGGCGGCTATCGCGCGGTCAATGTCGTCTAGCAGGGGTAAAAACTTACTCACCGTCGCTAGGCGTGCCATATTTTGAGCCTGGGTTTTTTGTAAATCTACTTGCTTGCGGTAGTTTTCAAAATCCGCTCTAGTGCGCTGTAAATCATTGGTCAAAGAAGCTATTGTCTCTTCTAACTTTACTGTTTCGGCACTCTTATCCGCCCCTGGTTTTTTGGTATTTTTCATAATGTTTCCTCCAACATTTTACCTGCTCGGCTCACTAGCCACATTACTCGCCCGTAATTTTGGCGCGTCGGTCCCAGCACCCCGATATAACTATTATCCGAAAACGGCGAGCGAAACTTGCTAATCACCAGCGACACCTCTGAGGTACTACCAATCGGATTCTCGTGCCCAATAAATATATTTAGTGGCTTGCCCGGCGCCGCCTCGCGCAGCCATGGCTCTAAGTTATCCAGTAATTTTGCCACCGCCTGCACGCGCCCTGCATCCACAAACTCTGGTTGGGTAAACAGGCGCGAAATCCCGGCTAGGTACAATTGATCGCCAATCGTCGCCAGCCCCAAGTTGCCGGTCAACTCCACCAGGGAATCAACCGCCCCGCGAATCGCATGGTCGGCTCGCGATTGCGAACTCACTCGCACCTCTAGCACGCGGTTACCGCGGTCTAGTGACTTATCCGCCTTCTCATTCACCTTCTCCGGATTCTCTGCCAAAGTGTTCACATAATAACGATAGCCCGCGTCAGTTGGGATACGGCCAGCCGAGGTGTGGGGCTGAGTAATCAGACCAAGGCTCTCCAGCCTCGCCATCTCTGCCCGAATCGTCGCCGATGACACATTAAAAAGTTTTGCCAAGGTCACGCTCCCTACCGGCGCCGCAATCTCGGCATATTCCTCAATAATCGCAAACAATATCTCACGCTGCCTATCGGTAATTTCCATACCTCAATTATATCATATTAGCACTACTCCCGCAAGAGTGCCAGTAGAAATTAAGAAGGCGGAATAATGGGGTTTTGTGAGTATTTGTTAAGTCAGATTTGAATTAGAAAAATGCCACCCGAAGGGAGCATTTTTCTAATTCAAGTCACGAACAAGACCCCATTATTCGCCTTTTCTCATTTTTTTCAACAAGGTATCAGGCTAGCGCTTGACTTTTGTTATCCTTTTTGATAAAAATTGCCAGCATCAACTAAAATAGGGAGATTTTTATGGACAACGAATCAAATAAAAAACACTTCACAGAATGGATTGGATTGAAAGAAAAACTTCATTTTGGTAATTCTGCTCCCAGAATATCCGAAGGCGATATTTGGTGGTGTAGTTGCGGTGAAAATGTCGGTATTGAAATAAATGGCAAGAGCAAACTTTTTTCTCGTCCAGTTTTTGTCTATAAAAAACTCGGCCACCTCGGTTTTATTGGTATCCCCCTAACCTCACAATCCAAATCTGGCTCGTGGTATGTAAAAATTGATTTTCAAGGTAAAAATCAAACTGCAGTTTTGTCGCAAATCAGAACTTTTAGTATATCTAGATTATCAAGTCGTATGGTAGAATTAGACATTTCCGATATTCAAAAAATAAAAAAAGCGCTACTGAACTTTTTGAAATAAATATTCCCAACTCTTGCGAGTTGGGCCGCGGGTACTCCCGAATGTAATTTCATTATAGCATATACCCAGTTTTCCGTCAACTCCATCATTCGCCTTCCATTCTCTAATTTTGTGGTATAATATAACCATGACCGGGTTGGGCATCAAACGATACCATCACCACTTTGTTGACTACGACAAAATCCGTCGTCGTATTCGTGCTTGCGATTATATGAGCGTAGCTCAACTTTTCCTGCAAAACAATTTCTTACTTCAAAGGCCTCTTACCAAGAATGATATCAAGCCCAGGCTCCTCGGCCATTGGGGCACTTGTCATGGTATCAATACTATTTACGCTAACCTCCGCGCTATTTACCACAAGGGCGAAAAGTTTTCTATCGTGGTCGGTCCTGGGCATGGCTTTCCGGCACTTCAAGCCAATCTCTTCCTTGATGGTGACCTCGCCAAGGTAGATAAACGCGCCTTGCGCGATCAAAAGGGCCTAGAATATATCTGCAAGCATTTCTCTTGGCCCGGCGGTTTTCCTTCGCATGCTAGCCCCATCACACCCAATGTCATTTGTGAGGGCGGGGAACTCGGCTATGCTCTGGCTACCGCTTATGGCAAAGCACTTGGTCATCCCGAAAAGACTATTGCTGTCATCATTGGCGATGGCGAACTCGAGACCGCTACAGCCATTGATTCACTTAATCTCGTCAAACTCGTCGGTAGTGGCAACAATGGCACAGTTTTACCGATATTGCAGCTCAATGGCTACAAAATTTCTGGCCCCACTATTTATGGTCGTAAATCCGACAGGGAACTCAGCGAGCTGATTCGTGGTTTTGGCTACACTCCGGTTCATATTAGGGATGACAGCCCCGAAACTTTCCAAAGCGCTTTTAAAACAGGCCTCAGGCACCAACATCCATTTTACATTCTCCACACCAAAAAAGGCGACACCGGCCCCACCAAGTTAAACAACCAGCGCATCGCCGATAATTACCTCGCTCACCAGATTCCTCTGCCCAATGCCAAGACTGATGACACTGAATTACACTACCTTGAAGCTTGGCTCAAAAGTTACCATTTTGACGAACTTTTTGACCCCCAGAAAGGATTTACCCTATGATGGAACGCCCTAATCTTAACCCTATCCAGCAAAAGCAAAACTTTTTTTCCGCTCTCACGCTCGGCATGCTACTTGAGCATCAAATGCGCCAAGACCCGCATTTTTATCTTTTCTCTCCCGACGAAACCACCAGCAACAAACTCCACCAAGTCTACCAGACCAACGCCCGCGCCTGGGCGATGCCGGTGAAACCTTGGGATTTACCTGAGAGTCCCGATGGTCGTATCGTTGAGATGCTTTCCGAAAATGTTCTCTTTGCCACCATGGTTGGCCACTTGATGAACGGCGAATCGGCGATGATGACTAGCTACGAAGCCTTTTTCAATATCATTACCTCGCAACTCATCCAGCACATCAAATTCCTTCAACAGTCCGACGATGTCAAATGGCGCCCCAAGATTCCCGCCGTCAACCTGCTCTCTACCAGCACTTGTTGGCGTCAAGACCATAATGGTTTCACTCATCAAGCCCCAGCCCTAATCTCGACTTTGCTTAGCTTGCCAAGTAGCAAGGTCAACTGTCTCTTCCCGGTTGACGATATGGCTGCCGTAGCCGCCTTTAGCCACATGATTACCTCTAAAAATGTTGTAAATCTTACAACATTTAACAAAACCGAAGAACCGCGCTGGCTCACCGAAGGCCATGCTAAGCGCCAACTCCAAAATGGCGGCATCATTACCTTTGATTTTGTTTCTCATCCCCGCCCCGACATCATCTTTACCTCCGCTGGCGACATCGCCACCCGCGAAACTCTCTATGCCATCAAAATCCTTCGCGAAGATTTGCCAGAGGCCAAGATTCGCTTCATCAATATCGGTGCTCTCAGCTATAAGGCTATCGGCACCACCAGCCATCCGCTCAGTCAAGCCGATTTTGACCAGCATTTTACTACCGACAAACTCATCCTCGCTAATTTTCATGGCTACCCTGACGCTCTGGCTAATATTCTCGCCGAGTATGCAGACAAAAAACGCCTCCGCGTCCATGGCTTTACCGATCGCGGTACCACCACTACGCCGTTTGAGATGCTGAGTATGAATCAAGCTTCGCGCTATCACCTTGCGATGGATGTCGCCAACCAGTACAACCGTACCGACCTGCTTATCAAATACCGTGACATTCTCCGTCAAAATCAAGCCCACGCCCACAAGTTTGGCACCGATCTCTCGCTCATCACCGACTTCCACATATAGTATGCTATAATAGACCCTATGGAAATCTTTATTTTAATTATCGTTATTATTATTTTGGCCGAAACCACCATTCTTTTCATCAAGTCAAATGACAAAATCAACATCACTGGTAATACTAAGCGCAAGGTTTATGTTGACACTTCGGCTCTGATGGACAACCGCCTCATTTCCGTCGCCAAGACTGGCTTTATCGGCGATGATATCATCATCCCGCGTAGCGTTATCCGCGAGATGCAAATTCTCGCCGATGGCAAAGACCACGAAAAACGCGTTCGCGCCCGCGTTGGCCTTGATAATGCTAATGAGTTGGAACGCATCGTCCATTTTAATACCACCATCCTCCAAGATCCCCTTGATCGCACCCCAGTAGACGAACGCCTCATAGAACTCGCCAAGGAGAATCATGGCCTCATCCTCACCAACGATTTTAATCTCAATAAAGTTGCCACCACTGAACATATCGGCGTTTTAAACTTAAACGATTTGCAAATTGCCCTGCGCAATGAGTACAAACCTGGCGAAAGATTTAATATCAAAATCGTCAGTGAAGGTAGTAATCGTGGCCAGGGCGTCGGCTATTTACCGGACGGCACCATGGTGGTAGTCACCGGCGCCAAATCCAAACTCGGCACCACCGTCTCCATCGAACTCACCCGCTACCGCCAAACCTCCGCCGGCAAGATGATGTTCGCAAAGTTAACTAAAGGTTAAGTGTACCAGTCGCTTCGTACCCAGCTTGATCGGTAATCTTGATGGTAGCAGACTTCTCATTGCCTTTCAGCGTGTAATTCGCATCAAAGTTATTACTACTCGCCGCTCCACTATCCACTACTTTACCATCTACTTGCAGTTCATAGTTCGCTAACCCCATAGACCCTAATGATATTGATATTCTTATCTTATCACCACTCTTATATAGGCTCGCCGAAGGCGGTCGGTAACTACAATCATCTTCTTCGTCGCGGTTGTAAGGTTCTGGCACATTCCAAACTTCGTGCTTGGTTAGCGGGTCGGTTGTCTTAGTCACCGTCACCGAAATCTTTTGTTCATCGGGCGTACAAGACGAAGCTAACTTGTGTGTGTATTTATTAAACTCTAAAGTAGTTGTAGAGGTATTAGAATGCTTAGCGTTAAACCAGCTCGGCCAAATATCCGTCTTGCCACCAATGTTGAGAGTCTGGATACCAGCCGGCTTCACTGGTTGGTCGCCCGATTTCCATTTACCTTCATTAGCATAAAGTTCCAAATGCACTGGACCCATATAATCATTAACCACACGACGCACGATGTCATTAGAGCTACTGGCTAGCCCTGCGCCGTCGTGATTGCCATTCCAAACTACCGTCGACACAGCAGTTGAGAAGCTCGCCATCCACGAATCCTTAGTTACTGCACTATTGGCGGTGGTAGTAGTACCAGTCTTGCTACCGGTCCACACACCATTTACTCTAAACCCATAAGAGTTAGCCTGCGAGCCAAACACTAGGCTACGGGCGGATGCATCACCGAGGATGTCTTCTACCATGTAGGCGACTTGCTCATCTACTACGCGCTCACCGTCGTTATCCTCGTATTTTTCAATTACATTACCAGAGGCGTCTTTGAGTTCCATTACATAAGTGAGGTCCTTGTAAACACCACCGCGCGCCAGCGAAGCATAAGCATTTGCATGCTCTATTGGAATTACATTACAGCCCGAACCAATCGCCATTGATAAACCTGCGGTCTCATTGTCTTTACAATAGTTCTTATCGCCCAGTGCGTGCGCGGTCGCCAAACCATTATCAATACCATTAATATATAGCGCTTTCACGGCAGGGATGTTCAAAGAGTTAGCCAAGGCTTGGCGAATTGTCACATTACCATAGAACCTACCAGTATAGTTACGCAACGCACAATTCCCGCGATAGCCCGAGCAATAAATCGCATCAATATTTTCGTCTTTGAGCACTGAACCAGGACCATAATTCGTACCCTCGCGCTCCATAAACAGCCCAGTATAGTCCAAAATCGGCTTAATGGTAGAACCTGGCTCTAGTGGTGAAGTCGCAGCGTTTACCTCGCCATATACCGGAGTATTCCAGTCGGCCGAACCGACCATCGCAATCACCTGACCAGTCTCAACATCTACCGACGACAGGGAAATATTATCACTACGGTTCGCATACATCATACTCGCACCGGTCGCCACCGCTGCTTCAGCCATCTGCTGTGCGCGATAATCTAGCGAGGTAGTAATGGTAAAACCACCTGAGCGCATCGTCTGGATGCCGTATTTTTCTTCTAGCAAATCTTTTACTTCTAGTACGAAGTGCGGAGCCAAGATGTTTTCGTATTGAGTGGTTTCAGGCTTGATTTGGTCCAAAATCGCCACTTGCTTGGCTTCATCGGCCTGCTCTTGGGTGATATAGCCCATCTCGGTCATCACATCTAACACCTTATGCTGGCGCTCTAGTAGCATCTCGTTGCCCGCGGTATTGTAAGGATTCAGTACACCCGGGTTATTTGGAATCGCCGCAATCAAGGCTGATTCAGCCAAGGTCAAATCCTTCGCCGATTTGCCAAAATAAGTCTGCGCGGCACTCTCTACACCGTTACGACGTCCACCATATGGCGACTCATTGAGATACATCGTGATAATCTGCTCTTTGCTGTACATTTTCTCTAATTCAAGCGAGAGAATCAACTCTTTAATCTTACGCGGAATACCAGTCACCGTACGGTCACCCGCTTCGTCCGAGAAATAAACTTGCTTTACCAACTGTTGGGTCAGCGTGGAACCACCCTGGACACCCTGCCCCGTAGCAGTTGACATTACCGCACGAATAATCGCACCAAAGTCTACCCCGCTGTGATTATAAAAGTTCCTATCCTCAATTGCTACCGTCGCTTGGCGCATCGACTCGGCGATTTCATCACCATTTACTACTAGGCGGTAATCACCATCGCCCTTGTCTTCCCACAGCACTTCGCCGTTGCGGTCTTTATAAACATTTACTGTATCCTTCACGCTCAACTGATCTAGCTCAATTGAAGCCACTTGATTCTTATAATACAAGAATAGCGCCCCCACCGCAATAATCGCGAGCAAAATAATCGCTGCAAAAATCTTACCAATTCTCTTCAGGCCAGCCTTGGAAAACCAATAGGCTTTCACTCGCTTCCACTGGAAATGCGCCCAGAATCGCTTCCACGGATCTTTCGGCAAATCATCTAGTCGCTTGGCCTTTTCGCGCGCCTTGCGGTCCATTTTCTGTTTTCGTTGATAAGAAAGGCTAGAATAAACCTTCATAGCCCCATTTTTTCGCTTATAATTCCTCGCTTTTTTTGCCATAACCCCATTTTACCACATTTTTCATAAACTTGTAGATTTTTCTTGGCTAATGTATAATAAAAAAATGAAATTATCTGAAGAATTAATCTGGCGCGGTTTTTCCGCCGAAACTACTATCAAAAATCCAGCCGACCTCGACACTCGCGAGCCCAAGAATTTTTACTGGGGTGCCGACCCTTCTGCCGACTCGCTCACCATCGGCAATCTTGCCGCCCTCATGATGTGCGCCTGCTTTGTCCGTCACGGCTACAAACCGTATTTATTAGTCGGTGGCGCCACCGGCCAAATCGGCGACCCCAAGGAAAACGGCGAACGTGAACTCAAGCCTCTAGAAGAAGTTGAACACAACAAAAATTGTCTCAAAGCCCAAGTAGAGAAGATTATAGGGAGCGCGAATGACTTTTCGAGGGGGCTTTGCGACAACGGGAGCAACGCCAGCGAGTCGCCCCATAACGATGGGCGCGACGAAGCGTCCCGAGAAAAGTTCGTTCGCGCGACCTTAGTCGATAACTATGATTGGTTTAAAGATATGAAATATTTGGATTTCTTGCGTGAAATCGGCAAAAACTTCTCTATGACCCAGCTCTTAGACCGCCAATTTGTCCAAAATCGCATCGGCGCTGGCGGCTCCGGTATCTCTTACGCCGAATTCAGCTACACTTTGATACAGGGTTACGATTTTCTTCACCTCTATCGCAAATATGGGGTCACTCTCCAGCTCTGTGGCGCCGATCAATATGGCAACTGTACCTCTGGTATTCACCTTATTCGCACCCTTGAGAACGCTTCGGCTGATGTTTGGGCTACACCCCTGATTATTGATCCTATCACTGGTCGCAAATTCGGCAAATCCGAAGGCAATGCCATCTGGCTTTCCAGCAAAGATAATGGCCAAGGCAATTCCACCTCTGTTTTTGATTTTTACCAATTCTGGCTCAACCAGCCCGACGAAGCTGTGGAAAACTTCCTCAAAATCTACACTCTCCTTGATAAGCCTGAGGTCGATGACATTATGACTCGCCACCGCGAGCACCCCGAACAGCGTATCGCGCAGAAGGCTCTAGCTCAAGGTGTCACAGCAGTCGTCCATGGTCCTGATGAAGCTAAGGCGGTATCAGACCTTACTACGGCCCTATTTACCGCCAAATCGCCTAATATGGCCGAATTAGAGCATTTTGCTCATTTACTCCCTGCGATTTCGTTGGGTACACCCATCACCGACGCTCTCGTTACCTCCGGTCTCTGTACCAGCAAGTCCGAAGCCCGCAAATTTATCAAACAGGGAGCCATCTCTGTCAATGGTACCAAAGTCACCGCCGAAATCACCCTTGACACCCCTGGCCTCCTCAAGCGTGGCAAAAATAAATTCGCCTTTATCAAATAATAAAAATTAGACCACATAGCGGCCTAGTTGTAAACCCCCTGGTGCCCGGAGTGGGACTTGAACCCACACGAGTTTCCTCATTCGATTTTAAGTCGAACGCGTATACCAATTCCGCCATCCGGGCTCACGATATTAATGGAGGTACCTGCCGGAATTGAACCGGCGTACGCGGTTTTGCAGACCGCTGCGTAACCACTCCGCCAAGGTACCATAACCCTATTTTATCATATTTTAGGCCGTCTGCATCAAAATTATCCCCACTACCGCCAGTACTGTCGCCACCAAATGCACTAGCACCGTCTTGCGATCCAATTTTTCCCGCCCAAAACTCGGCCATAGTATTGTAAACACCACCCCGAGCAAAAACACCGATATTGGCATCAAAGTCTTGGTAATCGCCGAAGCCATCGCCATCGCTGGCGCGATAATCAAGGCCGAATAATTTACAAACTCATGCCCCAGCCACACCACAAAATCCGTCACTATCGCTATCCAAGCTTTTAAGCCCCCGCGTCGCATCACATACTTAAATCGCTTGCGCCACGCCTTAAACCACACCGCCAGAGCCACATCAACCAGACCCCGCCCAATCATCACATAAAACATCATCGTAATAAAATCAATCTCTGGTGCCACCTCCACAATCAGCGTGTTCGCCAAAGTGCCCATCGCCACTTTAATCAGCATCAGCCCCACCATCTTCAGTCGCGTCTTCTGACTACGCTTGTGCGACGACAATATAATCAGCGCCGGCGCCGCCATCAATATCGCAATCGCTACTAAGTGCAATACCGACACTTCGCTATGCAGCAGCCACCACCCCCATCCCAAGTAAAATATCGGTGATAATTGCTCTACAATCGCTACATCAGTTGATTCATCTTTTGCCAGGGCAATATAGTAGGGAATCAAACTCAGTCCAAATATCGCACCTGCCGCCACTAACCACAGCGCTCCGCCTACCGTTATCGCTTGCAAGCCAAAAACCAGCGCCACCATCAAGGCTGCGATTAGATAGCCTGGCCCAGAAAACACCTTGCGTGATTGCGGTAATTTACCCTTAAAAAACACATCAGTGATATAGTTGTCAAAAAATACGCCCAGCGCCATCAGCACTGCTGCTACAATTGCCAGTACTACCCAGAGTTCCATCAAATTTTCTCCAAAGCAAACAAAATAACCATATCCATTATTATAACACAAAACCAAAAATAGGGCCGCTTCTCGAGCGACCCCTTTAATTACCCCCATAGATTTAGAAGAAGCCAGCCATATAGATGACTACATCGTTGCGTCCATTAAATTTGTCGGCAAAATCGTCGTCATCCAGCCACCCGCTTACATAGGCAGATTGCAGCTCGCCAGGTTCAAGTGTCGACAAGTTTTTCATATAAAAATATTTTTCCTCATACTTATACTCGTCATCATACTCATCTTCGTATTTAGCTAAGCCACTTATTCTTAAGTACCCCTCCAGTTCATTACAATCCTTCAAAAAGGCATATTTTACCATTTTTCTAGTATTGCTCTGGCCCAGGAACGCTTTTGCAGTTACATCCCAAGTTTTTTCACGCGCCTCAGTTTTATCAAGGCCGTATTTCAGACAATAACGATAAATCCGCTCTGCCGTAACCGCAAAGTTGCAGTCGCGCCGTCTAGCGCAGTCAACTGCCAACGGCAAGAACGGCTCTGGCATTCCTTCTAGGTCTTTTACATAGACATATGAGCTCCTAGCATAGCCAGCATAATTCGAGTCATCCGAGCTCTTCGCCAACACCAAAGCTAGTGGCGTTAGTGGCGAATCTTTACCGAGCATCATTGATATGAATGTCTCAGTCGTTGCCAAAGTCCGAAAATGCCCGTCAACTTCGCGCGCAATCAGCGCCAGCAGCCCCTCACCGTCAACGATACAATTTTTTGGCACACCTATGGTTAGTTCACCGTCTTCAAAGACAACACCAACTTTATCATAATCTCCGATTTTTACCTCGAGACCGCCTCTGTGGTCATTGAAGTACCGACAGATAATTGGCTCTTTCAATAGATGCAGTAATGCTGTTCGCAGGCTTTGCGCTACAGTATCGGCGCCGTAAATCGCCGCTTGGATACTTTTGCGTATTCGCAATGCATCTAGTGTCAAATGAGATTCAACATCCTCATATATATTCCACCCTCGAAGTGCGATACTTTCAGCGAATTTTGCCACTTTTTTATCAGGAGCACCATAAAGCATTTCCAAATTCTCCGAAGCTTTTTCTGGATAACCTTTCAGCACCGCTTCTAGAAATTTTTTCATGCCCAACGTTTCGCTGAGCCGCGCTGCTATCAAGCAGTCCACAAACTCCGCCTGCGCTTGGCATTCGTCTTCCAGGATTTCAATATTTACCAAAATATTAGATAGCCCCTGGGCCAAAAACTGCAACTCATCGCAGCATTCGATGATTTTCTTCTCATCATATTTGAATTCCGGATTAAAAAATCCCTTTGAATTCATGAAGCATTCCTTTAACTCATCATAATTCACAGGTTTTAACGTTTTCTCGATATCAATTTTTGCCCAAATAGTTGATAATTTTGGCGGCAAATCCATATCAAAATTTTCACTATACTCAAAAAGTCTGTCCCTTAGCACGTAAATCAACTCCTTCCTCATCTTGTTAATGTGCGACTTCTTTTATCAAAAGTAATAACGTATTATATAATTATACCACGCTTGGGCTTAAAAGTCAAGTTTAATAGGGATAAGGACTTAAAACAGGGCATTAAAAAGGCCCTCTTATTGCAAGGGGGCCTTTCAAGGCTCTTTTCCTGATGGCGAATACGCTTTGGCTCAGGATTGTTGTAAGAGATATCCGCCATTTATGTAGAGCCGCGTCAGTCTTATCCGGGCATTCTTTGCTCGTCTCAGGACCTTACGTCTTTCGCTCCACGAGTAACCATGGAGTTTCAAGGCTTTTTTATTACCCCAGACTTTGGCGATTGCCAGATCGTATAATTCTCTGGCTTCAGCCTCGGTACACCCTGACATTTCGGCACACTCCTTAAAAGAGCATATCTTCTTGGTCAGAAGTCCAAGCCTCAGGCACAGCACCCGGTATTCCCGGGTCGTCAACAATCCATTTAGGATTCGCGAGAATTTAGTGATTCTCGCCTCTGAGAATTGTTGCCGACTTTCGTACTCACCAATGGTGCCGTATTTTTCGGTTATCTCGGGGTTCACCGTCTCACCGAGCAGTTTTGTCAAAAACGCTCTGACAAAGTAAGAATCGCGACTTTCTATAAAAAGAAATTTCGCATCCTTCACTGCTTCGGTGATTTCCGTCGCTGTCTGATAGTCCACTCCATCGTAGTCGTAGATTGTCGGATAGTTATGGTTTGCTGGGTCTTCGACTGCCCGCACTGTCATTACGAGTGACGTTACGGGCATATTTTTCATGACCCAGATAGTCTTATCGCTGAGGTCTTTGCAATAACCCCAGCTTCTGTCCTCCAGCTCCTTTATCAACTGGGCTCTCGATTCTACTGAGGCTATTGTCCTCATCGTCTTAACCATCCTTTCTAAGGTTGCCCCCAGCGCCAAACACGGTCACCAGGGGCATGCATGAAAAACTTCTTTTACAGTTAATAACGGATGCAATGTAAATTTGTGCACAATAGGAAACCAGCCAGCTTTATTGCCAGCCGGTAGATGTGGATCACCTCCTTATGCTAGCCATAATCGATAACGAATATTCTCCTCATTTTTTCACCCCCTTTCTATCCATCCAGGTGTTTTTCAGATCTAGAGAATATATTGAAGTTTATAACACAGCGGTTGCTGGCTATTCCTCGAGATCCAGAGGTTTATAGCATTCATTCACATCAGTGAAATAAATCGCATAATCCTCAAAGTGCTTCTCTTGACCTTCTTTGTCGTAGGTGTAAGGACTGTACCCCCTCTGCCCCTGCAATATGTCCCAGTTAGTTGAGTCTGTAGAAGACTCTAACCTCTGGTAGATATGCCCCAGCATGTAGGTAATACCGCCTTCCACCGTCACAAAGGTCGCGAACTTCCTCTCTTTGCGATCGATATTCACGCGGTCGCCTAACAAAGAGAGTAATTGTTTTAGCTTACCTTCGCTGACCTGGGATAAGAGCTTATGCTCTATCCTCACTACTGGCGAGGTTCTAATCACCGATTCGTCTGCAAACTCTCCCTGAGGGTAGTTGTAGACATTGCCTATCAGTGACACATTATCTCGCTTCTCTGGGATTAGCACGCAGTTTTTGCGTTCTACAATCGCCAGAAAAGTTCCGATAACTTCCCCTCGTCTTGAGCCGTACTCGATTTCCGGATACGGGAATCGTAACTGCCAGTTCTCCAACCAGCAGAGCTCACTTATCTTCATACTCTCCCCCTCCTTTCTCATATAGGTGCGGAAATAACTTTATCAGCGATAACGGATGTATATAAAAAGTGAAAAAATTAAAGCCTTTTTAAACTTCCAAGGGGTCAAAAACACCCGTTTTACAACCTCTTCACTCCTTATTATATCACACTTTGTCAAAAAAATCAAGTCATGCTATAATTTTAGGGCATGCCGACTTAGCTCAGCTGGTAGAGCAGCCGCCTTGTAAGCGGCAGGTCGTCGGTTCAAGTCCGACAGTCGGCTCCAAGACCTTACGGTGCCGTTTGACGGTCCCTCGCGGTACCCACCCCTCTGGGGTATATAGGGGTTGATTAACTTATCATTTTATGCTACAATAAGGATAATTATGGCTAAAAAGAATAATACTAAACGCAAGTTGGTTGGGCTCGTCTCCGAAGAGTCTGGTATTCGTCAGTATTACACCAAGAAGAACACCATGAACACCCCCGACAAACTTTCTCTGCGCAAATACGACCCAGTTCTCCGCAAACACGTCGTCTTTACCGAGACCAAGAAAAATCTCGGCCGCAACGAAGTCAAAGAAAAGAAGCGTTAAGCACACTGGACGGGTGACACATTTTTCGGGGGACCCCCACGAGCGTTTAGCGAAGTGGGGGATAAAAATGTGGCAGGACCCGTCCAGTTATGCTATAATGTTTTTTATAGGGGCGTAGTACAACGGCTAGTATAACGGTCTCCAAAACCGTCGATGCGAGTTCGATTCTTGCCGCCCCTGCCAGATTAAACAGGGGATTATTTATGCAAACTATTCTTACCGGCATCCGTACCAACGAAGAACCCACCATCGGCAATTATCTAGGCTCATACGTGCCTATGATTAATGCCGCTCACCAGCACGCTGGCGAGTTTGAGATTAATATGTTTATCCCTGACCTCCATTCCTTTACCACCCCTATTAATCACGCTGATTTTTATGACCAAACTTTGAAAGGTATCAAATATTACATCGCTGCTGGACTTGATATTGACAATCCTCACATCCATGTCTATCGCAATTCGCACGTTCCGGCTCACGCCGAACTTTGCTGGATTTTGGACTGTTTTACCTACTTCGGTGAAGCCGCCCGCATGACCCAGTTCAAGGAGAAATCTGCCGAATTGAAAGAAAATGCCGTCTCGGTCGGTCTGTTTAATTATCCAATTTTGATGGCCGCCGATATTTTACTTTACAATTCCAAATACGTACCTTTAGGCGAAGATCAATTCCAACACCTCGAGCTCTGCCGCGACGTCGCTAGCCGTTTTAACCGTAAATTTAAGCAAGACATCTTTACTATTCCAGTTTCCGAGGCTGAGCAGATTAAATTCATGGGGCTAGAGAATGGCCTTCGCATCCGCTCCCTTACTGACCCCAGTAAGAAAATGAGCAAAAGTAGCAAGGCCGAAAAATCCAAGATTTCGCTCTCTGACGACCCTAAGACGGCTGCCAGCAAGATTATGTCTGCCACCACTGATAGCGTGGGCAAGATTAGTTTTGATATGTTTAATCAGCCCGGCATTTCTAATCTCTTGCAGATTGAGGCCCTGATCAACAATGTCCCGCTCCAGGATGTCATCAGCACTTGGGCAGGTGAGACTCATTATGGTGACCTCAAGCAAAAAGTCGCCTCCTCAGTCAGCGAATTTCTCGAAGATTTCCAGGGCAAAGTCGCCCAGATTAGCGACGCCGACATCGAAAAGGTACTCGAAAAAGGCGAAGCATACGCCAACGAAGTCGCCAACGCCAAACTCTACGCCGTCCAAAAGCTCGTGGGTCTGCGCCGATGATTAAGCCATCAGGCGCCCTCCGCACCGGCAAAAAATTCAGTAAACCTGCCATGTCACGCGTCATCAACGGCGATACTGAACTCACTGAGGCGCCGGTCGCCCCCGAGAAAATCCGCCTTGATCACCTTTTGACCGACCAATATCCCAGCTATAATCGCTCTACTTTACAAAAATTCATCAAACAAGGCTTTGTTACCATCGATGGTGAAGTCGCCACAAAACCCAATCAGTCCGTATTGCCATCTGCTAAGATCAAACTTAATTTACCGCCAGAAGACAGGGAATTACCTAGAATCCCAGTAATTTACGAAGATGATAATGTATTGGTGTTAAACAAACCCGCCGGCTTGCTTAGTATGGCCAAGGGCGAATATTGTCCTGAGCCTACTCTCGAGGATTATGGCCTCCTAGTTCACCGTCTCGACCGCGATACTTCAGGGGTAGTAATTTTAGCCAAAAACCTTGAGGCCCAAAAAATGCTCCGTCGCCAATTTCAAGACCGCAAAGCTCACAAGACTTATTACGCCATCGTTGAAGGTCACCCTAAGGAGCCAGAAGCTTTGATTGACCTACCGATTGAGCGCAATTTCAAACGCCCTAATACTTTTCTTATCACGCCAAACGGAAAGGCCTCTCAGACTCATTACAAAGTTATGAAACAAAATGCTTCATACTCTCTGTTAGAATTAAAGCCCACTACCGGCCGCACTCATCAGCTCAGGGTGCATTTGCAATATCTCGGTACGCCGATTCTCGGCGACCGCGTCTATGGCTCCGCCGATGCTACTAAAGCCCCTCGGCTTTATCTTCATGCTTATCAGCTTGAAATTACCATTCCCGAGGGCCAGCGCCGTACTTTTACCGCCCCCCTGCCACCGGAGTTCAAAGATGTTCTTTGATGATCTTAGTCAAATTCCCGAGATTGCTCTTAGCACTGGCTGCTCAGTATTTGTGGTTAACCAACCGGGCGAAAAGAACTTAGAAAGGGCTTTTTCCGCGGACCGTAAGCTTGGGCGTTCGCCCCTTGGGACGCGGACAGCGCCCTTGAGCGTGTCCGCGGAAAAACGCCCTTTTAAGTTCTTTTTACGACCTACTGATAAACCATCCATCACAGTAGAGCAAGTTCGCGATTTCACCGCGCAGTTTAGCACCAAACAACAGCAGGGTATCCTCGCCGTCATCACTCCCGCCGACGCCATGAGCGCCTCCGCCCAAAATGCCTTTCTTAAAAACTTAGAGGAGCCCGCTCCCTATATTCACTACGTCCTCATCACCACCAACCCCGCCAAGCTTCTACCTACCATCCTTTCTCGTGCCCAAGTTTTTTATCACAAAACCGTCAATTCTCTCAGCCAAAAGCCCACCGCCACCCCTGAAGTTCAAAACCTCGCCAAGCAACTTATTACCGCTAAACCTACCGACCTCCCTGCACTCGCCACCACCATCAGCAAGTCAAAAGACGCTCGCACCTACGCCCTTGACATTACTGCCACCGCAATTGAGCTTCTTTATAAATCCTATTTCAAGACTCACAACCCCGCCTTTCTTGACAAAATCCCCCGCTTCACTATGCTTTATGACAATCTTGCTATGAACGGCCATATTAAACTTCACCTCGTTGCCGATTTATGTTAAAATATAAATTATGATTGGTATAACCATTATCTTATTATTTTGCGTCTATCTGGTCTTTCTATTTCCCGATACTACCAGGGCCGAAGAAAAGCCCGCTCACAGTGCCCGGTACACCGCCCAGATGCGCAAACTCTGGCAAATCGCCCAAGATTCCATGAAGGAAAGAAAACCTCTTCGGGCCGAGAAGGCACTCCTCACCATTCTTAAGTTTGATGAAAAAAATGCCGCCGCTTACAACCGCCTTGGCATCCTCTACGCCAAGTCGCAAAAGTTTGATGAGGCCATTGAATGCTTTGAAATTGCTCAGTCGCTTGACGACAACCCATCTTCACTACATAACGCCGGCTTGATTTACCTAGAAACTGGCGCTTACGAAAAGGCCGCCATGGCCTTTGAACAGGCCATCAAGCTTGAAGGCGACTTGCCCGCTCGTTTTATCGCTCTCGCCAAGGCTAAGGAGAAGCTTGGCAAGCGCAAAGAGGCCATTGATGCTCTCGAGAGTGCCTATGAGCTTGACCGTTCTGCTAACACTCTCCGCCAGATTCTCGCCATCTACGAGTCGGCTGGCGACGCTGAAAATATCGCTGCTACCACCGCACGCATTGAGCGCCACATTACCGATTCTGCTCTCGCCAAACAAAAGAAATCTCGCTCGAGCACTCGCTCGCGTTCTAATACTCGCTCCACCTCCCGCCCTACTACCCGTACGCGCTCAGCTTCTACTACTCGCACTCCCTCCCGTCGCAAAGTTATCTAAAACCGCAATTTTGTGGTATAATCTACCCATGGGGCGTTAGCTCAGTTGATAGAGCGCAGCATTCGCATTGCTGAGGTCGCGAGTTTGAATCTCGCACGCTCCACCAAAAATAAAAAAGAAGCCACTTGTGGCTTGTTTTTTATTTTTTAGGAGCGTAGCGTGATTATTTATCTTGCACGCTCCACCATTTTACTAGACAAAACCGCAAAAATACGCTACAATATAATCACTGGGCTGACCGCGAGGTCTTGGTCCACCTGAAGGTGGGGTAGACCCCCACCACTTTGGTCTAATGGAGGTAAATGAAAGAGTTAAGCATATTCATCGATGAGTCCGGTGACTTCGGAGATTATGATCCGAAGTCTCCTTTTTATATCATTGGCATAGTAGCGCATAACCAAGATAATGATATTGCAGGGCACATCCATAATTTAGACAAAACCTTAAAAAACACCACTCTCAAGCGCAACTTTATTCATGTCGGGCCACTCATCCGCAGAGAGGCCGAATATAAATATATGACCATAACAGAGCGCCGACGAATTTTATGGAGACTTATCAAATTTACTACAAAAACAGATCTTTTATTTAAAACTTTTTATATAGAAAAGAAACATATCGGTGACGACTACGAAATGATTACCAAACTAGCTCGCCAGCTTTCAGACTTTATCAAGCAACATTATTCCTTCTTTCTCTCGTTTGATACCATCAAACTTTATTACGATAATGGTCAAGCGGGAGTGATGAAAATAATCATATCAGTTTTTACCACCCTTTTTGATAATGTAAAATACAAAAAATCTTTGCAAAAAGATTATAAATTGTTACAAGTAGCAGATTTGGTCTGCACAGCTCGGTTGACAGAGTTAAAAATGGAGCGAAAGTCCCTCTCTCGTTCAGAGCGCAATATTCTTGGTAGCGATAAAGAAATCAAAAAGGCCCTCTTAAAACCCCTAAAAAGAAAAGAATTCAAAGATTAATGGCAGAACAAGTTTTTGTCGCCCTAGTTTTTATTGTTGTGTTTTTTACAACATTTTTTGTAATGTAAATAAGCAGAAGTGTGATATAATGAAAGAGCAATAATCTAGTCAGAATAAAACTCGTCAAGTTTTTATTAGTACATTCGTTATCATAATCAACTTAGAAACGGCATCGTAAGGGCTGTCAGCGAGTTGATTATGATAAATTGATGAGTTGACTAGATTATTGCACCCCTCGCGGTGCCGTTTTTAGCATCTATTGTTCTCGTTAGACTGTTCTAAACGGCACCACGAGGGGGAGGAAATAAATAAGGGGGGGAGGAGGGGAAAAGAGGTAAAGGGGGAGGTCATTAAAGATTAAAAAGAAAGGTATAAAACGAGAATGAAATGGTCATACGAGAATATTAAGACCAATAGAACAAATAGTAGTAGCAATAAAGGTGCATTTGTAAGTCTTTTGAATAATAAGAAATGGAAGATTAATCGCTATACTAGTACTGGTATAGTCAGTATTAGTGGCTTAGCAATTCTTTTGTTAGGCCTTTTTGTCTTACCTTTATTATCTGCTAGCAAACCCACTCATGCCGCTACACCAATAGAGCCTACTATCTCCATCATTCCCGCTTCTGGTATTACTATGGATATGACTCCAGCTGGAGGTGCAGCTGGTAGTTTTGGTACTGCTACAGCATCTGTTACGGTAAACTCTACTAATGTGAGTGGTTATACCCTTACTATGAATACTGAAACCACTGATCCAGACTTAAAGAATAGTAAGATAGACTATACTGATCCAACCAAAGCAGACTTAAAGATTACTAACCTCACTACTTCTACTACT
>JAFRJZ010000017.1 GCA_017431945.1 Candidatus Saccharimonadota bacterium
TACTGGCAGGGTAGGAAGAGATGTTGATGGTTTCGTTGAGATTAACTGAGATTTGTTTGCTTTCGGAGACGGCATTGGCGTTATTGGAATTATTAACGGAAAAACTACTGGAAATAGTGAATAGACTAATTAATACTACTAAGGCACTTACTGACCCTAGGAGTATTAGGTTTGGATCTAACTTTACTGGCTTTTTGATGTTGATTGATAGCATTTTTACCTCTCTTGTATGACCTTAATTTGCTCTCCCCCTTGCGGTACCGTCTTTGAAGTGCAATATGTTTAATCGAAGGTCGCACATAAAAACGGCACCGCGAGGGGTGCTACAATTCGATTGACTCATCAACTAATCTAGCCAACCAAACAAACCCTTACGGCGCCGTTTTTTGGCTAGAATTAGCAGATATATAAATAAAGTCCTAATAAAAACTTGATGAGTTCTTATTCAATCGAATTGTAGCACTTTCATTGTATCATGCTTTTGCTAAGGGCGTCAAGATTTTTGCGGGATTTAGCCGATGACGTCGGTGGCGTGGAGGCCACGCTGGACTTTTTGTTTGATATCTACGGTGTAGCGACTAACCACCAGCCCGAGGAATAGTGGGACGATGATATGGCAGAGGAGTAATAATAGATAAAAGACATAGTCGGTTTGGTAAAAGCCGGCGATAGTTTCGCGGGTGGCGTTCATGGAGGGGTAAAACGGCATGTAGGGTTGGAGGATTTGGAAAAAGCGCGGGAGTAATTCAATCGGGTAGGTGCCGCCAGAGCCGGCGGCTTGGATGACGAGGAGGACAATAGAGAGGGCTTGGCCGATTTTGCCAAAGACCGCGGTGAGAGCATAAATGATGAGCATAAAGACGGCACTAGAAAGCATCAAAGTAAGGAGGAATAGAGGGATATTAATTACTTGGACATGGAGGAGTAGATCACCGATACCGATGATTAACCCCTGCGAGATGGCTACTAGGCCGACAATGATAAAACGACCGAAGAATTTTTGGTAGTTTTTGGCGCCCTTGGGGGCAGTTTTGACATCGACTTTAAAGAGGGCGATAAGGATAGTGCAACCGACCCAACAGGCGAGCACTGAGTAAAACGGAGCCATGGTGGAGCCATAACTATCTACTGGGTAAATCTCAATGCGGTTGGCCTCAACTGGGGTAGAGAGGAAATCTGCAACATCGCTAGGATTGTTTCTGAGAAGATTGATAAGACTACGGTAAATCTCGCTCTTGGCGGCTTCTCTCACAGTGGCGATAATTTTGTCGGTGTCTGATTGGAAATCATTGAGGACGGTATCAAGATTCTGGGTAAGTTGCTTACCACTGGTGAGAGCGTCTATCATGTAGCGCATGGAGAGGTCTACACTATCAAGAGAGGAGTTGAGGTTGAGCAGAGTATTAGTAGCATTATCAATAGTGCGGGACGAGCGCTGGTAGAGATTATCAAGATCGGCCTTAGTGGTGGCAAGGCGCCCTTTGGCGTTTTCGATTTTGACGAGTTGTTCGGAAAGTTGCTGAGCGAGCGGATTGGAAGGGTCAATGACGGTGAGTAGGTCTTTGATGATTTTTTCGGAATCGTTGAGGGCGGTGGCGAGATCCTGCTCAATGTTACTATAAGTGTCGTTGAAAGATTTGACGGTGTCTTTGAGATTGCCGAGATCCTGAGCGGTGCCTGTGGCGGTGGATTTGAGGACGGGGATGGTGCTACGGAGGGCCGAGAGCGATTTGCTGGTGGCGTCGGCGGCAGCACCGGTGGTACTAAGAACGGTACGGAGCTGACCGATGCGCGACTTGGCCTCGGTGAGTTTGTTGATGATATTATCAGTAGTGACAGCCCCCTTGGTAGCAACATCAAAACTTTCGGCGGCGCTAACGGCGTTATAAGCTATGGTGTTGACAAAAGTCTGGTTGACGCTATCTTGCACCGCGCTAACCGCCTTGCCGACGATAATCGGAGCAATGGGGTTTTTCTTGTTATTGATATAAAAATTGAAAGTCGGGTGTTTGAGGTCGCTGTCGCTGATGATGGTCGCGAAATCGTTGCTAAAATTCTCAGGGATAATCACTGCGCCGTAGTAGTCACTTTTTTCAACATTTTCTTTGGCATTCTGCTCATCGGTGAAAATCCATTTCATGTCGTTGTTTTCACGCAAGGCTTTTTCAATTTCGTCGCCCATGTTGACATTTTCACCGAGGATGGTAGTGCCCTTGTCTTTATTGACTACGGCGATGGGGATGTTGCCGGTGTTGCTATAAGGCTCCCAGTTGGAGTCAATGTTGAGCCAAGCGTAAATACCTGGGATGACAATCACACCGATGGTGATGCCCAGAGCGATTTTGTTTTTGAAAATCCGTTTGACATCGGATTTAAAAATCTTAAAAATGTTTTTCACTGCTATAATTATAACATATAAGAGGGAAAGAAGTAAAACAAGCACTTTTGTTCATTTCAAATCTGACTTAACAAATACTCACAAAAGTGCTTATTTTACTTCTCAATTACCCCTGATAAGCGTAAGTGGTATTGACAAATTTGGTGATGTGTGATATAATAAAGGTAGTGCTTGGCAATAAGGCTAAAGTACTCGCAATAATTAACAAAAGTGATAGGGGGTTTATCATGAATATTATCGCAATGGTTATCGGAATCGTGCTGATGTTGGTCGGGTTTGCGTTTAGCTTCTTGGTAGGTTACAATACAACGAGGAGAGGAACTGTAACCCGCAAAAACTATAGTCGGTACGAACGCCGTGGTGGAGTAGCTGCTGCTGGATTTTTTATCTGTATGTGGTTACAAGCCAATATTTGGTTGACGCCGATAGTTGATCGTTTCAGTCAGGCAACGGTTGCCGGAGAAAGTTCTGGTGGCGGTATACTGGCGGGAATCTTACTGTCTGTGTTTGCTACGATAGTAGTGTGGGCTTTGGCAACGACTGCTGGTTATGCAGGTGAGAGATTCGCTTCATCTCGTAACTGCGCAGTTGGTCACTAACCAGGCACTAGTACGGAACGGTGAGCTGAGATGGTGTCCAACGGACCCGAGACATTATCGAAGCAGCCGATTCTAAACGAGCCTCGCTTAAATTAAGCGGGGCTTTTCCTTTGTCTAAATATCGCTTGGGAGCAATGATTGGTACCAGAGTTCGAGCTCTTCGAGGAGGAAGTCGTCGGCGCCGGCTTGGCGGAATTTGATGATTTCGGCGGCAAATTTGGGAGCTTGGCGATTGAGACGAGCGCGACGGTAAGCCTCCCAACTCTCGGCCTCATCTTCGGTGAGGCTGTTTTTGAAATTGCGAGCTTTGTAGTGAATTAAAAGCTCTGGAAGGCGGTCGTCGGTAAAATCGGGGTGAAAGTCGGCGAGAGTGCGAGCGTCGGCGTTGCGAACGGCGTTGCATTTGATACGGTCGGGGTCGTCCAGAAAACCGTCGTAGAGAGCGGATTCGGCATCGAGAGCGGGTGGAAAATCGGGGCGGTTTTCGTGAGCTTCGCGGACTTGCTCGGCAAATTCGGGATGTTGAAGGAGCTTGGCAAGATTATCTTTAATTCCCTGCTCGGTGAGGCCGATTTTAGCCCAACCGTCGTTTTTGCCTAGCACACCGAGCGGAGCGACAGCGGGGCAACGGTTATATTGAAGAGTCTTAACAATTGGATAGCAGTCAGGGCTCATATTATCTTCAACATTATGACGCAAGTCATAGACTAGCACGTTGCCGTTGCGAGCGGGGGCAAGCGGAAAAGCGACGGTAGTAAAATTATGCTCCTTGCCGTAGCGACCGCTAGTATAGACGAAAGGTTGCTTGTTTTCAAGATTAACGAGTTTTTGCACTTCTTTTTTGTCACGCATTTTGAAAAGGTAGTCAAAAAGTTGGGGTTGTTTGGATTTTAATAATTTGGCGACCTCAATGCTGGCAGTGACATCGGCGAGAGCATCGTGAGCGTTTTCGTGGGAAATGCCGTTTAACTTGGTGATGAGCTCAAGACGATTGGTGGGTTGGCCATCGTCGGTGACTGGCCAGTTGATACCCTCGGGGCGGAGAGCGCGCGTGATGCGGACGATGTCAAGCAAATCCCAACGACTACGACCATCTTGCCATTGCCATTCGTAGGGATCGTAGAAATTGCGCCAAAAGAGATGGCGCATAAACTCATCGTCAAAACGGACAGTATTGAAGCCGAGGCTGATGGTGTCGGGAGTGAAAATTTCGTCTTGAGCATATTTGCAAAACTCGGCTTCTGATAGACCATCGGCTAAGGTGGCCTGGGGAGTGATGCTGGTGACCATAATGGCGCCGGGGCTAGGGAGAGTGTCGTCGGGTAGTTTAATAAGGAGATTTACTGGCTCGCCGAGGGGTTCAAAATCAAGCGTGGTGCGTTGACCGGCAAACTGCATAATGCGGTCTTCGCGGTAGCTGAGGCCGGAAGTTTCAAGGTCGTAAAAGAAGAGGGTTTGGGGCATTTTAGAGACCCGGAAGGACATCGCTAGTCTTGCGCTTGCGAGTGGTTTGCTGAGTGTTGTCGGTAGAAGTGTTGTTGCTAGAATCGCCAGAATCGCTGGAACTGCTAGAATCATTGCTAGAGGTGTCGGTATTATTTTCGGTATTGCCACCGTCGCTACTGCCTTCGCTACCTTCGGTGTTCATTTCGTTAATGTCAATGCCGTAATTGGCATAATAGACATAACGCATATAGGCGGTGTTGGCGTCGTTGAGTAGGCCGGCGAGTTTTTCGTCATAGGGGATAGCCATAACGACAAATTTGAGCGGAGAGTTCTTGGCGCCACAGACCTCTTGGGTGTCGCCGTAGGCGAGTTTGCCGGGAATGGCGAGTTCACGCACGCCACCGATTTTCATACCTTTGACACCGCTAGTCCAGCCTTCGATCAGGCCACCGGAGGGATCAAGTGGGGTTTTGAGGGTGGTGGGATTTTCGTAGTTGTCAAAAGAGGAGTCAAGGATGGATTCGTCGGCACACCAGCCGATATAGTAGGCAAGATACTTAGTATCATCGCCGATGGATGTGCCGTTGCCTTTTTTGAGGTCGGTGGTGGTGAGGTCGCCCTCGTTGATGCTGTTGGCGTTGTAGGCCTTGACCTCAGAGCGGTATTCTTTGAGCTCGGGGAAATATTTATCCGATAGAGGCTTGGCGGCCTCGTCGGCAACGGCCTTTTTGTCGGTGTATTCTTTGAGAAGTTCGCTGACTTTGGTTTGATCAACATCGGCGTTCTGCTTGTCGCTGTTGCTACCATCGCCACCAAAAGCGATGCCGATATAGACTGCGGCAAACGAGCCGAGCATCAAAAAAGCGATGAAGCCGATAAAAATGCGCTGTTTAAGACTGGTTTTGGTTAATTTTTCATCCATTTTACCTCCTCTGGATTAGACTAGACAACTTCCACACCAAGAGTCTGAGTGATATTTTTGGTAATTAACTCCATTATAGCAGAAATCTCGCTGGTTTCCAAGGTGTGAGTGAGACTGGCAAAATGTAGGTGAAAACTGAGATTGCGAGTGTTGTGATTGGCTCCCTGATAAATAGAGGTGGGGGTGACGGTGAAAACGAGGTCATCGTTGGCCTTGAGAGTGCCAATAATTAATTCATGGATACTAGCGAAAGTGACACCCTCGGCGACCTTAAAAGTGATATCGCGCTCAGTGGCGGGGTACTTGGTAAATTTGAGGTCGCTAGGGACAGGGTTGGCGGTAGGAAGCTGATCAAGATCTAGTTCAAGCGCGCTGATGGGGGCTTGGAGTTTGAAATTTTGGAGAATCTGGGGGCGAATTTCGCCCATGGAACCGATAAGAGTATCGTTGATATAAATATTGACTGAATGGAGAGGCTCAAAATAGGGATTAGAATCGTCGGTGAATTTTTGGAGTTTGAGGTCTAATTTGAGGTTCGCTTGAATAGTAGTGAGGATGGACTTGATTTGATAGTAGTCGCCGAGAGTGACGGTCGCGAGATGATTGCTAGTGATGGGAGTGCGCTCCTTAGTGAGGCCGGCGGATTTTTGGGAAATTTGGTTGATTTCGTAAAGAGTGAAACCGGTGTGGCCGGAACGAAGATTCTCGCGAATTTTGTCAAGTAGGCTGGGGGTGATAGTTTGACGGAAATATTGGAGCTCGGGCGAAATAGAATTGACGATTTGGTAACTGTTTTCGGGATTTTGGCCGACTTTTTTGAGTAATTTAGCACTAATGAAAGAATAGGTGAGGACTTCGTGGGCGCCGAGTTGGTTAGAAAGGATGTTGCGGAGGTGTGATTTGAGGGTGAAAATGGGGGCTAGGTGGGCGCCGATGAAGGGGCGGGTGGGGAAGTCAAGAGGGATGTTGTCATAGCCGAGGAGGCGACCGACTTCTTCGATGATGTCCTCTTTGATATGTAGGTCGGTGCGCCAATGAGGTGGTATTACAGAAAGTTCGCAAACACTATTTTTTCGGGTCGCGTCGACACGGCCCGTCTTCACGGGCGTGTCGCGCTCAGTTTCGGCAGCAGCCTGCGAAAGTCCCTCAAAAATAGTGTTTTGCGAACTTATCGTAATACCTACATTGTCGAGAGTTTTGATAATTAAGTCGGTATCGTAGTCTGTGCCGAGAGTGGAGTTGATGTCGTGGGTGGTGAGAGTAATCTTGACAGGCTTAGCTGGGCGGGGGTATTCGTCGGCGATGGCGACAACATTACCGCCGAGCATCTCAATAGCCTGAGCCAGAACTGGGGCGGTACTACTAGGTGGAATACCTTTGGTGAAACGAGTGATGGCTTCGGAAAAGATGCCGTGCGCCATTTGAGTTTTGCGGAGATTATAAAGTGAAAAACTAGCGGATTCAAGCAGAACACGCTTAGTAGAAGCATCGATGGCGGTGCTTGCGCCACCCATGGCACCAGCGAGGGCGACAGGAATATTGCTAGATGTGATTAGAATATCATTTGGCGTACATTTAATAGTATTGCCATCAAGCAGTTGGAGCGATTCCCCGTCCTTAGCCAGACGAACGATGACTTTGGGCGACTTAGTATTACCAACTTTAATAAACTTGTCATAATCAAAAGCGTGAAGAGGCTGGCCAGTTTCAAGCATTAAAATATTGGTGACATCAACAATTTTGGAAATACCATGAAGGCCGAGTTTGCCGAGGAAAGCGTCGCTGAGAGTGAGGTATTTGTCGTCGGTGGTAGCGTCGTCCATCTCAATGATGGCGGTAGTGTAGCGAGGACAGATTTGATTGTCAGTAATCTCAATAGAGAGCTCTCTATTAGCGACTTTAGGTAAATCAATGGTTGTGGGCTCGGTGAATTTTTGGCCGAGAATGCCCGCGACCTCGCGCGCAAAGCCGATGATGCCAAAACAGTCGGGACGGTGAGTGAGAGATTTGTTTTCAATATCTAAAATGGTGTCGTTGAGGTCAAAAACATCAGCAAACGAATCGCCGGGCTTGGCCATTTTGGGGTCTATCTCAACAATGGCAGAATGGTCGTCGCCAAGAGCGAGTTCGTCAATGCCGGCAAGCATGCCGTTGGAATCGTAACCACGGAGTTTGCGGGTACTGATTTTGAAATTTTCGTTGCCGTAAGTCTGAGGGACGATGGCGCCGGGAGCGATCCAGGCGGCCAACATGCCTTTGTGAACATTTGGTGCGCCACAAACGACCTGAATGAAACGAGAAGACGAAATATCTTCCTCGGGACACTCCTCACGCCCGTCTTCACAGGGTTCGTCGCTGCGTCCTCGTAGCGACTGCGGATGCCCCTCGGAAGACATTTCGCCCTTCTCGCCCGTAGTGTTCTTGTTATCACAAAATGTCCGAAAAAGCTCATCTCCAACATCTATCTGACATAGGTGGAGGTGGGTGCCTTCTATCAAAGAGCATTCGACAACCTTGACTATATATATATTGGCGTATTTTTTGCTCAAATCTTCATGGCCTTCGACTTCAACCAGGCGGGAGCCGATGAGTTGGATAAGTTCGTCGGCAGGAATGTTGATATCAATGTATTTTTTGATGCTATTTAAGGAAACTTTCATCTTAAAACTCCTTTAGAAAATCTAACTTAGCCGATTCAAAATAACGAATATCATTTAAATGATACTTTAACATTACGAGACGCTCGATGCCGCCACCCCAAGCAAAACCACGGTACTCCTTCGGGTCGATACCAGCCTGCGATAAAACATTGGGGTGAACCATACCGCAACCGAGCATTTCAAGCCAACCATCACCTTTGCCCCCGAGGCTCTTGGGTTTTTCAATGAGAAATTCAACTGATGGTTCGGTGAAAGGAAAATAACCTGGTTGGGTCTTGATATTTAATGATTGACCGTAATAAGTCTCAAAGAAATTTTTAAGCAGACCAAGCATTTGACCCATGGTGGCGTCCTTGGAAACGAAAACGCCTTCGCATTGGTAAAAAGTGTGTTCATGGGTGGCGTCGACATCTTCGTTACGAAATACACGGCCTGGAATAACCACGGCAATTTGGCCGCCTTTTTCAAGATTTTCTTTATATTTTAATAAGGCGCGGTGTTGCATAGTGGAGGTATGAGCGGGCGGGATGAAACCTTCGCTGGTACGAAAAGTATCGTAGCCGTCGCGGGCGGGATGGTCGGCGGGAAAATTAAGGCTTTCAAACATATGAAACTCATCGTCGAGTTGATAAGATTCCATGACATCAAAACCCATGCGAGAATAGATATCGGTGACGCGTTCAAGCTCAGTAGTAAGGGGATGCTTGGTACCTTGCTTGATAACTGGAATGGGCTGGTTGGGAGCAGAAGGAGCGGTGAGGTCAATCGGGGTGACTTTGGCGGACTGGGCAGTAGCTTCGAGTTCGGCGATTTGTTTTAAGATTGCTGATTTTTTGGCATTTAGCTTGGCGCCAAAAGCACTGCGTTGCTCGGCTTTGAGGTCCTTAATCTTGGCATACTCGCTTCCCAGAGCCTTTAACTCGTTTTTTAAATTCTCTATCTTAGACATATAATATATTATATCACAGTAAGATGATGAAGGCGAGGGAGGCGAGGGCAAGACCGATGAGGACGAGCCAAATCCAACCAAAGCGACCGGTTTTTTTCAAATTCTTGGAGTATTCAATGTCTTCGGCAAAATCGGGGTCTTTTTCAGTTGAAGCAGTCTGGACGCGGTTGCGAAGGTCGGCGTCGATGCGAGCTTGAAGTTTATCGTTTTCTTGATTTTTATTTACTATAATTCCCATAAATTCCTTTTTTAATCATTTTTATGTTTACCATTATAACATAAATGTGGTATAATGTGTTTAATATTAGTTTTAAGGAGGAAAAATGGCAAACAAGAAGCCGGCGAGGACTTCCGATAAAAAGTCTTCCACCAAATCCAAGACCGAAGCAGCCAAAACTGCCAAGGTCAAACCCGCCGTAGTCACGAGCGAAGAGGCTGCTCCCGCTACCGGCAAAGCGGTTTTCAAAGGATTTTTCGCAAAGAAAGGCGATCCTGACGAAACCATCCTAACAATCTTTAAGAAACCCCGAATCTACGGAGCTTTGATGGGTGAGCTGATTGGCACAATGCTACTGGCAATGTTGCTCTTGACGCTCGGCGTACAACCACTATATATACTATTTGGTTGTATTGGTATTTACCTAGCAGTGTTCACACTGTCGGGTGCTAACCTTAACCCATTAGTCACCGTAGCGATGATGGTGACTCGCCGTATGTCGGTGATTCGCGGTGTGCTATACATTTTGGCACAAGTTGTAGGTGCCTGGTTTGGCTTGCTCATTATCAATGGGTTCCGCTTAGGTAGTGGTACCGAAACTGAATTGCCAGCGATGGGTGAACTAACCGGTGATATCTTCTGGGTAGTTGCTTTGGTTGAGCTAGTTGGTGCGTTTATCATTGGCTTTGCCTTTGTACGCGCGCTCCAATACAAGCGCAAACCACTGGCTTTCGCCTTTACTGTGACTAGCGCTATCACCTTAGCAATCATTGTCGGTATCGTAGTTTCACAAAGTTTCTTTGAATTTACCGAAACTACTTTTGTGTACAACCCGGCAATCGCTTTGATGTACCAAATCTTGCCAACTGCGGCAGATAACTTTGGCCAGCTGATGGGCAACATCTGCTTGGCGCTATTAGCTTATGTAATATTCCCGATGGTTGGTGGGATAATCGGGTTCTTTATCTCCGATGTAGCCTCTAAGCTAAACGGTGAATGTTGTTGCATGGGTTGCGCCTGCTGCAAAAAAGAAGAAGAATAAATAGCTAAAGCCTCCAAAAATAGCACCTATTAACGCGGTGCTATTTTTGTAGTATAATATAGGTGTGAAATTTAAACATAAAAAACACCCGGTAATTAAATTAATTATTCATATTTTTTTGCTGGCGGTGTTTATGGGAGCGTTTGCGTTGTTTTTGACTTGGTTTATTCAGGAGCGAGCAATGAGCGGGCGCGAAACTACGGTAGATTTGTGGACCGAAAAGCCAGAACTGTGCTGGTATGGGGCGATTGTGATTTTTGCGGTGACGGTGCTAACGGCGGCGATTATTGGTAGGCCGTTTATATCGAGTGGTATATTATTTAGCGCGGCCCTGCTTCTAACTTATGCTAATGAACAGAAAATGGCGATGCGAGGTGAGCCGGTGCTAGTAGACGATATGCTGATGGCGGGGCAGGCTGATGGCTTACTGAGTCTAGTGGATATTAACGAATTTTTACAAATTGCGACCGCGGCAGCGCTGGCAATAGTATTAGGAATTGTGCTAAATCATGTGGCGAGAAAAATTTGGCCATATAATAAAAATTATGGTTATTTGAGACGACACTTGGTGGCACCAAGGCTGATTATCGCGACGATGGCGGTATGTGGAATTGCCATCACGATGCAGCCATTTGTGCATAAGGGTAGTCATGGTGATGATGTAATAAATATTTTTGGCAATGACTTGGAATTTGTGTCCTTTAATCAGACTTTGAATTATGAGCAAAATGGATTTATAGTCGGGTTCTTATACAGCGCGACCAAGATTAAGGCGGAGGTGCCAGATGATTACAGCGAGGCGACGATCAAAAATATCGCAGAAGAATATCAAGATATTGCGGATAAGGAGAATAAAGAGCGAAAAAATTTGAATGAGGTGGCGGAAAATGTGGTCGTGATACTGAACGAATCGGGCTATGACCCGGAACTGCTGAAAGAGGTCTTTCCACACGAAGGTGGTGATGTGATACCAAATATGCGCGAGATTTTGAAAAATTACCCAAGTGGCTATATGTATTCGCCAGAATACGGGGGCGGAACAGCGAACATTGAGTTTGAAGTGTTTACAGGACTGTCTAACTATTGGGCGGGCACAGTGCCTTATGTGTCGCTAGTACCAAAGATGAGTGGGATACCATCAGTGGCGACATTTAGTAAGAATTTAGGGTTTAATACTAAGGCGATGCATTCTTATAATGGTGGACTGTATAATCGTAGTACAGCACTACACAAGCAAGGTTTTGACGAATTTGTGACAGTTGACAGAATGACGAGCAAGAAGCGAAATAGTTTGTCGTCTTATGTAAATGATTGGTCGGCATACTATGAAACCTTAAATATGCTACGCGATAAAGATGAGCCGCAAACCCTAGCATTGATTACGATGCAACATCACGGAGCGTATGATTCGGCGCATTATCCAAATATGCACTATTTGCCAGAGGATGGAAATAGTGTGGCGGGGCAATATTATGAATCACTGAATAATGCGGATGAGGCGCTAGGGCAATTTATTGACGCGTTAGAAACTCTGGATGAAAAAACGGTGGTGTTGTGGTTTGGCGACCATGCGGGTGGGGTGTTCTGGGATTTGCCAGATGAAGATAAACAAGTGCACGACCATCTACATATGACGCCGTATTTTGTGTATGCGAATTTTGATTTAGGTGATGTGGAACTGGACTTGCCAACGGTATCACCAAACTGTTTAGTGAACGAGATGTATAATGTAATTGATGCGAAAAAGCCGACATTTGGATATTTACTGGATGCGGTGTGCGAGGATGACCCGATATTAGCGGTGCCGTATTTCTCAGATTTTGGGCCAGAAGAGACTGAAGCATACCGAGATTATGAGCTGGTAAATTATGATATGCTGAGCGGAAAACAGTACTGGCTGAAATACACTAGATAGATTTAGGAAAGAGTGGTTTTTCGGGAGGGGTGATTTCGCTAGCGGTGAAGATTTCGGTGATGCGGGTGGAGATGAAGGGGAGGAAGGGTTGCAATAGGTAGTTGGCTTGGAGGAGGTTAGAGACGAGAGAGTGCATGACTTGTTCTAATTGTTCCCTGTCGCCAGATTTGGCGAGCGCCCAAGGTTTGGTGTCGTCAATGTGGCGGTTGAGATCTTGGATTTTGTCCCAAATGTAGTCAAAGGCCTTGGAAAAGTGGAAGGAATCCATGAGCTTAGTATATTCATCGTCGGGAGTGGGAGCAAAATTGGGTGGGGTGATTTGGTTTTTGGCGCTCAAGGTAGCGAGGCGCTGAACAAGGTTGCCGAGGTCATTAGCGAGTTCATCATTATAGGCGGATTCAAATTTTTCCCAGGTGAAATCAGCATCTGAGAAAGTATCAACATGACGAAGGAAATAATAACGGCAGGCAGCGATGCCATGACGCTCAATGACTTCGAGTGGGTCAATAACATTGCCGATAGATTTGCTCATTTTTTGACCGTTAACTAGTACATGACCATGTGAAACAATGGTGCGCGGTAGGGGTAAATCAAGCCCTAGTAAGATAGCTGGCCAAATGATAGTATGAAAACGCAAGATATCCTTGCCAACAAATTGCGCAGTGGCAGGCCACCAGTCTGTGATATCGTTGTCGGGGTAGCCGAGGACGGTGAGATAATTGGTCAGTGCATCCATCCAGACATACATTACCTGAGAATCGTCGCCGGGAACGGGAATGCCCCAAGAGAGATTTTTACGGGGGCGCGAAATTGAAACATCGGGAGTGTCGGCGAGTAGTTTTAAAATCTCACGCTTGCGGAACTCGGGGAGAATGCACATTTCGCCTGACTCAATGGCGGACTTGATACGAGGTTTGAAATCGGAGATTTTGAGATAATAATTGGTCTCAGATAATCTTTTGTAAGGAATCTGGTGGTCGGGACAGATACCAGCGTGCTCGTCGTGTTCTTTGTCGGTAACAAAACGCTCACAACCATCACAATACCAACCTTCATAAGTGTCTTGATAAATATGAGGAGCGAGTTTTTGCCAAATGGCTTGGCAACGTCGTTGATGGTCGTCGTCGGTGGTACGGATAAAATCAGTGTATTCGGCTTCAAGGCTATGGATAAAATCTTGGAACTTTTTGGCGTTGTGACCGATGTATTCTTTGATGTTTTGGTCGGCTTCTAAAGCCTTCTGGAAGATTTTGTTGCCATGTTCGTCGGTACCGGCCTGAAAGCGAACTTCGTCACCGCGTAACTTACAATAGCGAGCATAAGTGTCGGCCTGTAAATAATCGAGGGCGTGACCGATATGCGGAGCGCCATTGACATAGGGGATAGCAGTGGTGATATAAGTTTTAGCCATAAAATTATTTTACAATAAAAGCACCACCAGCGCAAGGGTGGTGCTTTTTGAGGAGTGACTATTCTTCCTCTTCAGCGTCAACGTCTTGGATAGCACACTCATAGTTTAAATTAGAGATGGAGCTATAAGCATTTTTGATGCCGTCAATAGAGGTGTCTACGGTACCATCTTTGACCGAAAGGTTAAAGATGGAAGCAGTGTCAGCGTTTAGTGCGTCAGCTTCAGCAAAGCGATAAATACTGGCCATATTTTCAGAAGCATCAAATGAAGCATCAAATGAGTCGGATGAAAGATTTAAGCCTTCAAGTAATTTATTATGAGCAGACTCGCGTTCGTTGATATAAGCGGTAGTGTTTTCAGCACTGTCAAAGTCATATTCTTCGGAAAGCTCGAGGCTGGTGAGGCTGTCATTGGAGTCATAATAAGCGCTGAGGTTGAGATCATAAGACTCTAGGCCGTTGATTGCCAAAGCAGAAGCTTCGGCACCACTACCTGCAGCAGAACATGTCAAAGTAGTGCCGAGGTCTGTGACAATATCTTCATCGTCATAAGAGTTACTACCATTATTGTTGGTACTGATGAGCATAATAGTAACTATGATACCAACGATAATCAAAACTGCGGCGATACTTAATAAAAGAACAGCGACGGTAGCAGATTTTTGTGCGGGAGCGGGTTCGGACTTAGTGGCAGGCTCTGGAGTGGACTCTGGAGCGGGTTCGGGAGCGGCTTCTGGGGTAACTGCGGATTCTTCCGGAGCAGGAGTATCTGCTGAATTATTTAGTGAGTTATTGTTTTCTTCTTCGTTAGGATTCATAAAGCCTCCCTTTAATTACTATTTTATTACATCTATTATAACGCTTAGGCTTTGAATAGTCAATTAAGGGATTTGCGACGACGGGCGCGGTTTTTGAGATGGCGAATGAGGTTAAAGATCAGGAGGAAGATGACAAGAGCAATAATGGTGGCGATAACTAGAGTGAGCCAGAGCGGACAAACTATCACTATGCCAGAAAGGTCGTAAGTTTGGTCAAGGAAAGAAGTGGTTTGGGTGACGGCAAAAATGCCTAGCTTGGGAGTGTCATACCAAGAGGAACGAATAAAGCGAGTGCTGTCTGGTAAGACCGTTTGAACCAAAGGGTCCTCGGAATCATCATAGACAGTATTGCCAGTGAGAAGTTTGGAAATTTTGAGTGTGGTGGTGACATCAAAATCAACATTGCCGGTGTTTTTGACGGTATTTTCGGTGGTAATAGGGGAGCCGATTTGGAAAGGCCAGATATTTTGACTTACGAGGCTCCCCTCTTCCCTGGTGTTGCTGCCAATATGAGCATAGAGAATGCTACCGACCGAACTGATAATTTCAATAGAGCCAGATTGAGTTTGGGCGGGAGTTTCGGCGATGATGGTGGCATATTGGCCACCGTCGGGAATATCAGCAGGAACTTTGATGGTGTATTTGATATCTTTGCTAGCATGGGGGGTAAGTTCACCGGATGGTTCGGCAAAAGTAATCCACTTAGTAATCTGGGTATAATTGTTTTCAGTGGTGAAATCGGGGTTGTAAAAAATATCGCTGGCCTGATAGGGGCGAAGGGACATCTTATATTTGATGGGTTGATCATTGAGGTTTTGAATAGAAACCGAATCGGTATATTCGTTGCCTGGATCAAGAGCGATTTTGTGGCTAGTAGGGGAAATTTGCAAAGTGATACCGTCAAGGGCAAAAGTAGGGGTGGCCAAAAAGAAAGTAGTAATAAATGCCGAGATAATGGCGGTGAGTAAAAAATGCGAACGATTCATCAAGAAGCGGTGGTGGCAATAGCCTGGAGCTTACCGGTATAAGTGCCGGCGGGTTGGCTTAGAGAAGCGGAAGCGCCAACGGTGAAAGTGTGGGTGGTGGTAGAAGTATCGTGAATATCATAGCTGCCAGAGGCGGCGGTGTAAAAAACGGTAGAGGTATCTTTTTTGAGGCCGACATAAGTGTTGGCATAAGAGCCGTTGCCGCCCTTGACGCCCCAAGCCGAGTTGCCACTACTAGGTGCGCCAGCTGGGAGCGTAGTGCTACCAGCAGAAGGCTCGAGCGCAGGCGCGTGGGGATAATTACCGCTTTCATTAACCATGTAAAGCCCGACAGTATAGCCAGTAGTAGTGTTAGTAGTAACAACAGTAGAGAGTGAAGCTGTAGCAACACTACCGCCTGGAGTGACGGAAATAGAGACTGGGTCGGGGCTGGCGGTGATGCTGATAGCTTTGCCAACTCTAGCTCGAATAGGGATATCACAACTAGCAGAGGTGGTGCCGGTGACCGCAGTACTCAAACTACAGGTGGCAGCTTCAGAGACAAGTGGGGTAAACGCTACCCCCGCCCCGGCTACGACAGTTAATATAATGATTGATTTTACGATGACCTTATTTAACATATTAACATTATATATTATATATATTGAAAAAGCAAGTGGTTATTTTATTTGGTGGCTTTTTTACCGGCAATATTGCGATAGAACATGGCTTGGGCAGTATAGATATAAGGACCTACGTAAATAGTAGCAATACCAAAGGTGACTAAGCAAAGAAGCAGCCAAGGAATAAAGGAAAGTTGAAGTACGAAATATTCCCATTTATGACCTTCCATGATTTCCATGGATTTAGCTTGAGCGTCCTTAGCGCTGAGATCTTTGTCGGCCATCAAGAAGAACATTTGCGAATAAGAAAGACTCTTGATGACGCCTGGAATGAAGAAGAGCAAGCTCCATAGAAAAGTAAATGCAAGGTAGCGGACGAAAGCAAGGATAGCTTCAAAAGCGTTTTTACCGTGGAAGCCAATAAGGATATCTTTGGGGGCTGGATTTGTTTTTTTGTCAATAAAGGCCAACATAATGAAGGCAAATGAAACAACGACAGGGCCTGCGATCAAGAAGGATAAGAGACCACCATTACTATTGGTGCCACCACAAATAGCTTGAATGGCTGCACAAAAGCCGCTAGCCGCCATAATTAGTAAAATGATGGGGATAAAGTAGCCGACATTGCCTTTGAGAAGCTTGCGGGCTTCTTTTTTCATTTGTTTACGATTCATAAAGAACTCCTTTATTAATTACCTGTATTATATCATATTTTAAAGGAATACGAGAAAAATATAGCTAAAGGTTGGCAAGGTTAAATTATTTTAAATAGGTTTAATTAAAGAATTCGGAACAAGCCGTTTTTAAGTAGTTATCTTCATTATAAAATAATTCTGGATTATTGTGTCGATTTTCCCATTCTCTAAGTATTAATTCTAGATCTTTTAAGTTAAATGTTAAATCTCTGTAA
>JAFRJZ010000018.1 GCA_017431945.1 Candidatus Saccharimonadota bacterium
AATATTGTTTGTTATTGCTAACATTTTTACCTCTCTTATGACCTTAATTTGCTACTTTCCTCTGACCCCCTACCCCCTCGTAGTGCCACTTTTGTATTTTTAAAAGAAAGGTCTATACAAAAACGGCACCGCGAGGGGTGCAATAGCCTAATAATTCTACATGTGTGAAACATTTCAAACATCAGGTACCTCACGGCGCCGTTTTATATTTGAAATGTTACATGTACATATAATAAAAAGTGCTTCCGCAGAATTATTAAACTATTGCCTTTTTATTATATCACGCTCGTGGTTGGTTGACAATATTATTTTTACTGGGGTATAATGAGAAAAAAGGAGTTAGATATGAAAGTAGCGATTTTGGGCAGTGGTAAAGAGGGGCAGGCAGTGAAGGAGTATTTTGAAAAGCGGGGGGATGAGTGTAAAATGTTTACGGATTTTACGGATGATGATGTGGAAGGGTTTGATTTAGAACAATATGATTTGGTGATGCGCAGCCCTTCGGTGCGGCCGCAGGGTGATTGGAGCAGTAGCACTAAGTATTTTTTGGAAAATTGCCCGGCGCGGATTATCGGTGTGACGGGTACTAAGGGTAAGGGTACGACTTGCTCGCTGATTAAAGCAGTGTTTGAGGCGATGGGGCGCAAGGTGTGGCTGGTAGGCAATATTGGTGTACCGGCGATATCAGTACTAGATGAAATAGAAGCGAGTGATGTGGTAGTGTATGAGATGTCAAGTTTTCAGCTGTGGGATGCGTATCGTTCACCAGCGGTGGCAGTGGTATTAAAAATTGAGCCAGATCATTTGAATGTACACAAAGATTTTGCCGAATATGTGGATGCCAAGAGTAACATCGTAAAATGGCAGGCGGAAGGTGATGTATGCGTGTATTATAAGGATGATGAGGATTCGGTAAAAGTAGCAGAGCGTTCGCCAGCTGAGGAAAAATTGGCTTATCCGGTGGGTGAGATGATTGAAGCGGTGGCAGACAGTGAGGAGGAGAAAAAGCAACTGCTAGATAAGTTAAAGCAGGCGCTTAGTTCCCTGTCAATTGTGGGCAAACATAATATGGAAAACGCCCAAGCGGCGCTTTTGGCTGTCTGTGGTTACTTAGGGGTAGATATCAAGGAGTTACTAAACGAGCATTTGGAAGAAATTTGCGCAGGATTTAAAGAGTTTAAGGGGTTACCACATCGCTTACAACTGATTCGTGAATTAGATGGTGTGAAATATTATGACGATAATTTTGCCACTAATGTGGCTTCAACTAAGGTGGCGATTGAGGCGTTTAGTGTACCGATGGTGTTGATAATCGGTGGGCGGGATAAAACTGATAATGCGGACTTGTCAGAGCTAAATGAACTGCTAAGTAAAAATGATTTAGTGAAAAAGGTGGTGCTAATGGGAGAGTCGGGGACGGAATTAGCGAAAAGATATGGTAATGAGAAATTTATGCTAGTAGATAGCCTAAGAGAGGCGGTGGATAAGGCGCGTGATAATGCACAGTCGGGCGAAGTAGTGTTGATGAGCCCGGCGGCAGCGAGTTTTGATATGTTTGAAAATGTCTATGACCGCGGAGCGCAGTATATAAAGTTGATAAATGAATTAAAATAGGTTAGAGGAGGGCGTAGAGGTGCTCTTCTAAATCATTGATAAGGGTTTTTTCGCAAGAACTGACAGCGACGAGAGCGTTGATACCAGAACCAGCAAATTCGCGAGCGAGGTCAACAATGTTAGATTTATCAATGTTTTTGATGAGGGTGGGTGCGTGGTTGTAAGGTGAGATTTCGTGGCCGAGAAAATAGCCATCAGCGTAATAGTCGGCGATTTGGCCGACGGTTTGGGCGCCCATCTGATAGCGACCGAGGGCGTAAGATTTGGCGATATTGAGGTCGTGTTCGCTGATGTCGCCGTTGAGTACCCGACTGAGCTCGGTGCGGATGAGGTCGAAGAGTTCACCGGCGCTTTCTAGGTTGACTTCGCCGTCAAAATCCCAAGAGGTGTGATGAAAACTAGGGGCAAGACTACTACCCATACTATACACCAGACCGCGCTTGCGAGCTTTACCAAAGATACGACTACTAAGGGTGCCGTTAAGAATATAATTAAGCGCGTTCATTTCGTAGATTTCGGAGATAGTAAGGCGGCGCGGGGTAGCCATAGAAAAGCCAAAGGTGATATTGGAGGCGTCTTTGCGTTTAATCAAAACGGCGGGTGAGCTTTTAAGGGTGTCTTCGGGGATAGCGAAGCGTTCACCAGGCTTTAATTCCCAATTTTCCAGCATCCGGATGAGTTCGTGTTTGCGACCGCGGATGCGCCCAGCGATAATAAAACGCATATTATTGGCGGTGTGAGTGCGACGGTAATGTTCGCGGATATCTTTGAGTTCAATATTAGGTAAGGTTCTTAGGCGAGCGTTGAGACTGGGGACATCTTCGCCGAGGGCGCTTTGTAAGCGAGGCCATAGCAAACGTTGGTATTCGTTCATGTAGCTGGTGAGCTCAGAGCGGACGGTGGATTTTTCGCTTTTGAGTTCTTCGTCGTTGAAACGAGGCTGAGTGATAGAAATACGCTGTAAATCCATGATGCGCTTCCATTCAAAATCGGCACATTCGGATTCATAGCAGACAGAGAAATCAGAAGTCCAAGCGTTGTGATAGGCGCCGTTTTTGGCAAATTCGTACTCAAAGGCTTGTTCGTCTCTAAATTTGGCATTGGCGCCAAAGCTAAGGTGCTCTACGACATGAGCGATTTCGTAGAGGTCGGGAGTCTTGGCGTAGCGCATGCCGGCGCGAAACTGGATGCGGGTGTCCATGACGCTAGCTCCGGGGACATGAATAAATAAGCCTTTGGCGCCGTTTTTCAGGGTGATTTCTTCTAGGGAGTGCTTCATATTGACTTTTTGGATGATTTGTGGTATAATTAGGTTATGAGGCTATTTCTTACGGCCTTTTTTCTTGTTTTGGCGTTGCTGTTTGCGCTTTTTGGCGTTGGTTTTTTTGGCGGAAGAATGCTTGACGGTGACCTTGGTGTCGGTTTTCTTGAATTCACTATCAAGATTCTTTTCGCCAGCGCTGATTTCGTTGACGCCCTTTTCGGTAGCAGGCTCAGCCATCTTGGTGAGCTCGGATTCGTATTCTTCGCCATCGGTGGCATTCTCGGCGTTTGCCTCTTGCGGAGTGATAGAAAGTAGAATCTTTAATACCTCTTCGCGTAGAGTGCGCTCTAAACCGTCAAAGAGTTTTTGGGATTCAGAGCGATATTCTACTAGTGGATCACGCTGGCCGATGGAGCGCCAATGGATGCCTTCGCGAAGGTGTTGCATATTCTCCAAATGTTGCATCCAGAGAGTGTCAACTACGCGGAGGTAAATCTCACGCTCTAGTTTACGCATAGTTTCAGAGCCAAAGCGCTCTTCTTGCTGGGCGTAGAGGTCTTTGATGGCCTTTTTGGCGGCTTTGTAGCGATCTTTTTCTTTGCGCATCAAGCCAATTTCGTCAATCAGCTTATCATCAACATTAAAGAGGGCTTTAAAATCTTTTTTGAAGTTTTTATTGCTACGCGAACTGAGAGTAGTGAGTTGCTTGGCAGAATCGTCAATCAGGCGGTCAATTTCGTCGGTGATGGATTCGCCTTCTAGGATGCGACGGCGGATGGTATAGACGACTTTGCGGTGGCGGTTGATAACGTTGTCGTATTGGACAACATGCTTACGGGAGTCAAAGTTGAAGCCTTCAATGCGTTTCTGGGCGGCTTCAAGGGTCCTAGATACGGATTTGGTCTGGATGGGAGTGGTTTCATCAACGCCGAGACGGTTCATGAGTGAAGCAACCTTTTCGCCCTGGAAAATACGCATCAAATCATCTTCGCAAGAGACAAAGAATTGGGTAGTGCCAGGGTCGCCCTGACGGCCACCACGACCGCGGAGCTGGTTATCAACACGACGCGAATCGTGACGCTCGGAGCCGATGACGACGAGACCGCCGCGTTCAGCGACGCCTTTGCCGAGTTTGATATCGGTACCACGACCGGCTAAGTTAGTAGCGAGAGTGATGGCGCCTTTTTCGCCAGCCTTGGCGATAATAGCGGCCTCGTGCTCGTTGTTTTTGGCGTTTAAAATTTCGTATTTGATACCTTCATTGTCAAGGTAGCGGGCGATTTCTTCGTTGTTGGCAATGGAACCAGAGCCGACGAGGACTGGTTGGCCGTTTTTGTGGTATTTTTTGATTTCGTCGGCGATGGCGCGAAGCTTGCCGGCCTTGGTTTTGTAAATCAAATCGTCTTTATCAACACGAATAATTGGCTTGTTGGGTGGAATCTGGATGACATCAAGGGAGTAAATCTGTTGGAACTCTTCAGCTTCGGTGAAGGCGGTACCAGTCATACCGGAAAGTTTGCGGTATAAGCGGAAAAAGTTTTGGAACGAGATGGTGGCGAGAGTCATGGATTCTTGTTTGACAGCGACGCCTTCCTTGGCCTCAATAGCTTGGTGGAGACCTTCATTATAACGGCGACCCTGCATGAGACGGCCAGTGTGTTCGTCAACAATTACGACATCACCGCTGTTGGTAACGACATAATCTTTGTCGCGCTTAAAGACGACCTCGGCGCGCAGAGCCTGCTCCATGTGGTAGACAAGACGGGTGTTGTCGGTAGAATAGAGAGTTTCAATGCCGAGGAGTTTTTGGACTTTATCAACACCTTTGTCAGTGAGAGCGACCGAGCGGCGCTTTTCGTCGTGAACATAATCTTCTGGGGTGAGCTTGGCTGCGACTTTGGCAAACTGGTAGTAAGCGTCGGGGTTATCACCGGCAGGGGCGGAAATAATGAGTGGGGTACGGGCTTCGTCAATTAAAATAGAATCAACCTCGTCAACGATGGCGAAGTTAAGCTCGCGCTGACGAAGGTATTGAACTTCGTTAACCATGTTATCGCGGAGGTAATCAAAGCCAAATTCGTTATTGGTGCCATAAGTAATATCGGCAGCGTAAGCCTCCTTACGGGTACAAGGTTTGAGGTGTCGCATACGCTCGTCGGCGTGGTTTTCGTTGAGATAATCTTTGTCGTAGATAAAAGAGGCTTGGTTGATGATGACGCCAACTTTAAGGCCGAGGAAATCGTAAATCGGGCCGTTCCAACCAGCATCACGCTGAGCGAGATAATCGTTGACGGTGACTACATGAACGCCGCGTCCTGAGAGAGCGTTGAGAAAGGCGGGGAGCATGGCGACGAGAGTCTTGCCTTCGCCAGTCTTCATCTCGGCGACATTACCTTCGTGGAGGGCGATACCACCAATCAGCTGGACATCGTAGGGGCGCATACCGAGGATGCGGTTGCTGACCTCGCGTGCAAGGGCAAAAGCTTCGGGGAGGACGGCGTTGAGCGCTTTAGTATCATCATCTTTTTTGGTGAGTTTGGCGACGCGCTCTTTGAGGATGCCGGCTTGCTCACTGAGCTCTTTTTTGCTCATTTTTTGGTATTTGGGTTCTAATTTGCCAATTTCGATGGCTTTTTTGGCCATGCGTTTTAGGGTTTTCTTTTGGGCATCACCAAAAACTCCCTGTAAAAATTTGGTAAGAGCGGTTTTGTCGGCCAATTTATCAGTAGGTTTTTTTGGCTTGCGTTGTAATTTAGACATGAAATAGCCTCCGGAAAATATATAAAGTTATACTCCCCTTATTTTATCACATTAACCTCTTTTGATAAAGAGATTTTTCAGGCTTTTCTTGCCAGTGTGATTGGTGACTTCAAGTTTGTAACGGCTGATTTGACCTTTGAGTTTGGCTTCCAGGATGTCAATACCAGCGAAGACATTGGAACATTCGTCTTTGGCGGCAAAAACTTTACCACCGGTGGTTTCCATGGCGGCCGAAATGCTGTATTTGTTGTTATGGGGGCGATTAACTTCGGTAACGACGATTTTGACAACAACATCTTTTTTGCTACCCTTGGGGAGATAGCGGTCTAACTTGCCGATACGCTTGGTGGCGTATTTATGAAAGCCTTCTGAGACTTTGTAGTTGTTACCGCTGATTTCAATTTTTTCAATCATATTTCCTCCTTTATAATTGATCTTGACCTAAATAAGGTTTCAAAACTTCGGGAACGGTGAGTTTGCCACCTTTAGTAGCGTAGTTTTCAATCACTGCGACAAGGGTGCGAGCAAGCGAGATAGCGGTGCCGTTGAGGGTGTGAAGCACCTCTATGGTGCCATCTTTGCGGCGGACGCGGATGTTGAGATTGCGGGCTTGGAAATCTGTACAGTTAGAGCAGCTAGTGATTTCGCGGTAGGTTTGGTCAACTGGAGACCAGTATTCAATGTCGTATTTTTTGGCGGCGGGAGCACCGAGGTCACCAGCGGCGATATTGATGATATGATATGGAATATTGAGTTCTTGCCAGATTTCTTCTTCAATATGGAGGAGCTTTTCGTGAATCTTGGGAGAGTCCTCGGGTAGACAAAAAGCGTACATTTCTAGCTTATTAAACTGATGGACGCGGAACAGCCCGCGGGTGTGCTTGCCGTAGGTGCCAGCCTCTTTGCGGAAGCAGGCTGAAAGCCCGGCGTAAAGTAGAGGTAATTTATCTTCGTCAATGATTTCGTCCATGTGGTAGCCGGTAAGGGGCATCTCGGCGGTAGCGATTAGGGCTAGATCTTCGCCTTCAACAAAATATTCGTCAGATTGGTCAGAAGTGCGAGGGTTAAACCCGGTGCCTTCAAGAATCTTGGAAGATACTAAATCGGGGACGGTGGTAAAATGAAAATCGTGCTCTAAGACTTTTTTGATGCCAAATTGGATGAGAGCGTTTTCAAGTAATGCCAGGCCATCTTTGAGGTAGTAAAATTTAGCACCGGCGACTTTGGCGCCACGCTCAAAATCGACCCAGTCGCGCTCGGTGGCATAATCAAGATGGTCAACACCTTCCTTTTTGTTATCACCCCAGCGCTTGATTTCAACGCTGTCTTCTTCACCGCCGAGTGGCACATCTTCTAAAATGACATTAGGTACCGATCTCAGTAAATCATAAAATGAATTAGACAACTCGCCAAGTTTATTTTCTAGTGTAGATAGTTCGGTTTTGATAGCCTTTCCCTGTTCAATGAGCTCGGGTGAGGGCTTGCCGCCTTTCATTTTGCCAGCGATTTCGTTGCGCTGAGCACGCAGTTTCTCAACGGCGCTGAGAGACTTTTTGCGCTCATCGTCTAGTTTTAAAAGTTTTTTAAGGTCAATATTGTAGCCTTTTTCTTTAGTAGATTTTTCTACCAGGTCAAGATTGTCGCGAATAAAGTTAATATCTAACATATGTCTATTATAGCACTAATCTTTGCTTTTGATAATGGGAAATGGGACGGCTTCGCGGCCTGAGACACCTTCAAGGAGCCAGAAATTGCGCTCGGAGTTACCCCAGCCACAGGCGGGCGGCATACCGTATTCAAGCATCTCCACAAAGTCCATATCAAGCATTTGGGCTTCGTCGTCGCCGTTGTCGCGCATGGCTTGTTGCTCTTCAAAACGCTCTAATTGATCAATTGGGTCGTTGAGCTCAGAGAAGCCATTGCCCATCTCGGTACCGGCGATTACAGGGTGGAAACGCTCGGTGACAAGAGGGTTTTCGGTAGATTTCTTGGCCAAGGGGCTAAGCGAGAGTGGCTCTTCAATCAGCCAGTAAGGGCCAGCCGAGGTCTTGCGGATGAGTTTCCAGATATTGTCGAGCATGCGGCCGACCGAAACTTCACCAGATAACTCAACCTTGTTGTCTTTGAGAATTTGGCGGAGTTGCTTTTCGTCGGGGTTAAAGACATCAACATCATATTTTTCTTTCATGATATCAGAGTAGCGGATACGAGGCCATTTTTGGTCAAGATTAACATCAAATTCGCCAACATGGAATTGCAGTGTACCCCAAGTCTCTTGGGCGACATACTTAATCATCGCTTCGTAAAGTTCTAGGCCGTCTTCGTAATTTTCGTAAGCGGCGTAAGCTTCAAAGGCAATATGCTCGGGTAAATGCTCGTCGTCAACACCTTCGTTGCGAAAACGCACGCCGATGTCAAAGACTTTGTCAAAACCACCGCCAAGAAGGCGCTTTAAGGGTAGCTCGTGGCTGATACGAAGGTAAAAATCTTCATCAAGCGCGTCCATGTGGGTGACAAAAGGATTAGCGTCGGCACCACCAGTGGTGTGTTCAAGAACTGGGATGTTGATTTCGACAAAACCATGATCCATCATAAATTCGCGAGTGGCTTGCCAGAATTTGGAACGGCGCACCAGGCGCTCACGCACCTCGGGGTTAACATTCATATCAACATAGCGACGGCGATAGCGCTCCTCTTTGTTGGTGAATTTTTCGGGTAGGGGGCGCAAAGACTTAGTGAGGAGGCGAACATCACTAGTAAAGACGGAGATTTCGCCGGTTTGAGTCTTATCAACGGTGCCTTTGGCTTCAATGAAGTCGCCAGTATCTAGGAGTTTGAAAAACTTGATAGTGTCGGCATCTTTAATAAACAATTGGACTTCGCCAAAATAGTCGCGAATTTTGACAAATAGCAATTTGCCGAAGGAACGGATAGCGGTGATGCGGCCGGCTACGCAGACCTCTTTGCCTTTTAATTTATCAAAATCGTCAATGACTTTGTTGATATGAGTGTCGCGGTATGACTTGGAGGGATAGGGGTCAATACCAAGTTTTTTGATTTCTTCTAATTTGCGCAAACGTTCTTTGCGATAGTCTTCTAATATCATAATATAATTATACCAGTTTTATTAGTTAATAGATAGGATTTTGTATTTGGTGACGCCTTTGGGGGTTTTGAGTTCGGCGATTTCATCAACTTTACGGCCCATCAAGGCCTTACCGATGGGCGATTCGTTGCTGATTTTACCTTCTAGAGGATTCGCTTCAACGGGGCCGACGATGGTAAAAGTTTGCTTTTTATTTACCACCTTGACTTCAACGACGGAGCCCATAGTGATGCGACCACGCGAGGCACCGGCGCGGATGACATTGGCGTTTTTTAAGATATCCTCAATTTCAAGAATACGACTCTCAACGGCCTTTTGTTCGGCGCGAGCGTCAGAATATTCTTGGTTTTCGGATAAATCGCCAAAGGCGCGAGCAGTGGCGAGGCGTTCGGCAATGGCAGGACGGCGTGAAATTAAACTTTCAAGCTCTTTTTCAAGCTCAGCCTTCCCTGTTTTGGTTAAATTCACACTCTTTCTCATGCACTAGAGTTTAGCAACAAAATCATCGATTGTCAAGAGAGAAGTTTGCCCAGTGAGGCGGTTGGTGATTTCAATTTTATTATCTTGTAAAGTTTTGTCGCTGATGACGGCACGATACGGAAGACCAATGAGGTCGGCGTCGGCAAATTTGGCGCCGGGGCGATTATCAGTATCGTCAAAGTAGAATAAATCAGGATGTTGACTATGGAGGTCGTTGGCGATATTAGTGGCCTGGTCGCCGATAGCAATGAGATAGTAACGGAAGGGGGCGATAGATTCTGGCCAGATAAGGCCTTTGTCATCGGCAAATTTCTCGGCGATGACGCCCATCAGGCGCGACACGCCAATGCCATAGCAGCCCATAGTGACATATTCACGCTCACCGTCTTGATTAATGAAATTGAGGTCAAGGGGCTTGGAATATTTGTATTTGAGAGTGAAAATATTGGCAACCTCGGCAGATTTGGTGGATTCTAATTCATCGCGAGTAACGCCCATTTCGTTTAATACCTCGTCATTTAAGACTTCTTCGTTGAGGACGACGGATTTGTCTTGATTGTAATAGATAGTGTCTTCGCCGATTGGGAGGACGGTTTGAAATTCGTGTGAATATTTAGCAAAAATGCCACCGGAGGCGAAAGTTTGATAAGTGGAGTCGCCGATGTTGAGGCGGTCAAAAATGGTGCGATAGGCTTCTTCAACTTGGTGGTAAAATTTCATGTGGCTGGCGTCGTCGGCGGAGAAGGAATAAAGGTCTTTCATTAGAAATTCGCGACCGCGGAGAATGCCGGATTTGGCGCGGAGTTCGTTGCGGAACTTGGTCTGGAACTGGTAAACATAGGCAGGGAGGTCTTTGTAACTGCTGATGTATTTTTTCATCATGTTGGTAATTGGCTCCTCGTGGGTGGGGGCGAGGCCAACTTCGCCACCGGCAGAAAGCTCGGTTTTAAACCAAATATCAATGTCTTGGTCAGCCCAGCGACCGGATTTTTGCCAAGGTTCGGGGTTTTGCAGGGCGGTCATAGAAATCTCTTGGCAGTGGATAGCGTTTAATTCTTCGCGGATGATGTCTTTGATATTTTCGATAACTTTGAGACCGAGAGGAAGAAAGGTGTAAACACCAGCCATTTCTTTGTGGATGTAGCCAGCGCGCAGCAAATATTGGGCGCTAATGGCTGTTTCGTCCTTAGAGATGGTTTTGAAGGTTTTGACAAAAGTTTCAGATGCTTTCATAAGTTAATTATAACATATTGATAACATAAAGTAGGTAGAAAGCGATGCCGTTTTTGAACATATGAAGGAGAATACCGCTGTAAATGGTGCCGGTGACTTCGCGCAAGGCGCAGAGGACAAGACTGAGGCAGAAGACATTGATGCCAACATTCCATTGGAGGTGGAGCAGGCCAAAGAGGGCGGAGACGATTAGCATGGAGAGGACGAGGGAGAGTGGAAATTGGTATTTTTTAGTGGATTTTTTAATGAAGGGTAAATTGATTTTGGCGGGGATGAGGGCGCGGAGTTGACCGTAAAGCCAGCCACGAAAGATGACCTCTTCGGCGACAGGGGCGACAACGACGAGCGCAAAGAAGGCAGCGAGGCGGTCAAAGCTACTATATAAGGAGTTAAATCCGACATCTTGGGTTTGACCGGCGTCAAACCAAGGAAAAATGGCAGAAAAAGTGGCGGTGAGAATGGCGGCAAGGATAAAATAGACGAAGAAGCCGGCGGGGGCGAGGCCGATATCTTTCCAAGTGGGGAGATCTTTTAAGCCGAGGTTGTCGCGGGTGACCTTGAGGGTTTTGTATTTTTTGGAGATTTTGTGGGTTTTAAAGAATAGATATGGCAAGCCGACATTTAAGAAAACCATTAATGAATAATTGACGAGGTCGTAGATGGCGAGGTTAAATGGTTCTTGGAACTGTGCGCTGGTGAGGCCAAAGACGCGGATAGCAAGAAAAGCAACAAACCATTGTGAGAATAAGAAACAGAAGCCTGTCCAGAAGAGCATAATTAAAATGATAAGAAACAAACAAAGTTTTTGGCGGACGCTCCTCGGGCCCGTCGTTACGGGCCTTGTCGCTTCGTCCTTCGCTTCGCTCACGCGTCCCAAGGGGCGAACGTCGTGACTGCGGATGCCCGCCAAAAACTTGTTTGTTTCTTTTCGTTTACTCACCTAGAACAGCCTCGTTATATCTAGTACTGTGATTATTACGATGAGGGCGAGGAGGATGATGAAGGCGCGAGAAACGATGCGCTCTTCGGTCTTTTTGGTAAGTTTTTTGCGACGAAAACGAAAGATGGCGATTAGTAGCCAGCGTCCACCATCAAGCGCAGGGATAGGGATGACATTCATACAGGCGAGTGAAACTGAGATGAGGGCAGCGAGAAAGGCGACATTGGTGGGTCCAGCTTGGGTGAAAGCGGGAAAGATAGTACCAATGATACCAACTGGACCAGAAACTGAATCGCCAGCAGCGCCGATGGCTTCCCTGCCCTGTTCGCGGGTGTCACCGTCAAAACTGGCTTGGCTGACGATGCCAGAGCATAAGTTCCAGAGGAGAGTACCTAAACCTTCAAAGGTGGCACCAGTGAGTTGAACGGTGGTGGCAGCGCCAACGATGGGAGCCGACCAAGTGGAACGGTAGAGCGCCTGACCGCTTTGGCTCATGGAAACGCCGAGCAAGTAACCGGCGTCAGCGGTACCAAGGGTAGCGGTGAGTTGTTTTTTGGCGCCGTCGCGTAAGATATTGTAGTATACGAGCGAGCCGGGATGGGCTTTGTTGAAGCTGGTGACGCTAGTGGCATCGGCAATATTGAAAGCTTCGGCGCAGGCTTGGTCTTTTAGACAGTCTTCACTAGGAGCGGCGCGAAGGATTTGATCACCTTCTTTGAAACCGGCCTTTTCAGCGGGTGAATCTTTGACGACTTCTTTGACGGTGACTATGCCTGGGGTAACTGAGGTGTCACCACTAATAGTAAATTGGTTGTCAACAAAATGGGGCATGCCGGTGAAGGCCAATATAGTGAGAATAATGAAAGCAACTAACCAGTTGGCGGTGACGCCGGCAAAGAGGATTTTGGTTTTTTGCCAAAAAGTGGTGGCGCCAAAGGTGCCTTTACGGGTATCAGCGTCGGATTCGCCGTCCATGGAGCAAAAACCGCCAATTGGTAGCCAGTTGAGGCTTAATATGAGGGATTTTTGGGGTTTGCCCCAGTCTTTTTTAGGTAAACGATGCCATTTGCCGTCTTTGCCTTTGACCCAAGCGAGAGCGCGGGGCGGAAAGCCGATGCCGAATTCTTTCACTGCGACGCCGTTACGGCGAGCGGCGATGAAGTGGCCGAGTTCGTGGGCGACGATTAGACCCATGAGCACGAAAATACCAATAATGATTCCAAAAACAATATTCATAAACTCTATTATAACATTTTTTACGGTCTTTGAAGAAAGTTTAGATTGTTAAAATTTCCTGTTCTTTGTTTTTGAATTCAGTATCAATCTTATCGGTGAATTCGCGGGTGAGGTCGTCGATTTCCTTCTCGGCGCGCTTTTTGGCGTCTTCGGGAAGTTCGGCGGTTTTGAGATTCTTGCGAGCATCTTCGCGAATGTTACGAATAGCAACTTTGGCATTTTCAACTTTGCTACTGGCGTTTTTGATGATTTCGCGGCGGCGTTCCTCGGTCAATGGCGGAATAGGCACGCGAATCACGTGGCCGTCGTCGGCAGGATTAAGTCCGAGAGCTTGGTCGGCACGGATGGCAGTTGAGATAGCCTCAATGCTATTGGGGTCAAATGGGGTGATAACCAGTAAAGTAGCATCGCTCGCGACAATGTTGGCTACCTGATTTAATGGCATCATCTGGCCGTAGACTTCGGCTTTGATGCCGGCAAGCATGTCGGGATGGGCGCGACCAGTGCGAACTTTTTTCATTTCGTCGAGAAAGCGGTCGACCACTGCTTCCATTTTTTTACGATCATCGTTAATATCAAACATAAATACTCCTTTTAGTAGTATTATAGCATATCATAAAAAAACAATTAGGGTTTTTTCGCGTGGACTTGAAACGAAAAAATGTCATACACTGGCAAGCGTCAGGAATATACATTTTTTCGTTTCAAATCTAAAATACGCTCTAAAACCCTAATTGTTTTATTCAGTTACGCCTAGTTCAATACGCTTGAACTGGCGGACGGAAATGTTTTCGCCAGTCTTGGCAATGTTGTCTTTGATGAAGTCGGCGACGGTTTTGCTGTCATCAAGGATGTAAGGTTGATTAAGCAAAATCTTATCGGCAAAAGCCTTTTTGATTTGACCTTCCAAAATCATATCTTTTTTGTCTTCAGGGCCTTTGAAGTTGGCTTCGAGTTCCTTTTTCTTGGCTTTCATGACATCTTCAGGAATATCGTCTTCACTTACGTAAAGTGGGGCCATACTAGCAATTTGCATGGCGAGTTTGTGGGCGAGGTCTTTGAATTCATCGGTCTTGGCGACGAAGCTGGTCTCGCAGTTGACTTCGACGATAGCGCCGAGACGACCGTCGTGGATGTAGGCTTCGACGAGGCCTTCGCGGGTCTCGCGGTCACCGCGTTTTTCGGCTTTGGTGAGGCCTTTTTTGCGCATGGCCTCTAAGGCTTTATCAAAATCACCATCGGCTTCGACAAGTGCCTTTTTGGCATCAGTCAGTCCGACGCCGGATAATTCCTTTAATTTCTTAATTTCTTCAATAGAAACACTCATTATTTTTTGCCCTCCTTTATGGCCTCAACAAAGTAGTCGAGAATTAATTTGACGGACTTAACGGCGTCGTCATTAGCCGGAATTACGTGGTCGATACCAGTAGGATCGACGTTGGTGTCGCAAATTGCATAGACTGGAATTTTGAGGGTTTTGGCCTCTTTGATGGCGTTTTTGTCAACAATAGCATCGGTGACGATAATCGCGGCAGGTTTTTCCATCATCTCTTTGATGCCGCCGTAGCGTTCGTTGAGTAAATCGATTTCGTCTTGCAAATGCTGGACTTCGAGCTTAGAATAGCGACTCTCTAATTCGCCAGAAGCCATGCGGCGTTCCAAATCTTTAAGTTTCTTAATCTGGCGATTGATGGTAGATGAATTAGTCAAAGTACCACCGACCCAACGAGAAGTGACATAAAACATACCAGCATCTTCGGCGGCAGCTTTGGTGATATCTTTGAGTTGCTTCTTAGTACCGACAAACATAACCTTTTTGCCGTCTTTGGTAAGCTTAGTGATGCTTTCTAGTGCATCGTTCAATGCCTCGACGGTTGCTTCTAGATTAATAATGTGGGCGTTTTGGCGCTTGCTATGAATATAAGGTGCCATTTTGGGATGCCAGCGGCTAGTGCGATGACCAAAATGAGCACCAGCTCCGAGCAAGTCCTTAATATCGACTTTTACAGCCATAGTTTCCTTTCCTACGCTACGGGCTTAATCAGGAAATCTCCCGTAGTTGATTCATTAAAATTGATAATTGTCTTTATTATAGCACACTTTAGTTAAAAATTCAAGACTCTAGTCTTGTTAGGTTTAATTAAAGAATTCGGAACAAGCCGTTTTTAAGTAGTTATCTTCATTATAAAATAATTCTGGATTATTGTGTCGATTTTCCCATTCTCTAAGTATTAATTCTAGATCTTTTAAGTTAAATGTTAAATCTCTGTAA
>JAFRJZ010000002.1 GCA_017431945.1 Candidatus Saccharimonadota bacterium
GTTTTGGTCCCAGCATTCGCAGGTTCGAATCCTGCCGGTCCAGCCATATTGGTAACGAATAAAAAAGACCCCTGCTTAAGAAGGGTCTTTTAAATATTTGATTATTTGGTTTCTTTGGTAGTTGCCTCGATGGCTTTGGCGATTTCTTTGGCGTTTTGCTTGATCATAATCATGTCGATAATAGTGACAATTGAGTGTACCATAACGACAACGCCAGCGATAATCATGATTGAGATAGATGAGGTAAATGGGTTGAATAGAATGATAAGACCAGCGATTAAGTCAATGATGCCAAAGACTAGTAATAGGCCCCAGTTAGGTATTGCTTTTCTGGAAGCAATAGCAACGCTGATGATATCAATACTTGATAATATAATCCAGATGCCAAGTGCGATAACAAAGATAGTAGAGAGAACATTTGGCATTGCGATTAAAATTATGCCAAGTATGATAGATAACACTCTAGACATGACGCCAAAGAATGGAGTGTAATATTTGTTGGCAGAAAAAGATAGAATCATTAATACGATACCATGGACTATGATATAGATACCAATAATGATACTAATAACTTGCGAAGATAGGTCTGGCACGATGTATACCACAAGTTGATTAAAATAAATATTTTTGATGAGCGGTGTGATATAATTAAGTTATGATTAACTGGATTAAATCGCATAGAATTATCAGCATAGTAATAGCAGTGAATTTACTGGCGGTGATTGTTATTATTGTGGCTTTTATTATCCATAATTCTAAGACCGCGACGATTGACATCAGAGTGGTTCCGACCGAGGCGACGGTAAAGTTGAATGGTCAAGAATACGAGAATTATAGTTCACAGAATCTTATTCCGGGTAAATATACCGCCGAGATTTCAATGGACGGGATGACCACTAAGACGATTGAACTAGACTTAGCGACTGATGATTTTTATAAATTGTATACATATCTACTAGATGCAGACGGGACTTTTGCTTACTATGAAACGCACCCGAGTGAGGTGGATGCGCTGGAGCAACTAGGACTTAATGATACGGCGCTGACGAATTTTGTAGATAGGTATAATAATATATATAGTATAGTGAATAAGTTGCCTTTGCAATTATATAATCGTACTGACGACCCGGCGACGACTTGGGGAGTATATGTAGATCAATACGGTATTTCGACTAGTGATGAGATGGAAAACACTGAAGATAATTTGGCATCAAAATGCCCGACAATTATGTGCTTGGAGGCTTATGTGAACAATACTAGTAACGAAGTGGTGTATGATTTGATTCGCGAGGCGGGGTATAATCCTGATGATTATCAAATTACATTTGGGGAAAGTAATTAATCTACTATCATTACTGCATGACGTCCTTCGTCGCCATCCTTGGGCTTGGAATCAATAAGGATGTCGCCGGCTTTGAGTTTAGTCCACTTTTCGGTGTAATCTTTACTAGTTTTTTGATAAAAATGAGAGCCTTTTTTGAGTTTATTGATAGCGTGGTAAGCGTCTGAATAAGCATAGTCTGTGTCTTTTCTATGGTAGCCAACAATTTGGACTATGGTTAATACCAATTGAGAACAGGCAGTTTGACATTTTTTCTTTACTTTACTGGGATTCCAATTCTTTTTGCGAACTTCGCGAGTAAATGACATCGATCTATCTTTCGACACATTACTGTAAGTGACGTTGTTGTTTCTGGCGGTGGCTTTCATAGCTTTAGCGGCAGCGATAGCTTTTCCGGGGTCTTTGAATCTAAATACATGATCCCACTGGGTGTAATTGTGGTTTCTATTCCATAAGTCACTAGTCGTTACACCCCCTGAATTTCCTTTACCGGCGGCTTGACCGATATGTGGTTTAGAGGTGCGTTTTGTAATATGGATTGTAGCGACGAATTCTTTTGAACCAGATTTTACTCTGACTTTTGTCTTGCCGACGCTGTTGGGGTAGACTTTGCCGTCGGCTACATAAGCGATGGAGGAATTGTCGGATTTATAGGTGTATTTTGAGCCACCTTTGATGTCTAGTTTGAAGGGGCCAGAGTTGATTGCTTTTTTTGTATTCTTTTTTGCCAGTAAGGTCGCCGCTGGTATCGCTACCAGTGCCGGGGTCGTCGGAATCTTTGTCGTTATCACCGCCATTATTTATTGCCATATTACCTTTAAATGAGCTAGATGACCCAGCACTGGGAGTGGAGGTACTGCAAATATCACCGCCATTAAGTAAACCACCAGGTATTAGCCAAGAAACAATACTCCACGTAGCGGCGTAGATAGCTAACCCGATGACGATCTCAAAAACACGAGTTTTAGCTTTGGCGAGTTGCCCAGAGTCGTCGCGGGCGGTGAGGTATAAAATAGCAGTAATGACTAAGCCAATGGTGGCGGCAATTCCAACGCCGTAGGTTAAAATTGTGAGACCGAGATTAATTACCATCCAAACACCACAACCTTGCTTATCGTCTTCAACACAACCAAAAAAGTTGGTTTCTACTTGACCTTCAGGGCAAGTGGCGTTGACTGGTGTGGTAAAAAATAGAGAAGCACCCAAAAATAGTACAGGAAACATTAGCAGGATTAATTTATCGTGTTTCATCTTATTTAATTATATAAAAAATGCCTTGAATGGTCAATCTGTGTTATAATTTTATAGAGATGAAGAAGATAGTTTTGATTGTGGGCCTGGCTGCGTCAATAGTATTAGTGGGTGGATTTTTGTGGCTAAAAAACAACAATTCTTCTGACGACAATGTTGTAATTATTACAACAGCTTTTCCGGAGTATGATGCGGTACGGGCGGTGGTGGGTGATACTGGTTTGCCGGTAAAAATGCTATTGAAGCCGGGGAGCGAGATTCACCATTTTGAGCCAACTCCGCAGGATGTGATTGATATTAAAAACGCTGATTTTATTTTGTATGGTGGGGGTGAGTCAGAGGAGTGGCTGGATGATTTGTTGGAGGATAATGATATAGATTATGATAAGATTTGGGGGCTGACGGATATTGTGGAGCCGGATATAGTGGGCGACGAAGAGGATGAACACGTGTGGACAAGCCCGTTAAATATGGCGGAAATTGTGGCGGTGGTGGGTGATGAGCTAGGCGAGATTTGGCCAGAACATGCAGAAGAGTTTAAGGCGAACGCCGAGAAATATATAACAGGAATCGTGGCGGTGGATAAGGATTTGCGTGAGGTGGTGAAGGGGGCGCGAGCAAAAGAATTGGTGTTTGCCGACCGCTTCCCTTTTTATTATTTTACGAAGGAATATGGATTAGATTATAAAGCGGCATTTCCGGGTTGTGCTGAGCAGACAGAAGCGAGTAGTAAGACAGTGGCGGAGTTAGTTGATGAAATAAAGGCCGATAAATTGGGGGCGGTGCTAAAAATTGAATTAAATGATGGTCGGTTAGCAAATACGATTGCTGAGGCGACAGGAGCAAAGGTGATGGAACTACACAGCGCACATAATGTATCGCAGGCGGATTTTGATAGTGGTGTGACTTATGTAGATTTGATGCGCAGAAATGCGGAAGTATTGAAAGAGGCGTTGAAATGAAAAATGAGCTTTTGAAGTTAGAAAAATTGACTCTGGGATTTGGCGATAATGTGGTGATAAAATCGGCGGATTTAAAGGTAGGGCAAGGTGATTTTGTCTGCGTGGTGGGCGCGAATGGCTCGGGTAAGAGTACACTGGTGAAGGGGGCTTTGGGATTGATTAAACCGAGGAGTGGTAAGGTGGTTTTGCGAGATGGGGTGAGAATTGGGTATTTACCCCAAGAAACTAATTTTGAAATGAATTTTTCGGCGACAGTGCGCGAGGTGGTAATGTCTGGGTTGCTGGGTAAGATGGGGCGGCGGATTTTTTATAAACCAGCTGATTATGAATTGATGCGCGAGAAGCTAAAACTATTAGGGATTATGGATTTAGAAAGCGTGGTGTTTAGTGAGCTGTCGGGCGGGCAAAAGCAAAAGGTGTTGCTAGCGAGAGCGTTGATGGCGACAGCGGAGCTATTGGTGTTAGATGAGCCGTCAAACAATTTGGATTATAAATCAAGGCGGGAGTTTTATGAGATTTTACTAGGGTTGAATCAGACGGGGCTGGCAATTATTATGATTACACATGACCTTGACGCGGAAGATTTGATTGGTAATAAAGTGGTGGCGATTCAGGATGGTAGAGTTAAGGCGTTTACTACAGCTGAGTATATGGAGAAATTTAAATGAGCACGCTGGTCGAAATGTTTTCGTATGATTTTATGGTGAGAGCGCTGGTGGCGGGAGTGGCGATAGCGCTGGTAGCGGCGCTGATTGGTGTGCCATTGGTGCTGAGGCGGAGCTCAATGATTGGTGATGGCTTGTCGCACACAGCGTTTGGTGCGGTGGCGGTGGCGCTGGTGGCGGGGGTGATGCCGACCTTTTTGGCGCTTTTAATTGTATTGATGGCGGCATTTGTGATTTTGTGGATTAGCCGAAATCGTAAAGTGTATAGTGATGCGATGATTGCGGTGTTGTCGGTATCGAGTTTGGCGGTGGGGGTGTTGGTAATTTCGCTGGGCGGGGGCGTGAATATTGATTTGAATAGTTATCTATTTGGTAGTATCTTGGCGGTGGGATGGATGGATGCAGTGATGAGCGTGGTGCTAGCAGTGATGGTAATGATATTATATATAGTGCTGTTTAAGCGGATTTTTGCGGTGACTTTTGATGCGGAGTTCGCGCAGTCGGTAGGAGTAAAGGTGGGGCTGTTTGATGCGATATTTGCGCTGATTTGTGCGGTAGTGGTGGTGATAGGAATGAAACTACTGGGGGCGCTGCTGATATCGGGACTGATTATATTCCCGGCGCTAACGGCGATGAGGTTGACAAAATCGTTTAAGTGTGCTATAATAGTAGGATGTATAGTGGCAGTGGTGGCCTTCTTGGTTGGGTTGATACTGTCATTTCTTTTGACTCTGCCGACTGGGGCGACGGTGATAGTGGTGAATTTAGTGATCTTTTTGGTCGCGGTAGTTTTTAATCGCTGCCTCTAAGGCTTCGTGGCCGAGGACTGAGCAGTGAAATTTGTGCTTGGGGAGGTTGCCGAGGTAATCGTCAATGTCCTTAGCGGTGATTTTGAGAGCTTCGTCCAGAGTTTTGCCTTTGGCGAGCTGAGAGAGGGCGCTAGTACTAGCAATGGCGCTAGCGCAGCCATAAGTTTTCCATTTGATATCGGTGATCTTGTCGTCTTTGATTTTGAGGAACATTTTCATTTGGTCACCACAAATGGGGTTGCCGACAATGCCTTCAGTGTCGTGAGTGAATTTTGATTCATCGCCCATGAGAAAGTTGCGAGGATTTAGAAAATGCTCTTTGACTTTGGCGGAATATACCCAATCCTGAGATTCTTGTTTGGTGGTCATTTGGCTCCTTTCATTTTAATGGTGCTGATTTGTTGGAGGTTGTTTATAATGTCGGGAAGGATCTTCATTACCTCGTCGATATCTTGTTTGGTGGTGTCAAGGCCGAGTGAAAAACGGATGGAACTGTGGGCGACTTCGGCGTCGTTAGTGGTCGCCATAATGACGTGGCTAGGCTTACCATCGCCGGCGGCACAGGCGGAGCCGGTAGAGATAGCAATATCGGCTTTGGCATCAAGATAGAGCTGGATGGACTCGCCTTCGGCAGCTTCAAAAGATACGTTTAAAATATTAGGAAGGTTGTCTAAATGTTTTTCGAGCGGGCATTCGCGCTTACGAGCGCGAGCGAAGCGCAGCGCCCCCGCGACGGCGGGCGGCGCAAGCGTCCGCGAGGAAAATCGTTTAGACAAGCTTCCGTTAATATTGCTGAATGGAATTTCTTTTAAGATGCGCGAGGCGAGTTCATCGCGCAGTGGTGCGATTTTTTCGGCGTAAAGCTTAGGAGTATTGTGTTTATAAGCGTATTTGGCGGCGGCGCCAAAACCGGCGATATTAGCAGTGGCATAAGTACCAGCACGTTTGCCATGCTCTTGATGGCCACCGATGATAAGGGGCGTGAATGGAGTGCCATCTTTGACATAAAGTGCGCCGATACCAACTGGGCCGCCAATTTTGTGGGCAGAGATAGTCGTATAATCGACATCTAAATCTTTGACATTAATAGGAATTTTACCAAGAGCCTGAGTGGCATCGGTATGAAAGAGTGCGCCGTACTGGTGAGCAAGCTTGGCGAGATGCTTGATATCCTGAATAGTTCCTAATTCATTGTTGGCCAGCATGATAGAGATTAAAGATAGATTTTTTCTCGAGCTCGCTCGCTCGCACCTGTCGTTACAGGGCTCGCTCGCTGCGGAATTCTCGTAAGAATTCCGTTTTATGCTCTCAAAAAAACTATCCTTAATCTCTCCATACTTATTCACAGGGATTTCTATACAATTGCAGCGGGCGCGAGCGGACTCGAGCACGCTTGCGTGCTCGATGGCGGAAACCGCCACTGATTGCCCGGCAAAAATATTAGTTACAGTATTATTGGATTCTGAGCCGCCAGAAGTAAAGATAATCTCATGTGGCTGAGCGCCAATTAGCCGGGCAATGTCCGCTCGCGCCGTCTCGATGATTTCATGTGCGCGGTGACCTGGTGTATGTAGGGCCGAAGCATTACCAGGAAAATTATCTAGTACATCTAGCATGGCTTTTTTAGCTTCTGGCAGAATAGGACTAGTAGCTGCGTAGTCTAGATAAATCATATTATTCGGTTTTGATGATTTTACCATGATCAAGGTGGAGTAAACGTTGATTGCGTGAACCGCGGAATTTACAAGTGAGGTCGCGTTGAGCAAGGATAAAGGGACCGTCGATTAAGGCATCTAGGGAACAAAGGAAATCCCATTCATCGCCACCGCGTTCGCGGATTTTTTCGTAAGTGTAACCGGTGAATGACCAGATATTCCAGCCTAGCTCTTTGCGGGCCCAGTCGGCGATTTCTTTACAGGCAACAGGTTGTAAGAAAGGTTCACCGCCACAAAAGGTGATGCCAGCTTGACCTTTTAATTTACTGAGGCGTTCTTTGACTTCGTCAATATCTACCAGAAATCCGCCGTCTAAGTCCCAAGTTTCGGGATTCTGGCAACCGGGGCAGTGGGTGCGGCAGCCCTGTGTCCACAACACTGCGCGCAAGCCATAGCCATTTACGATATTATCGTGTTCAATTGGGCCAGAGAGACGGATAAGACCGTCACACCGTTTTCCTTCGGACACGCTCGAGGGCGCTCGCCCAAGCTTACGGTCCTCAGGAAAAGGTGTGGCGGTCTTATTTTTCATTATCTTTTCCCTTTCGAAGATACTTGCTTAGCTTTGGCGGCTTCGCGAGCGGATTTCTCAGCCACGGTGTAGCAGCCATCGACGTTGTGCTTGACGCGGACGGCTTCTTCGGCGCGTTTACCGTCGTTCCAGCGTTCTAATGAGCCTACCAAGTAGCCAGTAATGCGGCGGAGACGTTCAAATGGTACTTCTCCGTCAGTTTCGAGGCGACCGCAAGATGGGCAGCGCTTACCTTCGATGATACCAGAAAAGCCACAGACTGGATCGCGGTCGACTGGGTGGTTGACCGAGCCATAACCGACATTACAGTCATGCATTTTGCGAATTACCGCTTCAAAAGCTTCAATGTTGTCGCTAGGATCACCGTCTAGTTCAATGTAAGTGATGTGACCAGCATTACAAAGAGCGTGATAAGGAGCTTCAATCTCAATTTTATCAAAGGCAGAGATGGGATAATAAACTGGCACATGGAAGGAATTGGTATAAAAATCTCGGTCAGTAACACCCTTAATCTTGCCAAATTCTTTGCGATCAATACGGGTGAAACGACCGGCTAAGCCTTCGGCTGGAGTAGCGAGCAAACTAAAGTTGAGCTTATATTTTTTGCTATATTTATCGCAATTTTCACGCATGTGGGTGATGATGTCAAGGCCGAGTTCGCGTGAGTCAGCGTCTTCGCCATGATGTTTGCCGGTCATGGCGACGAGAATTTCAGCGAGGCCGATAAAGCCAATACTGAGCGTACCATGCTTAATAACATCGCGGAGTTTATCATTTGGTTTTAATTTTTCGCTGCCAAACCAGTTACCTTCACCCATGAGAAATGGGAAGTTGCGGACGTGTTGGTTAGCCTGAAACTCAAAGCGTTCTAGGAGCTCGTCTTTAACTAAATCCATTTTCTCGTCGAGCTCTTTGTAGAAGCCTTGCCAATCAGCTTCTTTGCGTTCACCTAGGCAAATACCATGCTTGATACCAATACGGACGAGATTAACAGTAGTAAAGGAGAGGTTGCCACGACCAGTAACAATGCCGTCACTTTCGGGGAATACGGAACCAAAGACGCGAGTGCGACAGCCCATAGTGGCAATTTCGGTACGATAATCACCTGGCTTGTAATATTGAAGATTAAATGGTGCGTCAATGAAAGTGAAATTAGGAAAGAGACGCTTGGCAGAAACTTCCATACTGCGCTTAAAAAGGTCATAGTTAGGATCTTCGGGATTATAGTTAATGCCTTCTTTGACCTTGAAGATGCTGATTGGGAAAATCGGGGTTTCGCTGTGGCCAAGGCCGTTCATAGTAGCTTCGAGTAAGTTTTTGCTAACTAAACGACCAGACGGGGTGATGTCGGTACCGAAATTAATTGAAGTAAATGGTACCTGAGCGCCGGCACGCGAGTGCATGGTGTTAAGGTTGTGAACAAAACCTTCCATGGCTTGGAGAGTTTCACGTTCAACGTCTTCGTTAGAAGCGGTGATGACTTTTTTGGGTACTTTGGCTTTTAGAAGTTTTTCGTCGTCACCAAATTTAACATCATCCTTGATCTCAGCTTTGACGGGCTTAGAGGCGAATTCATTGTATTTTTCGAGATTACGCTTCAAAGCTTTGCGGAAGGATTTGTCGACACCGGGTGCCATGGCATAATCAAAGTTAGGGATGGATTGACCACCGTGTTGTTCGTTTTGGTTGGCTTGAAGGATGATAGCAGCAAGTGCAGCGTAACTACCGATAGAATTAGGAGTGCGTAAATGCCCATGACCGGTATTAAAGCCGCCGTTTTCAAATAGCATGAAAGGATCGGTCTGGCAGCAGGTGAGGGTGCCGGTGGCGTAAAAATCGAGGTCGTGAATGTGAATGTCGCCATTGTCGTGAGCTTTGGCATGCTCGGGGCTGAGCAACATGGACTTGGCAAAGACTTTGGAACCTTCGGCGCCGTATTGGAGCATTTTGCCCATGGCGGAGTTGCCGTCGACATTGGCGTTGCCGCGTTTGACGTCAGAGTCTTCAGAAGCATCAGCGCAAGAAATCGTGTAGTAAATTTTCATTAAGTCAGATTTAGCATCGCGGATGCGGCTGCGCTCTTGGCGATAAGAAATGTAAGCTTTGGCAGTTTGCTTAAAGGATGACTCAAGTAAAACTTGCTCGACGATATCTTGAATTTGCTCGATACTGGGGGTGCGAGTGTCGATAGTTTCTTCGGCTTGTTTGACAACTTTGTCGCTAAGGGCTTTGGCACGGTCGCGTTTAAACTCACCAGTAGCAAGACCGGCTTTGGCGATAGCATCGGTGATTTTTTCGGGATTAAAATTGACAATTTTGCCGTCTCGTTTGATGATTTTTTTGAACATAAAAATAGACCTCCTAACATACGTTCACTTAATTTGATATTTTTTAATTTTTTGACCTTGACACTATATTTAGCGTCTTAAAGGTATTATATGACACTATATATAGCGTGTCAATACGAAAATGGCTGTAAAATTTACAACATTTAATTGGATTCGAGGACGGTTTCGCCGGCAGATTTTTCAATAATTTTGAAATTGGCTAGTAGGCGTTGATCTTCAAGAAAACGTTGATACCATTTGCCTTCGGTTTGCCAATATTCGCTGTCGCTAGCGACACAATTGGCGCCGTTGACCCAGCCCTCTTGGTCTTTGTCGTTGGCGACTTGAATGAGTTGGGCGATATCGCCGGCGACGGTTTGTGAAGCGATGGAATTGGTAGCGAACCAATCAATAAGTGAATCGCCAGCGGTTTCGTTATGGAGGTACTCGGCGGCCGCACCGCTATACATGCCAGGGTGGTTGATGATGGTGCCACAGATTTTGAGTTGTTTTTCAAGATTGCTATGAGATTTGATAGTGGGAGTGAGAGTAAATTCGTCAGATTCAAATTGACCACCGATGGCTATGATGTGCTTGATAACATTTTCTATATCTTCATTGAGAGTATCGGGGTCAGTGCCACCATGAGGCAGACAGTCGCTATTGCCGACGGCGTTGTTGGCGCTTGCGAGCCAGGGGCAAACGCCTAGTTCATCATCAACACTGGTTTCGGCGATGGCGCTAGCAGAGGGTAGAAGATTAGCAAAACTAGTAGAAACCAGAGTACTGGTTTGGGCGATGACGCTGATGAAGGAATTATTATGATTGGCGACCGCTAGGGGTGCGAAATTGTTATAAAGTAGGCTACCGAGAAAGGTATATTGACTGCTGGTATCAAAGGGGCTGAGATGAGCGCGCTCATAAGCAGCTTGTTCTTCGGTGGCGGCTTCTTTGACCTTATTGTAACTGGCGAGTTTTTCGGCGCTCATATAGGAACTGCCACCGGCACGTGCCCAAGCGTTGAGTTCGCTATTAGCACCATTAACAATACCAGCACCGACAGCAGGACCAGTAAGAGTATCGAGGGCAGCGTATTGCTTGTCAATGGTATTGGTGGCGTCGTCAATATATTGATCAAGCCATTCTTGGACACCGATAGTAACCAGGGCGCCACCGATAATGCCGGTGCCGATTTTGACAAACGATGAGGTGCCAGCGGTAGCGACTGATACTAAAATGCCAGCGCCACTAGCAATAGTAGCGGCGGTGGTGCAAGCGTGGAGGTCATCGACGGTATTGCTGGCTTGGTTGGTGAGTTTTTCTATATTATAATCTGATTCGGCAGCAACAGTATTGCCATAGAGGCGCTGAACCTCGGGGGCGTCCATGGCGGTTTGGCCGTTTTCGTCTGGGGTGGTGAGAAGGTTAGATACTTGATTAATAGGGCTATAGTTCCCTGCTTCGGCTTGAGCTTTTTGAATAGCTTCAAGAATTGATAATAATGGATAAGAAGTTGCCATTTGCGACTCCATAGTGTGGGCGGCAAGGGCAGTAGAAACGGCAAATTTGGCACATTTGGTGCCAGCGTTGATACCAAGCGCGCCAGTGGTTACAGATAAATGTTTTTTGATTTGCTCTTTGGTGCTACTTTTAGAAATTGAACTATCTTCGGAGTGTTGCTCGGACTCGCCTTCAGCAATAGTCTGGCCATGAAGCTCGGGGCTGCGTTTTTTAATAGTCTCTTTAATTGATTCTAACTTGGCGTTTTCGTCTACATTATCTTTAGTGTTGTCCCAGTCGGTAAAAACATCGCGACTAATACCGAGGCGTCTTAAGACTTTGGCAGTAATGGCGTCATAGGCAGTACTATAATGTCCAGCAGTAGATTCGGTGGCGGTGGTGAATTTATCGATAAAGATGGCATCATCAAAAGCCTCATCGGCGTTAGTGACACGAGTGTTATTGTTACCGTCAGTGTAGGTGAAGGTTTGGTTTTTGGTGTCAATCTTGATGCCGGCGTCGCTGAAATCTTGTTTCATTTTGTCGCTAACTTGATTGGTCTTGACGGCGTATTTGGCGACTAATTTAGCACGGGCATGATTGGCAACCCAAGCAACATCGTAATCTTCAATAATACGCATCGCTAGTGAGGTAGGCATGATGGTCTGGGCTAACAAAATCAAACTACCACCACCGAGCAAAATAGTGATTAGGGCAGCGGTGATAAGTGGCGCTTTGTGTTTGAGGCGCGACTTGGGTGAATTTGACGAATCTTGATGATTGCCGGTACCAGTGTAGATGAAATTGATACTATCGGTAGCTTGATTGTCATTAGAAGTGCGTTCAAGATTGCGTAAATTTTGCGAACCACGAGGTTTTAGAGTTTTTAGCTCCTGCTTTTTGAGTTGAGAAATCGCTTGATTAACGCGTGGTGACATATTATATATATTATACCACAAAATGCTACTTTTTACCAGAGTTCGGGGTGCGCACAATACTGGTAGAACCGGTAATTGAGACATTTGTATCAGACAAAGTAGAATCAATATTGAGATTGTGAAGGTTAGTTTTTGTAGGGCGGATTTTGAAACCGAGAGTAACTGTGCTGGAAGCACCACGCGTGCCAGAGCTAGAATAAGGTGTGAGTGTGAGCTGACTGGCGTATTCAACATTCGAAACAGTAAGGCTATTCTCGGTGGTGAAACCCAAAATGGTGTCGTTTAAAGAGACTAGGGTTTTTTCGGCATTTTCAGTAGAAAAACTGACCTTATGAGTAGTGTCATCTAGGGTTTCGGTATTGGTATTATTAATAGTAGCTGGAGCTTCTAGATTTTCTTCAATAGATACATTGGCTGACATAGTACTAGAATATCCTTGGCTGTCGACGACTTTGACTTGAACGAATCCAGAGGTGGGCGTGTTATAAGTGTGAGTAGCGATGGGGTTATCACCGATAATTTCAAACTCGCCGTCAAAATCTAAATCCCATTCGTAGTGATCAATGGTAGTGGTAGCGGTACTGGCAGAGGCGTCAAAAGTGAGGGTATCACCGACTAGACCAAAGTAATTATCGCTTTCAAGTGTGGCGATGGGGCGATTAAGAATATACTGAGTAGAATTGCTATAATCTTCAGCAGAACTAAAGACTGCACCACCGGTGGCAGAGGTGATTTCTGCGTAAGCGTCGGTTTCGGGCGTAATCATGTAAAGGTTGACTGGGTCAATTGAAAGCGTACGAGCGATGACCATTTTTTTGGTAATACCATTGCGATCGGGATCGTGATAACCGGCGTCAGAGATACCAATAATGGTTTTGTTGGCGCCTTTGTGCCAATGAACTTGCCCTAGCGTGTAGTAGACGCAAGAAAGATAGGATTCGGGTGAGTCACCGCCGCCTTCAGCTTGGAGTTTGGCGATTTCGCGTTCAAAATCTTCAAGTGTACAAGTATCTAGATCACAATGGATTACTGGTAAAAAGGGATCATGGAGATCGCGATATTCAACGAGGGCAATATGACCACCTTTGTCAAGAGTTTCACGAGCAAGATTGATAGCCTCGGCTTTGTAAGTGTCAATCATACTTTCCATGGAGCCGGTAGTGTCAAGCATAATGACGGTATCTTGATTAAATTTAATGCGAGTATTGGCGCCACTGGTAGTTTCGGCAGGAAAGGCCTCAAATATTTTGTTGGCAATTACAAAAGAGGCGTGGAGATAAAGTTTTTCGGAAGCATAGTTAAGATGGTCGTCGAGACTAGACTTGGTGCTACACATAATATCTTTGTCGTGACACCAGACGCCAACTTTGCCGTAATATTGTGATGGCTCATAAGGGCGATAACTACCTAAAATACCCTCATAGTCGTAACAATTGGGAGCATAGGCGCGGTAATCGGAGAGATTTTCGCCTTTGCAGGCGTCTGGCACAGTGCCACGCTTGGGCGCGCCTTCGGGGAGATAGATTTTGGGGTCGCCAAAAGTGGCAGCATAAATGAGGTTGTCAGCTGGGATAAGCGAACTAGAAATAGCTTTACTGATGACTTGGGCGCCTTGCGAATAGCCACCAAGCACAAATTTGGTATGAGGGCAGGCTTGGTTGGTTTTTTCAACATAGTTTTGGAGTTCAGCGACGCCTTCGTTGACGCTATCGCCATAAGCAAAGGAATCACCACCACCGACGGCGGCACCGATGAGGTTAAAATAGCCACCAATTGAGTCACTAACAGCAGTAGCTTGGTATTGATGACCGTTTTGTTCTTTACTGCCAAGTTCGTAAAAATTGTAGTAGAGTTTGGTACCTCTAAACATATTGTCTAGTGCTTCGTGCCAAGCGGTAGCGTCGGTAGAGTTAAGATCAGAGCCCGAGCCACGCGCAAAAACAAATTTAACATCGTCGCACCGGAATACATAAGCGTTACTAGGTAGACAGTGGACAATTGGCGTGAGGGCGATGATACCACCGATAATGATTTTGTGATAACTTATTTTCATAAAATATACTCCCGATTATTTTAAAATTTTCGGGAGTGTAGCAAAAAAAGTTGCAAAAATCAAGCGCTAGCTCGATAAATTATTGAATGATTTATGATTCTTGAAGTTCTTTAAGCTTGGGATATTCTTCGATGAGAACTTTAATACAGCCAGCAATTGGGATGGCAATAATGGCGCCGAGTAGGCCAAAGACATACATGCCGATGGTAATAGCGATTAAGACGATAACTGGTGGTAGCTGTAAGGCATTACCCTGAATCTTGGGAGCGATGAAGTTGTTTTCAATTTGTTGATAAAGGATGTAGAAGATAGCAAATACTACACCGGCCATGGGGTTGCTGAAAAAGATGATGAGTGACACGAGGATACAGCTGATGATAGGACCAAACATTGGGATGAGGTAGAAAATGAGCATAATTAAGCCCATAGGAATAGCGAGGTCACTGGAAAAACCAAATACTAACGACATAATAAATACTACTAGTGCGGTGACACAACCATCCAGTATAGCAACTAAGAGTTGTTTAGAAACATAGGTAGCAATGACATCTTTCATGCGGGCGACGACATGGCGGATGGCGAGAGTTTTCTTCTTTTTGTGAGTGTCGCGACTTTCAGAGCCGACTAGTTTCCAAAAACCAGTCATTAAGCTCTTCCCTTCTAAGAGGAAGAATAGCGTCAATACTAATATGAGGATGGCAGCGGTAACGACAGAGGCTACGGTGCCGATGCCGTTGACGATGGTGCCACCGAGGTTACCAAAAATCATGTTAGAAAAGTTTTGTAAGGCATTATAAATTTCACCGTGTAAATCTTTGATACCAATGCTCTCGCCAAAACTATTGATGCCGTCCCAGCCACCAATGGTGTTCTGGAAGGTCTCGGGGAGTTGATGAATAAATTTGCTAGTTTCATTGACTACGACTGGGCCGATAACTGAAATAATTAGGCCAATAGCGACAATAACTACAGAAAATGCGGTGACAGATGAAAGAGCGGGGCGCTCTTTACTTTTATCGATTCTGTCAATACGGCGTGCTAGGGGTTGGATGGCGATAGCGAGAAAAGCGGCGATACCGACGATGATGAGGCCGGTTAAAGCCTTTTCAATGAAAAATAGAGCTAATACGAAACCTAGAATCACTAACCAAAAACGGATGAAAGTTTTGGTATCAACTTCGATTTTTCTGCTCATGGATACATTATAACATCTTTTAGATTTTTTGAGAAGAAAATAATTATAGCTGGCTTAGTTAAAGAATTAAGAAATAAATTAAAAGTAAGAATAGGTGAAAGGAAACAAAAAAGGAACAATCCTATAAAATAGTAGTTAGCAATAACAACTAATTTATAGAAAGGATTGTTCCTATGAAAAGTTTAACAGAA
>JAFRJZ010000019.1 GCA_017431945.1 Candidatus Saccharimonadota bacterium
CTTGGCGACGGTCCATCGCCATTCTTATTATACCACATTTTATCTAAAACACCGAACTTTTCAACCTCCATCACCTATGCTACAATAATCTTATGCTAACCGACCTAGAAAAATATTTCTTATTATTCTTCGCCTACTCTGTTATCGGTTGGTGTATGGAAACCATCCTTAAATCCATCAAAGCCCGCCACTTTGTCCACCGCGGGTTTTTGATTGGCCCCTACCTCCCAATTTACGGCACCGGCGTGTTGCTAGTCACAATACTCCTTGACCCCTTTATGAATAATCTCCCCGCACTATTTATCCTCTCCATCTTGGTCTGTGGCACACTTGAATACTTTACTAGTTTTATTTTAGAAAAAATCTTTCACGCTCGCTGGTGGGATTATAGCCAGCGCCCACTCAATCTCAACGGCCGCATCTGCGCCGAAACTCTGCTAGCTTTTGGCATCATCTGCACCTTTGTGGTCACCTGTATTAATCCTATTTTCTTTGACTTTTTCAATTCATTCTCACCAACTCTTCTCCATACTGTATCAGCTATTCTAGCGGTCATCCTCGCTACTGACGCCATTATTTCTATTATAGTACTCTATCAGGTACGCAAAGCCAGTAAACCACTTGACTACGACGCTAGCGAAGAACTAGCCCACGAAATCTACGCCCAGCTCGCCAAACGCGGCTGGCATTACCACCGTCTATTATCGGCCTTTCCGCATCTGCGCCACATCACCAAGCCCCACAAGCATCGCTCTTAATTCTATTTTATACATTTTTTCGCACAAATAAGCAAAAGTGTGTTATAATAGATACGCAACAACTTGATAATTTTCAAAACCGCACATTTTTAACACTGTATTGTGTATCTTAAACAACAACGGCGCCACGAGGTGACCCGAGAGTTTAAGCTGCACAATGCGGTAAGAATTATCAGGTTGTTGCACCCCTCGCGGTGCCGTTTTTGTATAGACCTTTCTTTTAAAAATACAAAAATGGCACTACGAGGGGGTAGGGGGATAGGGGAAAGTAGCAAATTAAGGTCATAAGAGAGGTAAAAATGTTAGCAATAACAAACAGTATTAAATCTAAATCAGACACAAGATCCTTGTCTTTAGGTGCCATGAGTATCATAGGCATCATATGTGTTACAGGTGTACTATTATTGGTATTAATTAGTTCTTTTGTTTTGTTTAGCACTCTTAGTATTAGTGTTGGTATCAATAAGGCCCATGCTGAATCAGGCAACAGTGAAGCCTCTCTAGATATAGCTGATGTATTAGATATTTCTGCTCCTGCTACATCTACTCTTAACTGTACCCCGGGTGCTACCGCTGCTTCTGCTACGCTTTGTACTACTACCGCCAGTGTTAATGTTTCTACCAATAACACCTATGGCTATACTTTACAAATGAATGCTACTAATGGTAGTCCTACGGCCCTTACTAACACTGCTACTTCTCCTAGCACTACTGTACCTACTCTTACTCAAGCTTATAGTTCTGCTAACTTCCCCACTAACTATTGGGGTTATACTGGAGGCTTAGATAAATCCAGTGAGTCTGGTGGTTATAACTGTGCTTCTAACTATTGCCCAATTCTTGCTTATGATAGTGGCGGTAGTTATGCACCAAACCACGCTATTAAAGTTACTGACGCTCCTGCTGCTACTTCTAGCACCACTATTACCTTTGGTTCTAAAGTAGACATTTCTAAGCCTTCTGGTACTTATTCTACTTCTGTGACTTTTACGGCGGTGGGGAATCCAAAACCATTACCACCCACTATGCAAGATGCCACTGTTTCATCCCTCGCTACTGCTATGCCTAATGCCGGTGATACCACCACGCTTTGGGATATTCGTAATGATGAAGAATACAGTATTGCTAAAATCGGCGGTAAATACTGGATGACTAAGAATCTAATGCTTGGTGGTTCCAGTACCATACAACTCACCCAAGATGATTCTAATGTCTCCTCCTCTGGCTACACTCTCTCTGCTTCCTCTACCTCTGGTTTTAGCGACGATACCGCCGAGAATGTCTACAACTCTGGTAGCACCACTTGCTCATCAACTAGCGCCTGTTACGCCTACTATACCTGGAAAGCCGCTACTGCTGGCACCAACCCATCTAGTGGTGATTCCCAATACGATATCTGCCCCAAAGGCTGGCGCCTCCCCACTCAAGCCGAGTTTGATACCTTAAGTAGTCGCTATTCTACTGGCGCCAAATTAGCCGCCTCCCCCTTCCTAGGCGTCTACGCTGGCCGCTACAGCTCTAGCCAGCTAAACAATGGCGGGTCAATCGGCTACTACTGGTCTTCTACCGCCTACAGTAGTACCGGCGCTTATCGCCTGTACTTCAATAGTTATGACGCTGGTGTCAGCAGCTACTTTAAGAGGTACGGCAGTGCAGTCCGTTGTGTCTTCAAGTCTTAGCAACCCCAAGTGAGTGCCGTCTTTTTTAGGAGCAAAAAAAGCAACTTTTGTGAATATTTGTCAAGTCGCGAGCAAAAGTTGCTTTTTTACTCCCTTACTGACATTTTTTCAATAAAGTATTGAGCTCAAGCTTGATTTTCGTAATCCATTTTGTTACAATGCGCGCGTGTTGTATTTTGACAGCGTTGGCAGGTGTAAAAAAAATATCTTCAACTTTAAGGGTTGGCGTCGTCACCGATCAAAAGACGGCCAGTCAAAAAACCTAGTCGCCTAAACTAGCGACTAGAACAACACAGATAAGTAGGGTTCCTAGAGCCCTCTTGTCTTTTATTTTATAAAATCCCCACAAATCTGTCAAGTAAATGTTATAATTACCCTATGCACGACCTACAAAAACAAGCTGAAACTCTAAGTGACCAACTTAACGACCTCTGGCGACGCCTTGATATTGATAGTAAGCTCAAAAAAATCACCACTCTGGAAGCCGAGGTTTCCGAGCCCGAAATTTGGCAAAACCCCGAAAACGCCAAGAATAAAAACACTCAGCTCGCTCAGCTCCAGGACGAAACTCACGACTTTCTCATGCTCAAAACCCAACTTAGCGATATCAATGAACTTTTGAGCTTAGAAGGCGCCGACTTAAAGGCCGAAATCACCGATCAGCTCGCCGCCATCCAAGCAAACCTTACTCAGCTCAGCCAAACTCTGCGATTCACCGGCAAATACGACCATGGTGACGCTATTCTCCGCATCACCTCAGGCGCCGGTGGCACCGAAGCTATGGACTGGGCCGGCATGCTTGAACGCATGTACCTTAGATTTTGCGAGAACCATCATTTCAAAGCCAAGCTCCTAGACCGCACCGCTGGTGAGGAGGCTGGCATTAAGACCGCCGTTTACGAAATCACCGGGCAAAATGCCTACGGCACTCTCAAATCCGAGCATGGCGTCCACCGCTTAGTACGCCTCAGTCCTTTTAACGCTAATAATCTCCGCCAGACCTCTTTTGCCCTTGTTGAGATCCTCCCAATCATTGATCAAGACACCGATTTTACTATTGACGACAAGGACCTCCGTATTGATGTTTATCGCAGTGGCGGTCATGGCGGTCAAGGCGTCAACACTACCGATTCCGCCGTTCGCATCACCCACCTACCCACCAATACCGTTGTCGCCATCCAAAACGAACGCTCACAGATTCAAAACCGCGCTAAGGCCATGGAAATCTTGAAGGGCAAACTTATCCAACTCCAACAAGAACAAAACGCCGAATCCATCAGCGAGCTCCGCGCCGGCGAATCTGCTGGTTGGGGCCAACAAATCCGCAACTATGTCCTCCAACCCTACAAATTAGTCAAAGACACTCGCACTAAGCACGAAAGTAAAGACCCAGACTCAGTCCTAGACGGCAAAATTGATGAGTTTATTGACGCGTACTTACGCTTATGCTAAAATACTAGTATGATTCTACTTGACCGCGTCACGAAGATGTACCCGGGCGATAATGAGCCGGCCCTTAACAATGTCTCTATTCATATTGAGCCTAATGAATTTGTCTTTTTGGTGGGTAAATCCGGCGCCGGCAAGTCCACTCTCATGAAAATGATTACCAAGGAAGAAATCCCTGATAGTGGCAAAATCATCATCGGCGGCATTGATCTTGACTATGTCAAAAAACGCCACATCCCGCATTACCGCCGTCGTATTGGCGTGGTTTTTCAGGATTTTAAGCTCCTGCCAATGCGTACCGTTTACGAAAATGTCGCCTTTGCTCTTGAAATCGCCGGTATGAGCAACAAGGAAATCCGTCGCACTGTGCCTAAAGTCCTAGAGCTCGTCGGTCTCGCCGATAAAGGCAACAAGTTTCCTGACCAACTTTCTGGCGGGGAACAACAGCGTGTATCTATTGCCCGCTCAGTCGCCCGCCAGCCTAAGATTCTCATCGCTGATGAGCCCACTGGCAACCTTGACAAGCTCACTCGTTCTGAAATTATTGACCTATTACAAAAAATCAACGATTTTGGCACCACCGTCCTCGTCACCACTCACGACGAAAACATTGTTAACCACTTGCAGAAACGCGTCATCACCCTCAAAGACGGCCGTATTATTAGCGACCAAAAACGCCATGGCGTTTACCGCCTTGAAACCGCTGGCCCCGCTCGTTCTAATCCTACCTACCCCAGTTCCGCCGCTAAAAGAATAAAAAGTCTATAAGGTCATTATATCATATGTCTAGTAAAAAGTCAAGCATAAGCAATAAAGAAATCAAACACGCTATCAAACACGAGCAATCGGTAGTGCGCGACCATCTCAAAACCCTCTCCCGCAATTCCAACTCTCACTTTTTCCTCACCTATGGTCGCATTATCAAATACGGTACTTTTAGCTTCTTCCGCAACATCTGGCTTTCAGCCGCTGCCACCCTTGTCATGACCATCACCCTCGTCATCCTAATGATTACTGTCTTTGCCAGCGTCGTACTATCTAGCACTGCCGCCAGCATGAAAGAAAAAATCGACATCACCATCTATCTCAAACCCACCACCTCCGAAGAAACCCTCGCCGAGCTCTCAGGTATCATGGAAAAAGACAGTAATGTCCGCGAGGTCAACACTACCAACTCCGAGGAAGAAACCAAAAAAGCCCTTGAAGAGCAAGGTGGCAACTCCGATGTTTCCGATATCCTTTCTAGTGACGATGTCAAAGAACTTCTCCTTAGCGCCATGCCAGCCACTATGCGTATCTCGGTCTACGAGCCTAATAATCTTGACAGCGTCAAGAACATCGTTGAAAACGATCCCACTTTTAAAGAAAATCTTGATACCAAGGAGCCATCCTACGCCGCCAACCAAAACGAAATCAACACCATCACCAAGTGGGCTAATGTTGCTAAGAACGGTGGCCTTATCCTCAGTGGCATCTTCCTTATCATCTCCATCCTTGTCATCTTTAATACTATCCGCATGGCCATCTTCTCCCGTCGCGAAGAAATCTACATGATGAAACTAGTCGGCGCCGACAACACCTTTATCCGTGGCCCATTCTTAGTTGAAGCTGAGTTCTGCGGTATCATCTCCGGCGTCCTCGCCAGCCTCATCGCTGTATTTGGTTTCAAAATCGTCGCCCCCAATCTCCAAAATTTCGGTGTTGACATCACCCCTATCACCAATATCACCGATTCTAGCCTCGTCATCCTCATCTTCCTCGCTACGATCGCCCTCGGCGTCATCATTGGCTCCATCTCCGCCCGCCTCGCAGTTCATAAGTATCTAAGATAACACAAGAATTTATTTAACAATTTTTGTGAGTATTTGTTAAGTCAGATTTGAATTGAAAAAATGTATATTCTTGACGCTTGCCAATGTATGACATTTTTTCAATTCAAGTCACGAACAAAAATTCGTTAAATAAATTCTTATTTTACTTATCTTGACTCTTATGTTTATCTGTGTTATAATGGTAGTATGAGACTTAAACACAAACACCTAATTTATCCCATAATTTTCACCCTGTTAGCCGTACCAGCTTTCCAATTTTTTAATACCAAAGACGAAGCCAAGGCTACCACTTATTCACCCTTCTGCACCAGCAAAACCTGCCGCGACGCCGCCGACCGCGAAGCTGCCGCCCAGAAAAAGGCCGACGAACTTTCTAGCCAGGCTAACACTTTACAGGGCAAGGTAGATTCCTTAAATGCCGAAATCGCTGCCGTTGAAGCCGAAATTAGCTCTTATGAAGCCATCGCCAAAGACCTCGCCGAGCAAATCAAAACCACCGAAGCCAAACTTGAAAGACAACAACAAGCCTTAGTTGACCTCACCGTTGAGATGCACCTAAACGAAGACCCCGACGCCATCACCATCCTCGCCAGTAGCGACAACCTCGGTGATTTTACCGAACGCAAGACCCGCAAAGAAACCGTCCAAGAGCAAGTAGTCGCCGCCGCCAAGGAAGTCCGTCGTGTTAAGCAAGACCTCGCCCAGAAAAAAGCCAGCAACGAGGCCATCATCACCAGCAAAAACAACAAGCGCTCCGAAATCGCCCAAAAACGCAATGAACAAAACACCCTTATCGCTAATTACAAAGACAACGCCGACGCTTACAGCGCCGACGCCGAAGCCGCCCGCAAAATCAAAGCCGAAGAAATCAACAAAGCCATCCGCGCTTCTAATAACTACGGTGCGGTCGCTAGCACTGGTGCCGACGCTAATGGTAATTCTTACCCCTATCGTGGCAAATGCCCTGGCATCAATCTCGCCTTCATCGCCTACGGTGGCTATGTCTGCCAGTGTACCAGCTACGCCGGTTACAAAGTTGCCGAAGCCTACGGCTATTCTATCTCCGCTTGGGGCAACGCCAGCAGCTGGGGCAGTAGCGCCGCCGCCCATGGTTTCCGCGTTGACGACAATCCCGCCCCTGGCACCGTCGCCTACTCTACCGCCGGCGTCTATGGCCATGTAATGTGGGTAGAATCCGTCAGCGGTGGCACCATCACTCTCTCTGAATACAACTATGTCTACGGCGATTTCTCCCGTCGCAGTGGCGTCCCCGCTAGCGCTTATCGCTATATCCATTTTAACTAATTTGTGCTAAAATAGTAACAATGAACAAGTCAAAAGAACGCAAAGTTAGCCTTAGCAGTGCTATTATCGGTGGCGTCGTGACGCTCGCGCTCGGCATCCTTATCGGTGCCAACTGGCACTATCTCGCTGGCTTTTTGCCTTATTTTGGCATTAATACCACCAGTAATGAAGATTGGTCGGCACTCAACGAAGTCTACTCCGCCCTTGATAATAATTACGACGGGGAATTAGATAAAAACCAATTACTTGACGGCGCCAAAAAAGGTCTAGTCAGCGCCGTTGGCGACGAATACACCACCTATATGAGCGCCGAAGAAGCCCAAGAATTCAAAAAGACCCTTGAAGGTGATGTCGGCTCTGGCATCGGCGTTGAAATCGCCACCCGCGATGGCTATGTCCGCGTCATCCGCACCCTACCCGACAATCCCGCCCGCGAGGCCGGCATGCTAGCTGGTGATATTTTCTATAAAATCAACGGCGAAGAAATCTATGACCTTTCTAGTGAGGATATCGCCAACAAAATTCGCGGTGAAGAGGGTACCGAGGTCACCGTCACCGTAGTACGCGATGGCGAGGAAAAAACCTTCACCATGAAACGCGAGAAAATCAACAATGTCTCTGCCTATGTCACCTACGATGGCAATACCGCCATCCTCAAAATCCTCCGTTTTGATAACAACACCGGCGCCCTAGTCCAAAAATTAGCCAAAGAAATCAAGGATAAAGGCTCTAATAAAATCATTCTTGACCTCCGCGGCAATGGTGGTGGCTATGTCACCGCCGCGCAGGAAGTACTCAGTCTCTGGCTTGACGGCGACGCCATCGTCACTCAAAAATCCATCCATTTTGAAGACGCCACCACTTACGCTTCGCGTGGCAAGGCCATTTTGAAAGACATCAAGACCATCGTCCTAGTTGATGGCACCACCGCTTCCGCCTCCGAGATTACCGCTGGCGCCCTCCAAGATTATGGCAAAGCCACTCTGGTCGGCGAGCAAACTTACGGCAAAGGTGTAGTCCAAACCCTACTTGACCTTTCGGGCGGCTCAATTCTTAAAGTTACCACCGCTCACTGGTACACTCCGCACGATAATAATATTGACGGCGACGGCATTAAACCCGACATTGAGGTTAAGAACACCTACGACGACACCAACCATGGTCGCGATCCCCAACTTGACAAGGCTAAATCACTATGAAAATCGCCATCACCTCTGCCGTCTACTACCCGATGACCAACGGCATCGCTACTTTTGCTCATAATCTCGCCCTTGGCTTGGCTAATAAGGGTCACGAGGTCATGGTTATCTGTCCTAGTTTTACTGGCAAGGCTCACCAAGTCAAGCGCAATGGCGTTACTACCGTCTACCTCAAATCTATCCGCATCCCCTTTTATCCCGACCAGATTAATAAAGTACCAGATAAAAAAGAGATTCTCGGCAAAGATTTACCCCGCCTCGCCTATCGCTACGGCCTCTGGGTATCGCCCAACCCTTATTTCGGCGTCCGTCGCGCCCTCAAAAAGTTCAAACCCGATGTCATCCACAGCCAAACCTCCGAGATGATTGGCCAAGCCGTCCTTTATTACGCCGAGCATCACAATGTCCCGATTGTTTCTACCGGCCATACTTATCCCGATACCGTCACTGGTCAATTCAAACTTTTAAAACCCATCAAGCGTCCGGTTGACGCCGCCCTAGTTAAATACATGGCTCGCTACCTCAAGCACAGCGATTACGCCACCATGCCCACCGAGATTGCCATCACCGACCTCACTCCTAAGAACAAGCGTCGTTTTAAGGTACCGATTGAGGCTCTAAGTAACGGTGTTGACTTATCATGTTTTAAACCCGGCAAAGCCAATATCAAAACTTACTTGCGTTATAAACTCCCTACCGACCGTCCAATTATCCTCTATGTCGGTCGGGTTGACCCCGAAAAAAGTGTCTCCTTAGTTCTTGACGCCTTTGCCAAACTCCTCACCGATATACCCGAAGCCTTGCTGGTAGTGGTCGGCGAGGGCACCGACCGCGAACACTTGGAGGATTATGCCAAATACCTCGGTATTGAGAAAAACATCAAGTTTCTCGGTCGTATTTTACCTCCAGCTATCACCGATATTTATCGCGCCGGCTCACTCTTTGTCACCGCCAGTGAGATTGAAACCCAAGGTATCGTGCTGATTGAGGCCGCCGCTACTGGTTTACCTTTGGTGGCCGTAGACGCTGGCGCGGTCAGCGAAATCTGTCACAATAATCAAAACGGCTACCTCTGCCAGCCTAAAGATGTTGACGGCATTTACCAGGGAATGAAGCAAATCCTCACCGACGAAGACCGCCGACACAAGTTCAGCCAAAACAGTCTCAAATTCGCCAAAGAACACGACTTAGGCAACACCATCAGCCGCTTCGAGGAAATCTACCAAACTGTGATAGATAATAAGCGATAGGCGATAAGGGAGCGGGTGGCGTCGCTTGGGGGGACCCCCACAAGCGTTAGCGCAGTGGGGGAAGATGCGACGACAGGACCCGCTCCCGTAATAGCGCCACCCGCCTATAACTTATATAAATTTGACAATTTTTTCTGCTACTAACTCGGGTGCTTCATAGTTTAGTAGATGCCCCTCACCTAGCAAAAACTCCGCTTGGCACTTCACTCCTCGCTTCCTCAACTCCTCAGCTAGCTTCTCAGTCTCTTCCTTCTTAATCAACCTATCCTTATTACCGGCTAGTAGTAACGTATTTTGTCTAAAGTCAAAATCTCCTACCTGATACCGCATCGAAAACTTCGCCGCCTTCCTCACATCCGTCCGACTTGTAAACTCCCGCCCGCTCAGACACGACACTGCTAGCATTTCCGCAAACTGGTCAATATCTTTGGTGCTTTTCAAATACACCGTACATGCCAAAGTCACCAAATCACTCGGCGCTATCGCAATCAGCGGCGCCATATTGGTGAACACCTTCGGCGGTCGAGCCGATATCGGCGCCAACAATACTAATTTATTCGCTACTTTATCAGCGTGCTGCGCCGCTGTCGCCGCTGCTATAATCGACCCCATCGAGTGCCCTATTAGCACCGGCTTTTTCAGCCGCTTTTGCCTGATATAATCAGCCACAAAATCAGCATAACTCTCAGGCGTGTATTCCGCCAACGCCCCCGCTTCACCAAACGGTGGTAAATCTGGCGCAAAAACTTTCAGGCCCTGCTTCTCCAAGGCTTTCGCTACATCTTCCAGGCCTTCCTTGGTCCCCCGAAAACCATGCAGTAGCAATACCATCTTTGAATCCTGTTTTTTCGGCGTTTTCATACGCGCTCTCGTCTTATTTCTCCAGAGATTTAAGCGCTTTTTTAATCGCCGGGCGATCAAATCCTACAATTCGCTCACCGTTAATCTCAGTCACCGGCACCACGCTAATTGTCGGGTCCTCTTCGGCACTCATTTCCTTATACTTGATACCTTGTTCGTCCAGCCAAGCCATCAAAGCATGGCAATACGCACAAGTACTAGTTGTATACACTTTTATCATGATATAATAATTATAACATGGGTAAGCAGAAAACAAAAGCCACCATCACCGTTAATCGTCGCGCTCACTACGACTATCACATCGGCGACGAGCTTTCTTGTGGCCTCAGCCTCTCGGGTGATGAAGTCCGCCTGATTCGCGACAACCATGTCCAGCTCAAAGGTTCCTTTGTAACTATTAGAAATCATGAACTTTGGCTAAACAACCTCACTCTCGGCGCCGACACCGCCAAGAATATCAAGCTCCTCGCCACTAAGAAGCAAATCGCTAGCTTGGAGCGTGCCCGCCAAGACGGTTTTCAATTAATACCCGTCCGCCTACTAGCCGGCGGTCGCTACATCAAACTCATCATCGCTACTGGCAAATCCAAGAAAAAATACGATAAACGCGAAACCATCAAAAAACGCGACCTAGAAAGGGGAAGATACTAATGAAAATCTACTCATGGAATGTTAATGGCCTGAGGGCAGTCCTGCGCAAAAATGCTTTGCAAGATTTTCTCGCCTCCGAGAAGCCCGACATCATCTGCCTCCAAGAAATCAAAGCCAAGAAAAACCAAGTGGAGGTTGATTTCCCCGAGTTTGTTGAATACTGGAACCCCGCCGAGCGTGCTGGCTACTCCGGCACTGCCACTTTTGTTGCCAATGGCGTCAATTGTCTTGGTGGCGCTTCTCAGCAACTTAATGGCTCCGACCCCGTCAATACCGAAGGTCGCATTCTCGTCACCGAATTCCCCTATTTTTATCTTGTTAATGTTTACACCCCTAACTCCAAGCGTGATCTCTCGCGCCTTCAGCTCCGCGAGAATTTTTGGGACCCTGAGTTTTTAAATCTCTTACGCCGACTTGAAGCCCAAAAGCCCATTATCGCCTGCGGTGATTTTAACGCCGCCCACACCCCGCTAGACCTCGCCCGCCCCGACGCTAATACTAGGAACGCCGGCTTCACCGACGAAGAGCGCCAGGGCATCAAAAACCTCCTCTCCGCCGGTTTTGTTGACACTTTCCGCTATTTTTACCCTAGTATTCAACGCTACACTTGGTGGTCGCACTGGGGCAACGCTCGCGCCAATAATGTTGGCTGGCGCATCGATTATTTCTTTATCTCGCCCAAGCTTCTACCATACCTCAAAAACGCTGAAATTCACGAACATATCATGGGCTCCGACCACTGTCCTGTTTCTATCACGCTGGACTTGCCACTATGAACCCCGATTATTGGCAAAAACAATCAAAACCCCTCTTTGAAAATCTCATTTGGAATATCCCCGAACAAAAACAGGGAACTATCGCTCTAATTGGCGGCAACAGCCAAAATTTTCGCACTATTGAGCGTACCGCCAGTTACATCGCCGACAAATTCCCTCTAAAAGCCACCGAGATAATCCTCCCTGATAGTTTAGAGCGCAAACTGCCCCCACTGGAAAATATCCATTTTATGCCTTCTACTGCTAGTGGCTCATTTGCTAATTCAGCTCAGCTTACTAACTATTGTAGCGCGTCCGTAAATACCGACGCCGTCATCCTACTTGGCGATTTTTCCAAAAACTCCGAAACCGCCACCGCCGTCACCACGCTTATTCAGAACACTTCTACCCCCATTTACCTCACCCGCGACACTATCGACCTCGCCACCGATACCGCCACCAGCTGGCTCGAACAAACCAATATCAACCTAATCGCCTCCCTAGCGCAGTTACAAAAACTTTTCAAATCTGTTTATTTCCCTAAGATGTTATTACTCTCGCAGCCACTTCTCCCTATTGTTGAAGCTCTACATAAGTTTACCCTCAGCTACCCCTGTTGTATCACTACCTTTCACGAGAGCCAAATTATCACCGCCGCTAACGGTCAAGTTATCACCACCCCGATTAAAAACACCAACTACACCCCCATCTCTCTCTGGAGCGGCACCCTCACCGCTAACATTGCAGTAATGAATTTATACAATCCTGGAAAAATATTGGAAGCATCAGTGAGCGGTGTGGGCTACGGGTGGCGCCACTTGGAAGATTAACGATGAAGGGACGGGTGGCGTCGCTTGGGGGCTAATGAGAATATCGTTGGCTACGGGTGGCGCCACTTGGGGGACCCCCACAAGCGTTAGCGCAGTGGGGGAAGATGTGGCGTCAGGACCCGTAGCCTTATTTTACTTCATTGTAAATACTTATCAATTCATTGATTTTATTGGATTGTAATATCTCCTTACGATGTTTGAGCATCACTTGGCTCATTTCCTTCACTCTCTCCGGATGCCCCGCCAAATCCCGTAAAGCTTCCGCCATCGCCTTCGCCGACGGTTCCTTTGCACATACATAACTCCCCTTTGGCACCACTTCCTTCATATCTGGATCACAGAAAAACACCGGACACCCCGTCGCTTCCGCTTCCAACAATGTCATTGACTGCGTATCAAAATTATACGAGGTCAGCGCGCTAATATGACACTCACTCATCTTATTGAAAATCTCCTTGCGCCCCATTGAGCCATACAACTTTGCCTTCAAATTCCACCTTAGAATCATCGCTTGTGCCACCAAAAAGTCATTACCATTACCATAGGCATATAGTTCATACGGCACATCCAAATCTTTCAAAGCCAACAAAAACCCGCGAAATCGCTTTTCTCGCGAAATTCGGCTGTGCCAGATAATTTTCAATGGCTCCCCTTCTTTCAACTCCCGTACTTTTGCGCCCTTTACCAGCAAATCATCCGCCACCCCATTTGATAATGGCCGAATCGGCTTTTTTACTCCGTAATGTTTCAATTTCTTGGCAAAATGCTTTGATGGTGTAATCACAATATCCGCTACATTAGCATGATTCACCATCAGCTCCCACATTTTCGCCCGCGTCACGCTAGTTGCTAGATAATCATCTTTGTGTACCTTCACTGTATGCGGTATGTAACCCGCATGCGCCCAGTTTAGTATCGTCGCCACAAACGCCTTAAACGGATGTGGTACATTCACCGCAATCGCTGAATCCTCACGTCCATGCATTGTCTGCACCAAAGGCACCTTAAATTGCCGTGCCAACATTACCCCCGCCAGACTACACCCCGCCTCATAATGCACGTGCACTATATCAAACTGAGCAAAATTCGGGTATTTTTCTAATATAAATTGCTTCACCGTCTCGGGATTACGCGCCATCGGCACTCCACCAAAATGCCATACTCTACAAGTCGGCACTACAATCACATTTTTACGCTCCTTAGCCGGTAACTTAGCCACCGAACCCTTTAACCCCGGGCAAAACAGCACCACTTCATGCCCCAAGCGTTCCAAATCTTGTTTTTGTGCTCTAATTGATGAGGCAATGCCACTCGCTACTTCTAGGTAAGCGTCGGTAAAAACCGCAATTTTCATACTTTTATTTTATCATATTTCAGGTTATAATATAACAGTAATAAAGGAGTTATATGTACAAGACCGCCGAAAGCGTTTCACCCAAACACCCAGATAAATTATGTGATCAAATTAGCGATGCTATTTTGGATGCCCATTTTGAACAAGATCCAAATTCTCGTGTCGCTGTAGAAGTTTGTGGCGGCCACGGCCAAGTTTTCATTACCGGTGAAGTCACTTCCAAGGCTCAAGTTTCTAATAACGAAATCCGCGCCATCGTCGACCGCATCACCGGTGAAAACTACAAAATTTTTATCAATCTTGTCAAACAATCACCCGAAATTGCCCAAGGCGTCGACACCGGTGGTGCTGGCGACCAGGGAATTATGATTGGCTACGCTACCGATGAAACTCCCGAGATGCTTCCACGCGAAGTCGTCCTAGCGCGCCGACTCAACCAATTTATCTACGAAAAATACCCTTACGATGGTAAGACACAATTTACCCTCAAAAATGACAAAGTAGATTCTATCGTCGCTAGTTTTCAAAATGTTAGTACCACCGACTTAAAAGCGCGCGTTGAAGAATTCCTTACTCTCAATCACATCACTGAACAACCCACTCTTCACCTCAATCCTGCCGGCGACTGGAATCAAGGCGGTTTTGCTGCCGACACTGGCCTCACTGGTCGCAAACTGATTGTTGACAATTACGGCCCTCGTATTCCCATTGGTGGTGGCGCTTTCTCTGGTAAAGATCCTAGTAAGGTAGACCGCTCCGCTGCTTATATGGCGCGCCGTATTGCCGTAGATTATCTTAAGAAGCGTAACGCCCACGAAGTCTTTGTGCGCCTCGCCTATGCCATCGGCGTCGCTGAGCCCTTAGAACAAACCGTCATCATTGATGGCAAACCCGAAGTTATTGAAGGTTACGACCTCACCCCGCAGGGAATTATTAAGTACCTAGACTTACTCCGCCCCATCTACGAAGCTACCGCCCGCTACGGCCACTTCGGCGAAGGGTTTGATTGGGATAAATAACCCTAATCTAGGGCTTCGCATTCCTCATCAACAGTATTTACTTCGTATTTTATTAAATAATCCGGATTATTATAATAAGGCGTATTGTTTTTAATATATTCAAGCGCTTCTGCATTATATTTTTCCGGATTGCATACCGAACTTATCACAGTAATAGTGTTTGTTGCATCATCGCCATCAATTTCCCAAACCGTATAGTCATTTTCATTATTCTCATAATACGGGAAATAATGCCAAAAACTATAAGTCGTATCGTAAGAACCCACGCAAATCGTACCAGGATATTTCATTTCATTCATCGGCGGACATTGAATGATCGGGTCTACCGTTTCGCCCTTCCTGGTCCAACCAAGCACTATCTCATAAGTTTGTTCTATGGAGTCTATATCGACTATAAAACTCGCCTGATATTGAATATCCCCAGTAACTTCACTCTCCTCTTGATTATATGTATCTTCCCTAACTACCACATCATTAATAACACTACTTTCTACTCCTGGCACACCTTCTTCGATAATATTCCAAAGCGCCTGCTCATATAGCTCGATTTCGGCACTTGGTATATTTTTTAATACACCACTATTGTCTACAGTGTCAATATGACTCCTTGGCTTGAAAATCATATTTATCACTACAATCAGAATAATCGCAAACAATATCTGCGCCACTATTAATATAATTATTTTTTGCTTCTTTGTTAAATTTCGCAACAAATTCCTAAACATTGTGGCAAAATTATCAGCTTCGTAATCACTATCAGTTCCATAATTTATCCGATAATCATCCATTATTGTAGCCCTCCTGAACCTACATAAGCATTAATATCAATATATTTTTGATAGCTATGAGACGTCATTTGTTTTACCGATAATGTAGTTATTCTAGCATTAAAGCTACAATACCCAGCCTCGCCAAAGATAATCTGGTCACCATTAATACCTAATATTACTCCCGTATGCCCCTCGACGCTACCAGTTAACGGTCCGCGTCTCAAACTTACAATTGAATAAGCTACCGGCACTTTACTCTCTTTTATTTTAGGAAACTTCGCTTTATTCGCATCATAAAAATTCTGCGCAATATCACCACCATTACCAAAAAATTTATAATTCATGCCTTTAAGATATGTCGCAATGAACCATTTAGAAAAGTTTACACAGTTCTTATGTAAATCACCGTCATCTCTACAAGCACTACCTAAGCCGGGGTTCAATTTAGACAAATTAGCTTTATTATAAGCATCAACTACCGCCTGCGCTTCTTTAGCCGATTTGAAGCCACCGTCCTTTAGTGTCCCGTCGCCATTCGAATCTTCATCACCAGTGCTACACCGATCACAATTATCTGTAGTACCACCACCCTTGTATCTAAACACCCGCTCCGCTCCACTATAAGCTTTTACTAAATGGCCAAAATAATTATTGTGGTGCGAAGCCTCTGCTATATATTTTTTACCGTTTTCTTCTACATAAAAAGCTATGTGTGTCTGACTTTTTGTCCATAACAACACATCACCAGGTTTATACTCAGATTTTTTAATTTTGCCTAAATCTTCCCATTTTTCCGGATGCTCCGTAAACAATTTAAAATCTTCATCACCAGTTAGAGGGTATTTTTTGTTTTCTTCTTCAGTTACGGCACCAGAATGTCTCAACACCGTCCAACCAAACTCTGAGCAGTCTGCACCACCCTGATTATATTCTCTATCAAGCTCTTTGTAGTATTTTCCGCCAGCCTCATTCCAGCCACTCGAATACTTACTCTCACTCGTCCCCGCCGGCCATGCCAACTCGATCGCCGAATTATTAATGGCTTGCGCGCCACCCGAAGTACTACTAGTAGTAGATGAATCACTTGCAGTCATCACACTATCTTTACCGGCATTTTTTAACATCTCTTCAGTGATTTGCGTAGTATTCTGGGCATTTTTCGGTCGTAAAATCCAATCTACCGTCTCAGTTGTGCTATCTTCAATACCCAAATACTCTCTACCGTTATAGTGGGCGTGTGCACCATATAATTTTTTGCCAATTTTGCCCAAATAAATCCATACATGACCACTATCGCCATTTTGCCAGTAGGCTAAGTCGCCAGGTTGCAAATCACTTCTACTGGCTGGTTTTATCAATTCCCACTTTTTATTCGTTTTTACTTCGTGCTGACCATCAAGCCCTCGGTCAAATTTTTTATCTACGCCCGAATAGCGAACTACCGTTGCCGCTCCTACATCACACGAAGAGCCAGCTTTAGATCTAGGATTCCAATTCTTACGTTCTCCACTTAAAGGAAAAACCGTGTCGATGGCTTTTTTAAAATTATCCGTCGGTGCACCATCATCAAACGACCTTGTCTTATGATCAGTTCCCAACGGATGTGCCAAACATATCGCCGTCCCCACCACATCCATACTATTCTGCGCGCACCCACCGTCATTAGTAATACACTTCGGTGTACCTTGCGTACGATAAATATGATACTCTGCGTTTTTATCAGTAGAAAAATTCGCATACCCCGCCCATCTATCACCTTGCGATGCAGACAATATGTAACTCTTACCCTCACGTTGTCCATAAATTTCAATGTGTTTACGATAAGTCATTTTTCCGGTGCTAGGGTCTTTTACTAACTTTACTCGGATGTCACCCGGCTGATAAGTCTCTTCTTTTGAAACATCACCTTCCACCAATGTATATGTTTCGGGATGTGCTTTCATATAATCTTCTTGTGTGTTTACAGCTCCATATGGAAATTCACTATCCACCCCAGAAGTTATTACTACCGTAGCCACATAATGCGTGCAAGCCTGACCGTGATTTTCGCAATCGCTTGGACATTTAGCCTCTTCTTGCGCTCTCAAATAGGCGTCAGTTGGTCCTTGTTCACCCCCTGGCTGATCAGCTAGCTCCCACGCCTTATCGTGCAGACTAGACGACACATCACTATTTGTTGCTCCGCTCGAACCTGCTGTCATTCCAACATTATTTTCCTTAACATATTTATACACCTCCACCGCATTGTTTCGGCGTCCTGATGTATTTTGGTATCCTACACCTACATAGGCAGTTCCTTTGTAAATCTTATCCCTATAGTTAGCTACACCCTTATCGTTAATTGGTTCGGGAGTGCAATCCATGCTACTAGTACAAACCGCTCGTTCATACTCAACTAAAAACAGTTCGGCATAAGCCATGGCGCCAGCCTCACCTTTTTTACTACTTGGTGCATCTAAATTTTTAGTAAAAGTTTTAAATCTATCATTTTTTTCTAACCATTCCAGCTCTGCTGCAATTGTTTTTGAATTTTTCTCCGCATCATCAGTCGAAGAACCCCAAGGAACTGGTCCAACCTTACCTTCCACATAACTACGCATATCCGCACTATTCGTCTGATATAGACCGTAATAGCCTCTTGGATTACGAGCGAATGGATTATAACCGCTCTCCGCCTCAAGATTGCCCATAATACCAGCTATCACTACCGGATTGTCTGACACGCCTTTTATGCCAGCCTTAGCAAACCAATTCCAAACTCGCTCCTTGTTATCTTTACCTTCCAACACTCCCACATCTTCATTAGTCCCACTACCGCTATCGGTACAAGGCTCATAAAAAACGATGTTATTCTGTGAAAAAACCGTTTGCTCTTCTTTTGTGAGTGGACTAGTATTTTCCGCAAAAACCGCAGGCGAACCAATTAGACCGCCCAAAAACACCCCAAAACCAAGTAAAACCTTTATTTTTTTCATTCTGTATCCACCCCTCTCTGTTCCGTCTGGTAAATTATTTCATAATCATTAAGATCAATACCTTTTTCTTGTATCAAAGATACTGCCAAATCATAATTTCCACCAGTAGTATCGTAAATTATAATACAAGTTTCTGCGCCATTCTTACAATTATCGTCATCACCCAAACTAATAAATAGATAAATAAAGCCGAAGCCATTATCGGCCACATCGGCAGAATAAGTAATCGGCAAATTCTGTTCACCAGCCTCTTTCTCACGATATTTCGCTATCAATTCGCGCGCCGCTCTATCTTGCTCGGCATTATCACCAAAAACCCTCCCGTCCGCATCTTCTAAAACCATTGCCAAATTATCCATCTCTTGCTGGTTTTGCCAGTAATAGTTCAGACCATTTTCTTCTGATACTAAATAAGTACTTAATTTATAGTAACCGTCTGTATCTAAATCAAATTTAATATTCCGTGTCTTCATCCCCTCCATAGAAATTACCGCTTCATAACTACCCGGTGCCAATTCGTGCGACTGAAAATTATCATAAGCATTGCCATTTATTCTAATTTCGGCCTCGCTAGGCGCCACAGCTATATCTAATGTAGCAGTCTTTGAAATATGTATAATAAAAGCAATCGCAACTATCAATATAGCTACCAAATTTGCTGCTATTATACTACTAATAATTTTATGCCTTCTTATAAAACTAAACATTACCTTAATTATATCACATTTCTCCGCTCTTTATCTTTTTTGTGATATAATTAAACTACTGGGCGAGTGGCGGAATTGGTAGACGCGCTAGACTCAAAATCTTGTGAACTTCGGTTCGTGAGGGTTCAAGTCCCTCCTCGCCCACCAAGAGGTTTATAAAAAATTTCGACTATTCTGTAACCTATAAATGTCTGTTAAATCCCTGACAACTTGGTCTAAGAATCTCGATAGAGCTTCCACGGTACTTATTATTATGCCATACATAAGCAAAATTAATATCCAACAGAAGCAAAGCCAAAAATGCCCCCTCCGGAGAGGGGGCCTAATTTAGGCTACTGTTTGTTATGCTTTCCATACTTCGTATTTATGCACTCCTATCTTGGCTAACCTTATCGATTTAGCTTTTGGATTCTTACGTTTTGGGCTCTTTACAAAATCTCGAATAATCTTACTGGAAATCGGCTTATCTGAACCGTCCCTACAATGAGGAAGCATTACGCTACCATCAGAAAATTTAAGATTTTCAATTTCGTAGATCCAATCCCTGAATCCATAGCCATTTTCTGGCCCGCCAAAACCGGAAAGCTCCAGCAAGACACATGATGTCTTTCTATTTTGCATGGCCTCGCGGACTACATTAGAAAAATGAATACTCCAAAATTCGTCATACGTACAAGTCCATTTGCAGATCAGTTTTCCACCATCATTATCCCGACAAAAATAGTCACTTTTCCTGCAAAATCCTGGAAATATCCATGCAAAATCGATTACATACCAACCATTGAATGGAATTTTTACTTCAACCCAAGCGTGTTTTGTCTGAAAATTACCATTTTTATCATAGTAATCTCCACGACAAAGTTTAGCCGACTTGCAGTCCTTCATCAAAATCATCGCCAAAGCAGAAAGTTCGTAGCACATACCTTGTCCAAGCCAATTCTCTAAGCGCAAAATTGCATCCGTATCGAGATAGCGGCTGAATTTGAAACCATGGAAGTAAATGTCTTCTGCTTCCTTAAATATGAATGCGAAGAATCTTTCCAGTTTTCTTTTCCTAAATATTATCAGCCCGCCGAATACGTATAACGTCGTAGATATTCCAGCCATAATTCTGGTTATTGTCGCAACAGTAGTGCTACTTTCCGTTTGAAAATAGTAGTCGACGATAAGGCTTATGTCTAAAATTACAAGAACAACTACGATGCAAATATAAACTTTCCTCTCATGCTTAGAAAACCATCGATGAAACTTTTCGATTTGATTCAATTACAACACCGCCTTTCTTAAATTTCTCTAGAGCAACTCTTGTCTAGCAAAATACATTATATCATACATAAGCGAAAATGTCAATATTTACGTAATAGTTTATTGCATTTGTAGCACTATAAGCCATACATTAATTTCATCTAAATAATCTTGAGCAGGCAATTTTATATCTCATTTATCTGTATAGCAAATGTTCAATCGTCATATTCATAGTTCTGTAGTCTTTCCTGTATGTCCTCCTTGTATATTGTTAATACCTGGCGAGTTAAGCCCCGCCATCACATACAACTTTCACAACCTATACAACATTTCGGCAGGAGTTCTATAACTTATACTTAAGTGTATACGATGGTAGTTGTAAAAGTCAATATAAGAGAGGATCTTATTATCCATTTTCTTTAACGGTTCACTCTCTAAATAA
>JAFRJZ010000020.1 GCA_017431945.1 Candidatus Saccharimonadota bacterium
TATTTAGAGAGTGAACCGTTAAAGAAAATGGATAATAAGATCCTCTCTTATATTGACTTTTACAACTACCATCGTATACACTTAAGTATAAGTTATAGAACTCCTGCCGAAATGTTGTATAGGTTGTGAAAGTTGTATGTAATTCTAACATAAAATACTAGAAATTTACAACTTATTTATATATTGTACCCCTGTCATGATTCATTTGGCAAAATATTTACTTAATACACTCTGTTAGCTTTTATCCTGTAATCTCAATTGTCTTATGTTTTGAGGTTGCGCCTTTTACAATCTGTATTTTTGTTTTTCCGACTCCAAAATGTTTCGCTAATAGCTCCACCACTGACTTATTGGCCTCGCCATCGCGAGCTTTTTTGCGAGTTTTTACAATTAATTTACCCTCTTCTGTATCTATTATTTCGTCCTTAAAGCTCCCCGGCTTCACCACTACACGATAAATCATAACGAATCCACTTTTTCTACCACCGCTCTTAATATCTCCGGCAGGCGCTCTTTTTCCGCCGGCGTAAATTTACTCAGTACAAAATCCACATCACCGAGCTGACGCCTCATTTCGTCGTTACCAGTGCCCAGCCTCAACCGCGGATACTCCATGCTACTTAAGTGCTTTGTAATAGATTTCAACCCATTATTACCGCCATCTGACCCCTTGGCGCGGTAGCGCATCTCGCCAAAATCCAGGTTAAAATCATCACATATCACCAAAATATCGCTCAAATCAATCTTATAAAAATCCACAAACGCTCGCACTGGTATGCCACTGTCATTATAAAACGCCTGCGGCTTAATAAAAATCGCGTCACCCTCCTTATGATAAATCGCCCCGAATTTCGGGTGCTCCGCCCATTGCCACCCCTTTACCTTTGCGTAAAAATCTAGCGCCAAAAAGCCAAAATTATGCCGCGTAAAATTATACTGATCACCCGGGTTTCCCAGGCCAACAATAAGTTTCATAATCTCATGATAACTCAAACTAGGGTTAAAAGCAACTTTTTTCTTGCAAAAACCTATAATTTCTGTTATAATATGGAGAACTGTCAGGTTAGATAAAATGAAAAGATTATTGTTTCTAGCGGGGCTGATACTAGCCCTTTATGGATTGGCTGTTTTCGTCTATTTTCCTATGTTCCGAGAAAATATCAACGCCACTTATGAATATTACGACAAAATTTGCGATACAATCTACTCTGGCACTGCCACAGATTACAATACCTGCGCTACATCAATTAGACCCTAATTACGCTTTGCTGACGCGCTTCAACAATGCCTCTTGCTGACGCCTAGCATCTTCATACGTTTTCACAAATTTGACAAAACAACGACTATGCGCTAAAATAACAATATAAATGGTTCGCTTTCCGAATTGGCGTCGTTATGGCGATACTTTCTAGAAATAAATCGCTAGATAGGAAGCGAACCGCCCCAAAACGCCATTTATGCGTCTTTTTTTTGACAATTTAATATATAGTCTTCTCTATGCGAGTTATGCGTTCTTTGATTATTTTTAAATAACTCGCATCCGTGTCTCTTTCTACAGAGCGCCTTGTTGCACCAGCAATCATATCCGCCAACTGAATCAAATTATCATTTTTTGAATCTCTATAAGTCAACTCTTTAATTGCTCCTTTAGGCAAATTTTTCCTAAGATATGTTCGGACCTTACGACGATAATCTAAACCGCTTTCGCCATCAATATAAATATGAACACTCTCCATCCGCCCACTAAACGACGCGAGTGCCTTTAGAATCGCGGCATTATATAATTCACTAGCGTTCTTCTTAAAAGCTACGATATTAATAATATCGGTTTTATCCAATATTACTAATGACACTCTAAAATCAAATCTTTTCATTTCGCTAAGAAACATTCTACGAATTTCTGGCGAAGTTTTGCGAAACTTAAATTCGTGCAACGGCTTCCACTTTAAATCTCTTCTAATTCGTTTTATCTTTAGCGAAGCTTCCTCTGCATCTAAATCGTCTGCAAAACAAACCACGGCAATCACAAAATATCTGCTTGATCCCTTACCAATTTTGAGACCTGGATCCCCCGAATCATCTATCGCTATTATCATCGTAACTTATCCATCATGTCATAAAACATCTAATTCAAGCTCCACTGATTCATCCCGAGCGCCCTTATTTGCCCCTTGATTTCAAGCATTGTCACCGCTTGGTTGAACTCCGTCACGCTCACCCCTAGCGCCCGCACCATCTCCTCACCATCTCTGACGCCCCCATCTATCGCCCTTAGAATCGCCGTTTCTAATTCAGTATCACCCATCAGCAATCTTTTCTGCCGTTTCTGCGCACTAGGGAAGAGTAGCGACATTACATCATCTAAGCAGGTATAGGGCATCGCCCCCTGCCGAATCAACCGATTGCATCCCACCGACATCGGCCTCGTAATATCCCCCGGCACCGCCAGCAGATCCCGCCCCTGTTCTAGGGCGTGCGTCGCCGTATTCAGCGCCCCACTCTTCACCGCCGCTTCTGCCACCACTACTACATCTGCTAATCCCGAAATCAGCCGATTACGCTCTAAAAAGCTCACTTTGTGAAGCACTTGCGCTCCCACCCCATATTCGCTCATAATACACCCACCTTTCGCCAAAATCTCCTCCGCTAACCGCAAATTGCCCCTAGGATATACACGGTTAATCGGCGTCCCCAGTACCGCTACCGTCACCCCACCAGCCGCTACCGCACCCCGGTGTGCCGCCGCGTCTATCCCATACGCCAGTCCCGAAATCACCACCACCCCCATCCGCGCCAGCTCATAAGCCAGCCGATACGCCACTTCTTCGCCGTACTTTGTACAGCGCCTAGACCCCACTATCGCTACACATTTTGGCCGTCTGTCAAAACCATCTAATACCACATTTTCTGGCATTTTTCCATAGAAATACAACATTTTAGGCTTAACCGCAATAGTGTCTAACACCTCTGTAAAATCACTCTCCAGGGGTGTAATTTGGTTGATTTTTTGAAAAAAGTGTGAAAAAAGTGTTGACATTTTATCTCCTGTGTGCTATAATTAATCCAGATGGGGTCGCAAGACTCCATACCGCACCTCAAAAACTTTTTAATCTTTACAGATTGCGTGTTTTTAAAGTTCCTCCTTTTACTTCTTATTTTAAAAAGTATTACCTCCACTTTTTATCAAAGGTCTTAAACTTTAAAAACATAGCAATCCCTATAACCGGCGGACCCCGGATGTGTGAGGTGGGTCGCGCTCCGGAGTATCCGGTGTCGCTCGGCGATGTGTTGTAGGGTCAAATAACCCTAGGTGATGCCCACCCTTACCTAGGGTTTTTTGATGCCTGACCTTGGAACCTAGTTATGCCAAAGCCAAAAGTCTGTTTGAAAACAGAAGGAGGAGTTAAAGGTGCGATCGCCCCTACAGTGCCCCTGATAGACGCGATACGCCGCCATTATATCATATGTGTCAAGCAAAACCAAGCACTAGCCCGATACTTTTTTCATTTTTTTGTAATTTTCCGCTATTTTTTTGCCAAAAAACCCTTTTTGTGTTATTTTATAGTTATGCCAAAAAATCTCGTAATCGTAGAGTCGCCTGCCAAGGCCAAAACTATTGAAAAATACCTAGGCTCTGATTTTAAGGTCTTGTCTTCGGTCGGACACATCCGCAAAGACACCAAAATCGACCCTGAGCATGATTTTACTGTCACGTATGAAATTGATCCCAACCATGCCAAAATCGTTTCCGAGTTAAAAAAAGCTGTCAAATCTGCCGATACTGTCTGGCTCGCTACCGATGAAGACCGCGAAGGTGAATCTATCTCTTGGCATCTTAGCGAGGTACTGGATTTACCCAAAAACACTCACCGTATCACCTTTCACGAGATTACTAAACCGGCCTTAGAAGATGCCATCAAGCACCCTCGCACTATTGATCAATCCATGGTTGAAAGCCAACAAGCCCGCCAATCACTTGATATGCTCGTAGGCTATGATTTATCTGGCGTGATTCGCAAAAAAGTCCCCGGCGCTAAATCAGCCGGCCGCGTCCAGTCTCCCGCCGTCAAATTAGTAGTTGAAAAAGAACGCGAAATTGAAAAATTTGATAAGACTTTTAATTTCAAAATTACCGGCGAATTTGATGATTTTACCGCCACCGCCAATATCACTCCAAATACTGACGCAGAGGTCAAAGAACTTTTTGAAAAACTCAAAGACGCTAAGTTTGAAGTTACCAAAATTGAAAAAACCGAAGGTACCAAAGCCAATCCTACCCCTCTCACTACCGCCGCTATGCAAATTGAAGCCAGTAGTCGACTCGGGTTCTCTGCTAGCACCACTATGCGTGCCGCCCAAGCTCTTTATCAAGCTGGTCTTATTACTTACCACCGTACCGATTCGCTTAACCTTAGCAATCAAGCTATCGCCAGCATGGCTAGCTACATTGAAAAGTCATTTGGCAAAAATTACCTCAAAACTCGTCATTTCAAGACTAAGTCTGCCGGCGCTCAAGAAGCTCACGAGGCCATCCGTCCCACCGACATCACCCGCACTACTGCCGGTAAAAATGATTTTGAGAAAAAGCTCTATCACCTCATCTGGTCCCGCACTCTTGCCACCCAAATGGCCAATGCTCGCGTCGCCAAAACGACAATTGATTTAGTGCCAAGAGGTAATTTGAATTATCCTTTCGAGGTGCGTTCGCAGTCACGACGAGAAGCAGCGAGCGACCCCGCAACGGCGGGCGTCGCGAGCGTACCGAGAAAGGATAATCAAATTACTCTTATTGCGAAGGGCGAAATCGTCATTTTTGATGGCTTCTTGAAAGTTTATGGCAAAAGCAAAGACACCGAATTACCAGAATTGAGTAAGAACGATATTTTGACACCAAAAGCCATTATCGCCCGCCAAACTTTTGCCAAACCTCCCGCTCGCTACACTGAAGGCTCGCTTGTAAAGAAACTTGAAGAACTTGGCATTGGCCGCCCTAGCACCTACGCTGGCATTTTATCCGCCATCCAAGCTCGCAATTATGTCCACAAAGGCGAAGGGGAGGGCAAAGAGCGCCAAGTTACCGAAATCAAACTCGCAAATCACCAAATCACCGAGTCTAAAGTTTCCGAAAAATCTGGCGCCACCAAAGGCAAACTCTTACCTACACCCGTAGGCGAACTCATCAGCGACTTTCTTGACCAGCATTTTAATGATATCGTAGACTATAGTTTCACCGCCGATATTGAGAAGCAACTTGACCTCATCGCCGAGCAAAAACTCGGTCGCGTCAAGATGCTCAAAGATTTTTATGTCCCATTTGAAAAATCCATCACTGCCAGCGATAGCACCGAGCGCTTTAACGGTGCCACTAAACTCGGCACCGACCCCAAGACCAACCAGCCGATTTATGCTAAAATCGGCAAAAACGGTGGCTTTATCCAGCTTGGCGACAACGAAAAAGAAACCGGCAAAAAACCTCGTTTTGCGCCTCTCCCTAAGGGTGCTACTACTAAAACCGTCACCTTAGAACAAGCTTTAAAACAACTAGCCCTCCCCGCTCTCCCGCGCAGTCTCGGCCACGCCAAAGATGGCACCGAACTTATCGCCGCTAGCGGTCCCTTTGGCCCCTATCTCAAAGCCGGCAAATATAATATTCCTACCAAAGACCATGACCCATACACTATCTCACTCGCTGAGGCTCAGCCCATTTATCAGAAAAAAATCGATTCTATCATTGCCGACTGGGGTGATATTATGATTATCAACGGCGCCTATGGTCCTTATATCAAAGGTCCCGGTCGTCGCAACAATGTTAAAATTGATAAAGACGAAGATCCGCACAAAATTACTAAGCAAGAAGCCGAAGAGCGTCTTAAAAACAAGAAATCCACCCCCACCCGTCGTGGCAAACGCGGTGCCAAAAATACTAAAAAAGCCAAAAAATCCGCCAAGTCCACCACAAAATAGACTTTTTTAACATTAGCACTATATTTTTTACCAAAAATGTCAAAAATATGATAAAATAAGAGTAGAAAAAGTAGATTTTTAGTTGACATGAAACAAAAAATATGCTATTATAAATCTAAGTTTTTTACAATATCAACCATTAATTTCGGTGGAATAAAGGAAGCAAATGACCGTAGGTAAAAACGAAGAAATCATCAAGCAAGCCATCACAGGTAGTCTAGGTATTATTGAGCAAGAGCGTGAACGCGAAATCATCGCGCGTCGTTTTGGTCTCAACGGCCCCAAAGAAACTCTAGAGCAAATCGGTGAAAGTTTGATGATTACCCGCGAGCGCGTCCGCCAACTCGAAAAGGCCATTTTAATCCACCTCCGTATTGCTGCCGAAGATGGTCAGATTGACGGCCTTGCCACTGCTGAGAAACTTATCATTCGCAATCTCACCGAAACCGGTCGCGTTGCCCGCGTCTCCACTCTCGCCGACAAAATTTACGGTCACCCTTCCACCGCCACCGAGAAGTCTAATCTCACTTTTATCAGCAACATTTCTAATTCGCTCACTCCATTTAACGAAAACGACAGTTATTATCTCGCCGCCGGCATCGCCGAATATGGCGACGAGCGCACTCTGCGCACCAAAGTTGACGAAATCGTCAAAACCATCAAAGAACACAAATCTCCCATGACTCTTGACGAGCTCGATGAGCAACTCGATTATGCGCACCCCAGTTACATCGCTGCTATGGCCTCACTTTCTAAGAAACTTGCCACGCTTAACGGTCTCTGGGGTCTCACTAAGTGGCCCGAAGTCAATCCCCGCAACATCCGCGACAAAATTTACGTCATTCTTGAAGGCAACAAAGAGCCGATGCATTTCAACGACATCGCTAAAGCTATCGCCGAGTCTAATTTTAAACGCAAAAACGTCACCACTCAGGCTATTCATAACGAACTAATCAAAGACAAACGCTTTATTTTAATCGGTCGCGGTATTTATGCCCTCGATAGTTGGGGCTATAAAAAGGGAACTGTCGCCGAAATCATCACCAGCGTCCTCACCGAAGCTAAGCAACCTCTCACCAGGGAAGAAATCGTCAAACGCGTCCTCAAAACTCGCAAAGTCAAAGAAACTACCATTTTACTTAATCTTCAAGATAAGAAATTATTCAAAAAAGTTGATAAAAACAGTTATACATTAGCGTAAATATGCTAAAATAGAATTATGTTAGCTAGCATCATCCACTTCATTTTAATGCCGATCGTCTGGATTCCCATTGTTGCTATCCTCGCCTTTTTAACTTATCGCAATTATAAGAAGCTCAATCAACTCAAAGTCCTTAATGTTGACTCGGTATTATTGATGCTTGAAATTCCCCGCACCAACGATAAACAAGAACTTGCCGCCGAGCAACTTTTTGCCTCACTCCATGGCATCCTACGCGACGCCACCGAGCTCAAAAACTCTGGTGGTGTTCAGGAGCATCTCTCTTTTGAAATCGTTTCTACCGGCGGGCAAATTCGTTTCTATGTCTGGTTACCCAAAATCCTCCAAAGTTTCGTTGAAGGCCAGATTTACGCCCAATATCCCACCGTTCAAATTTATAAAATCAAAGAAGATTATGTTGATAATTACGATAAATACCCAGTTACTTATTTATCCGAACTCGCCCTCACCGACAATGAAGTCTTACCTATTAAAACTTTTGACAGTTTTGAAGTCGATCCGCTCGCCGGTATCACCGGTACGCTTGCCAAGCTAAACCCCGACAATTCCGAAGAGCTTTGGATTCAAATTCTCACCCGCCCTATCTCTGATAATTGGCACAAAAACACCACCGACAAGTGGATTAAGCGCGTCAAATCCGGCAAAAAGAGCCTACGTTTTGGCAACATCGATTTCATTTGGCTAGTCGAGGCGCTCGGCGCCCTGTTCCAACCTCCCGCCGGCGGTAGTGGCAGCGATACTACTGTTGAACTCAGCGAACGCGACAAAACTCGTATCGCCAAGGCTGAAGAAAAGGCCACCAAACTCGGTTATGAGGTCAAAATCCGCCTCGCTTATCTCGGCAAAGACGAAATCAGCGCCAAGCTCAATATGCAAGCCCTCGTTGGTACCTTCAAACAGTACAATTCTACTAATTTAAATGGCTTCAAACAACTCGGCAGTAGTTTTGATAAAAACAGCTTGGAGGCTTTCAAGTTCCGTCAGTTTAGCGACCATGGTTTTATTCTTAATATTTCCGAACTCGCCTCAGTTTACCACCTCCCCCACACCTCAGTTGAGACCCCTAATATCGTCTGGGCCTCCTCTAAGACTGCCGAACCACCCGCCAAGCTCCCTATATTAACAGGGAATAAATCTGTTGACGAGAACATCTCTGCCTTTGGCCTGACTAATTTCCGCGGTATCAACCACCAATTTGGCCTCTTGCGTCGCGACCGCTCACGCCATGTTTATATCATTGGCCAGACCGGAGCAGGGAAGAGCGGGCTTCTAGAACTCCTGGCTCTCTCTGATATTTTCTACAACCAAGGCTACTGTATTATTGATCCACATGGCGACTTTGCCATTAATAATCTTCGTTTCATTCCTAAGTCCCGCGTCAAGGATGTGGTCTATTTTGACCCTTCCGACACCACCCATCCAATTGCTTTTAACCCCTTAGAGCTGTCCGACGAAACCCGCAAGCCTAATGTCTGTTCCGAGGTTATCGGCGTTCTCAAACGCATGTTCGGCGATTCTTGGGGTCCTCGCCTTGAGCATATCTTACGCTACTCGTTGCTAGCCCTATTAGACCGCCCCGAAACTACCCTGCTTGATATCTCTCGCATCCTTACCGACAAAGAGTTTCGCAAAGAGACCCTTGAATATTGCAAGGATGTCACCGTCCTCCAATTCTGGAAACAAGAGTTCGGTCAATGGAACGAAAAACAAGTCAACGAATCTATCGCCCCAGTGCTTAATAAAGTCGGCGCCTTCACCGCCAACCCCATCATTCGCAATATCGTCGGCCAGGCTAAATCATCCTTTGATGTCCGCCAAATTATGGACGATGGCAAAATCCTCGTGGTCAACCTTTCTAAAGGTCTAATTGGCGAAGACAACGCCGGTATTCTCGGCTCCTTCCTTGTTACCAAGATTCAGCTCGCCGCCATGAGTCGTTCCGACATCCCCAATATCGCCGACCGTCGCCCGTTTTATCTCTATGTTGACGAGTTCCAAAACTTCGCTACTGACTCTTTTGCGACTATCCTATCTGAGGCGCGTAAATATGGCCTCAATCTCACCGTTGCTAACCAATATGTCGCTCAGATGACCGACGCCGTGCGCGACGCAGTTTTTGGCAATGTCGGTACCACTATCTCTTTCCGCGTCTCCGCCGACGACGCTCCAATCCTCGTCAAGCAGTTTGAACCTACCTTTGAAGAAGGCGATCTTATCCAGATGAACAACCGTCACTTTGTTATTAGTATGATTATCAATGGCGAAAAATCCCCCGCTTTCTCAGCCACCACCCTATCCCTGCCCAAGACGCCCAAGGATAACTTTACCGCCATTATTGAGCAATCACGCGCCAATTACACTCGTCCTCGCGAAGTGGTTGAAGCCGAAATTAGCGAAAACATCAACCAATCCGAAAAATATAAAAGGGAATTATCCGATTCTGGTCGCGTAGTTGGCCAAAATGGCCAAAAATTACAGGGGTCCACCCCTGTTAAAATCCCTGGGCTTGAACTAAAAACCAGACAAAAACCGAACTTAAAACCCGCCGATTTACGCAAAATCTCACCCAACTCCGTATCCGGCGAATCCCACCCGACCCTCAAAGACCTCGGTAAATTAGTTGCCACGGAAAAATCCACCAAGCCCGCCACAAAATCTAAAAAACCTGCAGGGAAACAGTCAGCCTCAAAATCTCATCATAAGAAGAGTCCTAAACACAAAAAGGCTGATTCCCCCTCCCCTACCCCTGTTAAAACCCCTAAAACCGCTAAAACCACCCCTAAGGCTACCCCTAAGGTTACCCCTAAACACCCCAGCTCCACCCCTGTTACTACCCCTATTAAGGAGATCAAACACCCCAATAAAACCCCCGATAGTCACCCAAATGATCATTTATTGACTATCGAACATTAACATAATGGGGTTAAAAACGGGAACTACACCCACACAGAATTAAACATAACTAAAATATGCGAGCACACCATAAAAACTTTGGGTGCCAGAAGGTATAACTTACTGTCTTTCGTTCAAAAACTCAATGTCGCACAATATATCTTTTACGAAACCAACCAAACTGGCACCCATCATCCAATAGAAGAGTAAATGACCAGTTTTGTGAGTATTTGTTAAGTCAGATTTGAAGCGAAAAAATCTATATTCCTGCCGTTTACCAGTGTATGAGATTTTTTCGCTCCAAGTCACGAACAAAACTGGTCATTTACCGACTTTTATGTAGATTTGGGGCAAATTTGACGATTTGACAATTCCCTTGTTTAATTCCCTATTTTTACTTTTCCACAGCCTTTTAGCTCTTCCCTACCCCTGATACAACTCACATTTTCGCTAACCCGCTAGAACAAAAACCGAACAGAAGGGCAGGGTATTGAAAAGTAAAATACTAATTTTTTGAAACATTGTTGCAAACCCTGCGTCAAAAATACTAACACTTACGGAACGAGCGCGCGCTCGCGTTAGCGCGCGAGTTCCGCCTAAGTGTTGTATTTATTGACCAAGGCGTGAGCAACAGTTGAAAAAAATTAGTATTTTACTTATAGTAACCTTTACCTTCTACACGTACATCTATGTATTCAAACCCACCCCCATTCAAATACTTAATCATCCTATCTGCATCTTCCACGCTCACCCCCGCCCCTCGATCAATATTCATTTTAATATACCCGTCGTATCCATCCAGGCTCACCAGTAGTTCCCTACTCTTATCCCTCGGCAAATCCACCCGCGTCACCGTATAGCCTAATTCTTTAAAATCCTGTTCTAGCCACGCGATATATTCCTTTATTCTACCAGACACCCCCACGCCCGCCTCATCCACAATCTCTACCGTCGGCTCTGGCGTAGTCGCTTCGGTCTTAGTATCTATCACCTTATCTTTAAACAGCACTTGCCATCCCATCACCCCCAAAATTGTCAAAATAATCAAAATCAGCACTACTACCACCACCGACAAAATCCGCTTATTACGCACCTTTTTACGTGCCAACATGCGCTCCGACGCCGACTCTTGTCGTTCCCTTTTCGCTACAATAGTTTGTCCACGCTTCATCTAATCAGTCATCCTCTTTCTGCTATTATCAACCAAAATCTGAGCAATCTTTTTCGCTGCATCAGTTTGTGCTTGTTCATGCAAATTCTCCGCCAAAGTTTTACGCTCTTTCGGGCTTCGCACCAAATGTTTCACCGCCTCTAACAATATCCCCGGCTGATTTACCATTCTTTCGTCACGCACTGCCACCGCCGCTTTCATTTTGGCCAACCTATCGGCATTTTTTACTTGATGACCACCCGGCAATTTTTCAAATGGTACCAATACCAACGCTTTTTTCAAAGCTGCCAATTCCGCAATTGTCGTCGCCCCCGCTCGCGACACTACTACATCTGCCGCCCCCATAATCTCTTCCATTACACTACTAAAATTCCATAAACGAAAATTTGATATTAGGTGCGCCTGATCCCATTCCTCATATTTTTCTTTCAAATCTACCATTTCTTCATAATGTTTGCGTCCTGCTATCAAACCCACGCTAGCAAACTCCAGCATTTCTGGTAAAATCTCTCGCACCGCCTCGTTGATATGCACCGCACCTTGGCTCCCACCAGTCACAATTACCAGTGGCTTACTCTCATCAAACCCTAGTGCCTTCTTCAGCGCCTTCTGCTTATTCTCGCTCACCGGCTTAAACTCTGCCGCTACCGGCGTACCGGTAAAAATAAAACGAGAAGCGACAGTAGTAGATTCGTCTGGCGGGCATCCGCAGTCACGACGAGGACGAAGCGACGAGGCCCGTGACGACGGGCCCGAGGAGCGTCCGCCAGACGGATCTGCTATGTCGCTTCCATTGTTAATACCTAGACACACGGTTGCCGCATGTTTCATCAGCAACCGGTTCGCTAACCCTGGCACCGCATCTGACTCGTGAATCACATACGGTATCCCCAGTAGTCGCGCCACTAACCCTACCGGCAGCCCCACAAATCCCCCTTTCAAAAATATCACATCCGGCCGCCCTTCATAGCCAAACAGCCTCACAAAACTCTGTACAATTCCCCCAATAAAACCAACAAAACCCACCAAATTCCCCCATATAATATCTTTCAGGGTAATCTGCCAATTCTCAAAATAATCTGCCAATTTCCATCCCGCATAACGATGAAATTTCCCAGCCATTATCCTGCGCACCCTGATATAAGGCTTACCACCGACACTGCTTCCCTTTTCGTCTACCCCCCAACCCACTCCAATTTCTGTTGTAATTTTTACAACATTTTTATAGTACTTCCGGTCTGTCCAGAACTCCACTCTGGTTCTGGGTTTTAGTTTCAATAATTCACGCACTACGGCGACGGCTGGAGTGATATGCCCCCCCGAGCCTCCGCCCACTACTAATACTTTCATTTCTTACCTCTCTTCCAGTATAACACGAAAGTTGTAAACATAGACCAATTGCCCCCGACATTATCAATAGACTCGTTCCACCATAACTCAGCAACGGCAAAGTAATCCCCGTCAACGGTATCAGCCCCGTCATCGCCATGATATTTACCACTACATGCGCCGTCATCCATGCAAATACTCCTATTACCACCAGCGACCGCTCAGACTGCAACCCCTCCGCCGTTTTCAGTAGTCGCATCAGCAAAATCGCAAAACAAATCACTATCACCATCAACCCTACAAATCCAAAAGTTTCACCCATCACCGCGAACACCGAGTCATTAATTGACTCTGGCAAATAACCCGTCGCTTGTACGCTATTGCCGATTCCTACACCAAACAGTCCACCCGTACCAATCGCAATCATCGCATTTTCAATGTGATAACTACTATTCTCATCCCCTTCCCCACTAAATGTCATCAAACGCTCCAAGCGATGTGGCGAACTCACCACCGCCAAGATACCTGCCACTCCCACCGCTGCTAGTACTAACAAAAATCTTCGCATCGGTATTCCACTCATAAACAAAATTGCCAAGATTATCGCCAATATAGACACACCAGTGCCTAAATCTTTCTGCGCCACCACTACAAAGAATAGCGACAGCCCGCACACCACGATAAACGGCAACCAAAATTCCCGACTCATCGTCACCAACCGACCGTTTTCCTGAAATTGCGCCACCAATTGTGCTAAATATAACACCAAGCCCAATTTCAAAATTTCCGCCGGCTGTAAACTTAGTGGCCCCAAACTAAACCACCGACACGCCCCTAGTTGGCAATTCACAATACTCGCCCCCACCCACGACAGTACTAACATCAAAGCGCTTAGTCCCAACCCTATAATCACCAACCATTTTGCCCATTTACGAATTTTCTCGTACGGAAACTTAAACATAAATGCAAATGCTAGGAGCGCCAAAGCCACACTAATCGCCTGATGCACAAAGAAATACTGCTCATTATAGTCCAGTCCATATGCCGAATTTAACACATTTACCCGCATCGGCCCAATCGCATAAATCACAATCAGCCCCAGCCCCATCAAAAATATCGTCAAAATCCCAATCAAACGATCGCTACGATGCCGTCGCATCTACACAATATCTCCCGCCGCCGCGATAAAGATACCAATCAGCGCAAATATCCCCGCAATCACCCAAAATCGCATCACTATCTTAGCCTCCCCCCAACCTTTTGCCTCTAAATGATGATGTATCGGCGCCGAGATAAACAATTTCCGCTTAAACACCGCCTTCCAAAACATCTGCAAAAGTGATGAGCCCGCCTCTATCACCAGCAAAATCCCAATCACTGGTAGCAACAGGAACGCGTTCGTCATCATCGCTACTACTCCCAACCCTGCGCCCAGCGCAAACGAGCCTACATCCCCCATCATAAACCGCGCCGGTGGCACATTAAACCACACATAGCTCAGTAGCCAGCCGATTACCGTCAAACAAAACCCCGCCAGCATCCACTGCCCCTGAAATAGCGCTATCACCCCATACGCACCATAGGCCAGCATCATAATTCCCCCGGCTAAACCATCTAATCCGTCCGAAATATTTACCGCATTTGAAGTCGCCACTACCGCAAAGGTAAATAATAGCAACATTCCTACTGCACCGATTTCCCAGTCACCCAAAAACGGTATGTGAACGCTCGTCCAACCCAGCCTGCTGACAAAGAACCAGCCCAGCACCAGACCAACGATACTAATCAAGGCAAATTTCACCGGCGCCCTTAGCCCCGCTGCCCCCTTGCCACTACCAAACACATTGATCAAATCATCTATCAGTCCCACCAAACTCCCACCGATAAACCCCGCTAGCGGTAGCCAAGTTTGCCCACGATCTAGGTTACAAATCATCGTCACCGTAAATACCGCCACCACGCCTATCACCCCCGCCATCGTCGGGAAGGCGCGTTCAAACTTGTGCGCATGTAATTTTGTCATCACCGGCAACTTGTCGCCCTGCGCTGTTGATTTCTTCTGCTTCTTCCAAAACTTATATTTATAAGCAAAATGGGTATAAATCGGCGTCAGCGACATTGACAACATAAACGCACCCAGTGTCAGGATTAAGTTATAAAACAGTTCGTTGCTAAAATCGGCGTTCATAGTTCTATTATCTCATATTTTTATGCTTTTGGTTTAATTTTTAGGTAATTTTGCGTATAATTACTCAGTTCGTCAAATATCGGCATTGCGTGTTTTTCGCCCTCCATATGCTGTCCTTTACCCCAGATTTTCACCATTATTACATACTGTGGCAACTCACCATCTGTGCCACCAAATCCTACATAGCTCGCAATCGTCTCGCCCATCGCATCCGAATAACTCCCATCCTCCAAAATCACCTGTGCCGTACCAGTCTTACCCCCGACAAAATACCCTGCTTTATCCGTTCCGTTCGCTTGCCTTGACACCCTAGTCCCCCGTAGCATATTACGCATCGTCGCACTGGTTTCTTCAGTCACCGTTTCTCGTACCGCTGGTTGTAATTCCTTTTTCTCAAATTCACCATTTTTCATCACCCCCGCCACCACCGTCGGTGTATAATATTTACCCCCATTTACCACCGATGAAAACGCACTCGCCACCTGTATCATCGTCAAATTCAACCCCTGTCCAAAGGTCATATTCGCATAAGTCAAATCCATCGCCCAGCCATCATTTGGCCCCACAATATACCCCGGCGATTCCGCCAGTTCAATATTAGTATATTGCCCTAGCCCAAACCGATTATAATAGTAGTCATATAATTTTTGTCGCCCACTCTCGTTGATTTCAGTCTCCGAACCAGACAATAGCCTCAAAGCCTGCGTACTACCAGTATTCAGCGAATAATCTAGCACCGTCTGCATATTTATTGTTCCTAGCTGGCCTTTATAAGCATTCTCAATCGTTTTACCATCTATTTCTACTGAGCCAGTATTCGTATAAGTCGTTTCTGGTGTCATCACTCCCTCATTAATAGCCGTCGCAAAGGTAAACACCTTACATACACTTGCCGGCTCATACGGCTCCTCTAATGTATAATTTATAAACTGCTTTGCGTCCTCTACTTTTGCATAGTTTGCAGGGTCATAATTTGGCACATTTGCCATCGCCAACACTTGACCAGTCCGCGGATTCATTATCACCGCACTTGCATTAGTCGCCGTCGTTCTTCCCACCGCATTGGTCAAAATCTTCTCCACACCATGCTGTAAATTACGGTCTATACTTAGCACCACTGTTTCACCATTTTTTGCCGGCAACCGCACATTATTCTCGCCAATTGACAATATTACATTGTTAATATCTTTCGTGGTTTTCAGCAGACCATTCTCCCCTGCCAGCAATTTATCTAGTGACCCCTCCACGCCATACTGTCCACTACCTTCTATATTCACAAATCCCAATAGTTGCGAGGCCAATTCGCCCTCCGGATACACCCGATGCGTATTTTCTTGTAATACCACACCATTAATATTTTCACTAGCAATTTTCTCCGCTTCGGCCCGCTTCACATCCTTTGCCACTACATAATACCTTAGTTCCTTATTTGCAAATACTTCATCCCAACTGGCAATTTTCTGCTCACTCGCATTAGCATCCACCACCTGTTTTACCTTCTCCTCATCCACTACTTTCGGGTCTACTATCACCGACCACACCGTTTCGTTCATCGCAATCGGCGCGGTTGATTCATTACCATCCATCATATAAATCTCCCCCCGCTTCGCTACAATCGTATTAGTAAAAGTCTGCTGTTCATCGGCCCTAGCCTGCCAATCATCGTGCTCCACTATTTGAATGAAAAAAAGTCGGACCGCAATTATCCCTACGACTACCATCAAACAGATTCTCAGGGCTTTGTTTCGACTTTTCATAACTTAATTATATCACTACTCAGCATAACCGGCAGGAGCCGCATCTTCCATCGCTACTGCCACCTCTGAGTTTTCCGCCGCCGCAATTGAGGTCAGGCGGGCTTTTTCTACTGCCAAATCTTCCTTTTTTGATTGTAAGTCCACGATTTCTGTCTCAATCTCCGACAGTTCATAATCATAATTCGTCGCCTTAGTGCCTTGTGCCACATATATTAGACCCACTATCAGCACTAGTAACCCTACAATCATCGCATGAGAAACCGAACCCAGCGACTTGTGCTGGTGACGCACCGTATTGCGATTTCTGGTCCAAGTAGTGGTCGTATTCGCACTACCGCTACGCCTGGTGATATAAGTTTGGTCTCTCATTTTTGTTTTGCCTTTATTACTCCAATTAGTTTTTTATTTTTGTTTTTTGTTGTTTGTTTTCCCTTAGTCCGGAGCGCTACGCTAGCAACGCCATCGATAACTAACGCGCTCACTCCGGGAAGGTCATGTAGTTTTGACACACTCTACTGCCTAATAATCACAGAGTGGTGGACCTTATTAGGGTCCTCGCAAGTAAAATTCCTACTAATATCATTTGACGAATTTTACCTGTACTTTTTCGGCACGAGACTTGCTCGTAATAGTAATTTTGCGTGGCATATTTGCCTCCTTTTTATTTATTGTTTTTATTTTTATCAATCTAGACGCGTCGGCACGCTCTTAATTTCGCACTCCGCGATCTAGGGTTGATAACCAATTCACCTTTTTCCGCAACTATTGGCTTCTTGTTGATAATCGCAAGTTCCGACTCCACCCCATAATTCGTAGCCTGCGTTAGATAATTCTTTACCAAGCGGTCTTCCAAACTATGAAAAGTGATAAACCCTGCTCTGCCACCTGGTTTTAGTAATTTCGGGACTAGCGGCAAGGTGCGCTCAATCTCGCCCAGCTCGTCGTTTACCACGATACGAATCGCCTGAAAGATGCGTGTCGCCGGGTGTATTTTACCCCTGCGCGCTTTTTTCGCAATCACTTCCGCCAATTCAGTCGTCGTATTATACGGACGATTATGGACAATTTCGCGAGCAATTAACTTTGCTTGGCCTGGTTTTTCTTCACCATACTTGATAAAAATCTCCGTTAGTTCCCTTTCGCTCCACTTATTCACAATCTCAGCCGCAGTCAAACTCTGCTTCTGATCCATCCGCATATCCAACGGCCCGGTTTTCATAAACGAAAAACCCCGCTTATCCTCATCTAGTTGCGGAGAAGACACTCCAAAATCCGCCAGTAACAAATCAAAGGAATTTCCACACTGTACTTCCTGTAGCGCCGCACTATAAAAGTCTGAGTTTACAATTCTCACCGATTCACGCTCTGCGTACTTCTCGGCCAAAACCTTACAAGCAAACTCATCACGGTCAATTAATACTGACCCTTTATAATTCCGCGTCACATCCAAAATCTTGCTTGCGTGTCCTGCGTACCCCGCCGTCAAATCTATATAATTTTCACCCGGCTGTGGGTCTAGCACACTAAGCACTTCCTTTATCATCACTGGTTGATGAAGTTCTTCCATGCTTCTATTATACTATGTTTGAGATCGTTCAACTAGAAACTTTAGCGGGTTTGTGTTTGATTTGATGTTTGTTTTCCCTTTTAAGACATCTACTGCAATTATCAGCGCAAAGCTAATCACATTTTTGCAGCCGTTGAGAGATCATCTTAAAAAGTCAATGATCATTAGATCTATAGAGTTAATTGGGAGGTGTCAATAAGAGGTGCTTAATGGTTTTGATAACGCGTATCCTAAACGCGCGCCAAAACTCCTAGTTGGTCGATCTCAAACTATTTTAAGGTGCTTTTTATATTTTTTTGTTTCGTGGTGTTTATTTAATTTTTTCCACTTGTGCCTATTTTATACGATTTTTTCAAAAAAAGCAAGTACTTTTTTTGACTTTTTTTACTAAAATTTGTGGAAAAGTTTTTAGTCCTTTTTACAACAATTCTCGCCCCTATCTGTCAAACCTGTGGAAAACTCCCACGCTTCCCTGTTCACCTTCAATTTGACAATTCCCAACATTTCATGTCATAAAAACCCGAACAACCCGAACAACTTAAACCAACGAGCAGGACCACCTTTTTTATGAGTATTTGTTAAGTCAGATTTGAAGCAAAAAAATCTATATTCCTGCCGTTTACCAGTGTATGAGATTTTTTCGCTTCAAGTCACGAACAAAACCCCATTATTCGCCTTCTAAGTTTACCCGCGTGGCGGTTCCCCATCCGGCTCCGCCAGTAGCTTCTTTGACTTTATCTCATAGCGTTTGCCGTTGACCGGTGAAATGTAGTAATCTTCATTAATTAGATTAACAAACATTGATAAATCTTTATCGTCCATAATAATAATTGAATCATCTTCGTCGGTCATAAGTTCTAGCTGCATTTCGTCGGCATAGTCGATAAGCTTATCTTGCGACATTTCGTCGGCGATATCTAATGCCTGCAATTTTTTCAGCAAAGGTTTACGGTCTTGTAACAACGAATTCAAGGTCAACCCTTCCGCAAAAGACAATTTGTATTTCTCAGTAAGTTCCTTAGCTTTTTCGTCGGCAATCACTTGGGTCTTAAAATCATACTGGAAAAGTTTTTCAAATTTGGATTGATTAAAGATAATTACAGTGTGATCAATGATGGCCACTTGATTATCTTCGGGCATCCGGATAGCAACCTCAGCCGAGAAAGGCTCAAAACTTTCACCATTGAGCTCCCAACTACTACTACCTTTGAGCGCTGAACTCGCAGTAATACCCTTAGCAATATAGAAAGTTTTATTACCGGTGTCGCCACCTGGATAGGTAAATTTGGCAATAATACCTTTAATCTTCTTGAAACCATAGGCATCATCGCTAAAAGTATCAATATTCTTATATTCGTTCTCAATTAGAGTAATCAAAGTTTCAGCCCGCCCGACAGATTTAAGCTGAGTACGATAAATCACATTTTCCTCACCATCACTTTTCTCGTATTCACGACACTCCAAACCCTTGTCCGCCTCCTTAATAATGAAACTAATCGCTTCTTGCATAAACATTGACTTGACGGTACTAGTAAGACTATCGGAATATTTCACCTTAAACGGTGTATAATTTTTATTAAACAAAAACAGTTCTACCGAAACATTGTTTTTGACCTCGTCAACCTCATTGGCCCACAAGAATACATCAAAATCTTCTTTTTCTTTCATACGCTTATTATATCACCTCCGCATATGGTTCTTCAACGATATTCGTCTGCCCTAGTACCTTAAAAGTTTTTACCAAATCTTCCCGCACTTCTTTCACTTTTTCTCCTTCTTCTAGCACCGCTTCCATCTTTGCGTAATACCCCGGCACATTTTCTAACTTATCTAGGTATATCACTACTCCAGGCCCCATTACTATTTTCATTCTGCGCCTACTAGTTTCGGCAAATTTCGTAAATCCTAGTTGATGTATAATATGCGAAGCCTCAGCATAATCCTTCACCACCGTTTGGTTGACAATATCAATTCCACTATCCTCAATATGTCGTTTCAGTACTAGAAAATACCGCGCCGGCTTATCCACCGCCGACATCTCTGTCCGCATCACTAAACGCGGATAGTTCTGTCCTTTTTTATAACCTCGCGGATGATACACGCGGTCATGTTGCCAATAAGTCTTGTCAAACCGCATATCTATCTCTGCCAACCTAGTTTCAAAATCCTCACGATTTCTTAACTTGCATTTGACGATGACTTTTTTCATACTTTTGCTCCTTCCCTTGCCTTATTTGCCCACTCGTCTGCGAGTTCGTTCATCTCGGTGCCAACATGTCCTCGCACCCACACTAACTTTACATTATATTTATTATACAGCTCCCATACTTTTTTCACTAAATCTAAATTGGCAATTTCACCCCGACGCTTGCGCCAACCGCGCGTTTCCCAACCTTCGGCCCATTCTGTCAATACTTTTACCCAAAATTCCGAATCGGTGTGTATCTCGCAACCTTCATCCCCCGCATATTCCATCGCCTTAATTAACGCCGTTCCCTCCATCCGGATATTAGTTGAATCTTCTTCACATCCCAACGCCACTGGCTGGCCATTTTCTAGCACCGCATAGCCTCCCTTACCAGGGTTTGGTATCGCGCTACCGTCGGTCCAAAGTATCTTCATATCTCTATTATATTACTTTATAATTTTATCTACAATCCCGTATTCCACCGCTTCCTCTGCCGACATCCAGTTGTCACGGTCCATATCTTTTTCCACTTGTTTCAAATCTTTACCGGTATTTTTTGCAAAAATCTCCGCTAGGCGCTTCTTTAACAAAATCCCTTCTTTGAGCATAATTTCTTGGTCGGTAATCTTCCCTTCTGTACCACTTGATGGCTGATGAATCATAATCCGCGAGTTCGGCAGTACAAACCTTTTACCCTTCGCTCCACAACTCAGTAGCATCGCCCCCATTGACGCCTGTAAACCAATTCCTATCGTCTGCACATCTGGCTCCACAAAGTTCATCGTATCAATAATCGCCAAGCCATCATACACGCTTCCACCAGGCGAATTAATATACAATTTAATATCTTTCTTTGGATCTTCATTTGCCAAATATAGCATTTGCGCAATTACTAAGTTAGCTGTGTGCGGATTTACATCCTCGCCCAAAAAGATAATTCTTTCAGTCAATAATCGCGAATAAATGTCGTAGGCTCGCTCGCCTCGGTTAGTTTCTTCTACAACAGTTGGTACTAAATAATTTTTCATATTTTCCTTTCTACACCGCTGGCGGTGCGCTATTACTATTCATTGAATTTTGTAAGTTTTGTGTTCGCAGAATATTATTATTGTATTCAGCCACTTTGGCGTTGTAAGATTTTACCAATGCGTCAATCTCATCATACAGGCTCGCCACCGCTTCTTGCTCGGCCACCAGCTCAGCTCGCTTACTATAAAACTCACTTGCCGAGAAACACCCTGCCGTATTCGCACAGTCGTTAAACCCTTCTATTTCTTTATTTAAAGCGCCTGATCTAGTCTTATATTCATCAGTCTTGCGTTCAATTTCATCATTAATTCCCGCCATCTCGTTTTCCAATCGCTTCAATTCATTATTTAGCGCTTCAAATTTACTGTTATATTGCTGATAATACTTCACTACCGCGTCTTGGTTTTTGAAATATTTTGCATAGTGCGTTTCAAGTTCATTCGGCAAGTCGACAATCTGTGTCGCCGCTCGCGAGTGCAATTCATCTAGTCGGTTTTTCTCGTCATAAATCTCTAAATCCTTGCTGAGGTCTGCATTTTCGTTATATAATTTCATCAATGGTCCGCTAAGGTCTGTCTTTTCCGCCTCGCTCAGTCTCGCCCACACTGCGTGTAACAATTCGTGAGCCAGCGTTGATTCCTTCACTCCATTTAACTCACTCGCTTCTATATCATATAAATATATCTTGCCTCCAGCGTAGCATCCCAGCACCGACACCTTATCGTCATGACTACTACAATAATAGTTAAAATCATCCCGACCTTCCAGCTCAGGTCGCGAAGCGTTAAATACCCCCTTTGCCGTATCGGTCAAATCCAAATTCTTCTCAATCTCCGCCACTTCACCCGACGGCTCATAGCCCATCGCCAGCAGATAATCTCGCACCCCCTGCGAATTCGCCAGCCACACCCCCAACATCGCTAGCACCGCTATCACTAATACGCCAATTAAAGTTTTCTTATTCACGCGTTACTCCTAGTTTTAGTTTATCACGCATTAGGCTAATTTTCACTATATCACCCGCTTCAATTTTGCCACCGATAATCGCCTCTGACAGCAGTGCCTCCAAGTTATCTTCTATCGCCCGACGCAACGGCCTGGCTCCATTCTTAGGATCAAAACCTTTTTTAATCAACCACGCCTTTACCTCGGGCGTAATCACTAGGCCGATTGATTTTTGCGCCAAACGCTTTTTCAAATCTTCTAGCAGATTATCAAAGATTTTCTCCACATCTTTGCGTGTCAAAGCGTGAAATACCAATATTGCATCTAGGCGGTTAATTAGCTCCGGTCGCATTGATTTTTTCAGCTCTCGCATCGCCGTCGCTTTATTATCTTCATATTCCGCTGCCAAAGCTTTTTTGTCTTTCGCGGTTTTCGCCGTAAAGCCCAGCTCCGATTCTTTGTACATATCTTTTGAACCCAGGTTTGAAGTCAATATCACGATGGTATTATTAAATTTCACCTTATTTCCCTGCCCGTCTGTCAATACACCATCTTCAAGAATTTGTAGTAGCATATTAAAGACATCTGGATGTGCTTTTTCAATCTCATCAAATAACACTACGCTATAAGGTTTACGACGTACCGCCTCAGTCAATTTACCACCATCATCATAACCTATATAGCCAGCCGGTGCGCCTACTAATCTCGATACATTATGTTTCTCACCAAATTCCGACATATCTATCTTAATCAAAGCATTCTCACCGCCAAACACTTCCCTGGCAATCACCCGCGCCAGCTCGGTCTTACCTACGCCCGTCGGCCCCATGAACAGAAAGCTACCAATCGGCCGTTTCGGGTCAGCAATCCCACTCCTACCCCGACGAATCGCCTTGGCCACTTTACCAATCGCTTCATCTTGCCCGATTACCGATTTTTTCAAATGCTCCTCTAATTTTGATAATAATTTCAATTCCGAACCATGCACTTTCGACACCGGGATACCAGTTTTCAGCGAAATCGCCTTGGCTAGGTGTTCCTCAGTCAGCACCGGCTGATTCTTGCCGATGCCATTTTTCTCTAACTCGTGTATCGTTTTTTCCAATTTTGCCAATTGTGTCTTATATAGCGCCGCCTTTTCGTAATCTTCGGCCTCGGCCGACTGTTCAATTTTTTCTTCTAGCGACGCTTGCTCTATTTTTAGTTTCTTATACTTACCACCACCTTTTTTATCCTCGGCTACCTTGGCAATCGCCGCCGCTTCATCTATTACATCTATCACCTTGTCCGGCATATAGCGGTCATTGATATAACGCTTACTCATCACCACCGCAGTTTCTAGTATCTCATCTGGAATTTTCACGCCATGGTGCTTTTCGTAATGTTTCTTGATTCCCTTCAATATCTTAAAAGTTACCACCGCTGATGGCTCTTCTACCATTACCGTCTGGAAACGCCTAGACAATGCTTTATCCTTTTCAATATATTTGCGGTATTCATCTAGCGTAGTCGCACCAATTAGGCACAGTTGCCCGCGCGCCAAGGCCGGCTTCAAAATATTCGCTGCATCCATCGCGCCATCGCTACCACTCCCCGCTCCCGACAGCAAATGCAACTCATCAATAAACAAAATCACTGAATCATCACTCACCGCATCATCTACCAATCCTTTGATACGCTCCTCAAACTCCCCACGGAATTTTGTACCTGCCACCACATCTGACAAATCTACCTGAAAAATTCGCTTACCTATCAAAGCGCTCGGCACCTTTGATTTCGCGATTCGCTCTGCCAGACCCTCCACAATGGCCGTCTTACCCACCCCCGCTTCACCTATCAGCACTGGGTTTGACTTAGTGCGCCGACTTAGCACCGTTATCACTCGTTCAATTTCGGCGTCCCGCCCAATCACTGTATCTAACTTATCTTTTTTCGCCAATTCAGTTAGGTCTTCAGCGTAACGGTTCAGCCATTTGAGGTTACTTTTCTTACTAAATTCAGCCTTTTTGGCTCGTATTTCGCTCTGCGATGCCTGTTTTTCAATCGCTTTTTCAATTTTCACCGTAAACGCGCTTAGGTCCACTTTTAACTCCACCAGCACTTTCGCCGCTCGCGAGTTTGGCTGCGCCACCAGCGCATATAATATATGTTCCGTCCCAATCGTATCACAGTTATAATCCTTCGCCGTCATCATCGCCATTCTCAGTGTCAACACCACCGCCTCTGATAGCGACATCATCGCCATCATATCACCCTCTGGCACATCCGCGGCCTCTACTCCCAGCGCCTTCTCTACATCTTCCTCGGTCACCCCTTCCTCGCGCAACAAAGTCGCCCCTAGCGACATATCTTGAGCAATAATCCCCATTAGTAGGTGTTCGGTACTCACATACCCCCTATTATAGCGTTTACTAAAAAAGTCTGCCTTCTGGAGCGCGAATCGCGCATCCTCTGATAGCATATTCATTAAATTGTTAAAATCTTCATTCATACCCCTATTATACACCATTAGCACTCCAAATGCAAGAGTGCTAATGCGTCTTTTTCAGGCTTTTTTAAACTTTGTTGATTACCGGAATCACTATCGGTGTATGCCCTGTCGCATCAAACAAAATATGTGTTACATCTTCTTTAATTTCTTCTTTCAATTTCTTGGCATCCTCGTTTCGGCCCTTGTCAACCTTCGCTCGCAGATAGTGACGAATTTTACCAATCAATTCCTCCGAATTATCCAGGTAAATAAACGCTCGCGATACGATATCTGGCGTTTTTACCAAATGCCCCGTTTTCTTTGAAATCGTCAGCACCAACACAAATATCCCCTCGCGCGATATGTGAATTCGGTCTTTTACCACCGCCTCATATACCGGTTGCTCGGCATCATCGTACAGTTTGTTCCCTACCGGCACCCGGCCACACTTGCGTATCCGCTTGTCGGGTGTCAGTTCTATCACATCACCGTCGTCTGATACCAATATCCGGTCGCGCGGTATCCCCACCACATTTTCCGCCATCTCGGCGCTATGTTCTAGCATAAAGAATTGACCATGATACGGCATATAATTCAAAGGTCTAGTGCGTTCCAAAAACTCCACATGATCTTCATAATAAGCATGTCCCGACAGATGTAACGGCCCGATATTGGTTAGGTGTGTCTTACCATTTTGAATCACCCCCGCCCCCTCGCGTAGCAATCCATCCACCGTTGACACCACATGTGGCTCATTGCCTGGGATCGGGTTGGACGAAAACACTATCACATCACTCGGCTTAATCTTGATGAACTTGTGCGCGCCCGTCACCATTCGGTTCAGCACCGCATTTAGCTCGCCCTGCGACCCAGTACACACTATCGTTACTCGGTTGTCTGGTAGCTTAATAATATCCTCCATCTTCATGATGGTGTCTTTGGGCACCTTGATTTCGTGCGCTTTCAAAGCCACTTCTAGGTTATTAATCATCGAAAAGCCGGAGAACGCTACCTTGCGCCCCCGTTCCGCCGCCTCGTTTAATACCAATTCAATACGCTTAATCTGCGATGAAAAACATGACACTATCACCCGCCCATTGGCATAATGATCCATAATCCGCCCCAGGTTATCGCCCACATCATGCTCTGAATGCGGGTGCTTCCCTGGCGAGTCAATATTAGTCGCCTCATTTAGCATCAAGGTAATTCCCTCATTTTTCACAATTTCATCTATTCGCTTCAAATCCGCTGGTGTATCCATCGGATTATCCTCGTGACGCCAGTCGCCCGACAAATATATCACCCCATTTGGCGTCCTTACCACAATCGCTGTATTCCCTGGAATTGAGTGCAAAGTATGAATAAATTCCACCGACAAATGCTCAGACACTTTAATCACCTCGTTTTTCAGCGGGTTCACCACCTGATAATTCATATCCGGTTCTTCATCCAGCTCAGACATCTGTTTCTTGATCATACCAATCGTAAACGCCGTGCCATATATCGGCACCAACGGACCAAATTCCGGTAGCAAATGTTTACAGGCACCTATATGGTCTAGGTGTGCATGAGTAAAACAGATTGCCTTCACCTTATCTTTATTATCCTGGATATATTTAATATCCGGAATCATATAATTCACCCCCGGGTAATCATCGTTTGCAAATAGCGTACCCATATCTACTACAATCATCTCTGATTTATATTCAATCACCGTCATATTTTTACCAATGCCCGTCTCGCCCAAGCCACCTATCGGGATGATTCGCACTGACTCCGGGTCAGGGCGCGCCGATTTCAGCTGTCCCTGCGTCACCTGCCGGCCATCATAACCGTTATAGCGCGACTTGTTCACCGGCACCCCTATGATATGCTGAGTCGCCTGCGCATTTACATCCTGACTCAACATCCGCTGGTGATGCACCATCTCCCCCTTACGCGCACTCACTGGCAAGGCTACCTTGCGCTTGGCGTTTGCTGATTTTGCATTCTTAGCATTTTTAGCCTGCTTCGCTTGCTTAGCCTGTTTTTCTGCTTTTTTCTGCATCTCTCCCTGTTTTTCAAGCGCCTTCCGTTTAATTTCGGGTAACCTTTGCTCCCGCATTTTCATCAACTTAGCGCGACGCTCTTCTTCTTTTTTATTCATGTTTCTCCTTTAATTTTTAATACAAGAAAATAACTATTGCTCCCATTATACCACACTCTGCTTTAAAATGCAAGCGTTTTACAACCCCTTCACCGAGGCATGCTGATTAGCCAATTTCTTGTCAAATGTAAATAGCGGCTCCGCATCCTTCAATTCCGCCATAAACGCCAAACAGCAATCATTAAAAGACAACGCCTTATGCTTTACATAATATGGCAAAACTAGCGCCATCAGTTCTCTGTCATACTCCAACACCTCATCAAAATGTTCCAAAAACAATTCCAAAACTTCTACTATTCGCGCTCTCTCCCACTCATAATACTTCTCAAAAACATACACCACCTCCGAAAACACCACATCAAAGATACAATGCGTCACGCCAGGCTCGTTCAAAAGCACCTGCACTTGACGCCTCTGCTCCGCCGGCTCACCGATAATATAATGAATTATTAAATTCGCATCCAACGCATCACGCATTATATTTCTCCTTCAATTCTTCTCGCCCCTTCGCACTGGCATAATACTCGTCTATTAATTCACTAGCACTTTTATTGCCAGCTCGCTTGGCTTTTAAGCGTGTCTTTTTATCTACCACACTATCCAGTTTAGCCAAAAACTCCTCGTCACTTAGTCTACGCTTAATTACTACCGAGTTTCCCCTTTGCTCAAGCGTTACTCGTTTCGCGCCATCCACACCTAGAAACATCCTCAGTGTCTTTGGCAAGGTTATCTGTCCACTCTTGGTTAGCGATACGGTGTAGCTCATTAATAATTTCCTTTCCTATTCATAATAGTCATTACATTATTAATACTAGCACACATTATTAAAAATGTCAAGCCCCCCAACTTCCCCAAACCCCCTCCATACCCTATAATTAAAACGGATATGTTTAAAATAGCGAGATTGTATGGCTTCCGCTCTCATCTCTAGTGCTATTTAAGATCCACGGAGAACAGATGCGCCCTTGATTGACGTCAAGGCTAACAGCCCCAGGCTACTACTCTGTTCCAAGGGACAGAACACAGATATAAGTCGCATCTACCGGTTGTTTGTCCTGTCATTCCCGTTCTACTATAACCGGGTTATTCGCATCATTTGACTATCGTGTTGTATTCCTTGGCGTTTACGCCGGCAACTACAACAATAGCCAGTTCAACAATGGTGGCTCCAACGGCAACTACTGGTCGTCTACCGCCAACAATAGTAACAACGCGTACAACCTGAACTTCAATAGTAGTAGCGCCAATGTCAACAACAACAATAAGAACAACGGGAACTCCGTCCGCTGCGTAGCGCAGTCCTAGTTCGGCTGTTTCGGGTCTCCCCGCTCTCCGCTCCGGATCGTCAACATATCCACCTTATTCCAGCCCACTTCTTTATAAATATTCTGTTCAAACTTATAATGCGCCAAATGCTCCACGTGCCCCATATACGACCGCATTGACTCCACCGTCCCCGTTCCTTTCATAAACTGTCGCAAGGCTTTCTGATAATTTCGTTTTATTCTCTCAGACGGTTGAACATGCCCCGGATACACCACTCCACCGAGAAACTGCGTGCCCCGCTCCATTTTTTGAATATAAATCTTTTTCGGATGTAATTTTAGTCCCAACCCGCGCAAAAACTGCCTGATCGCCTTAATATCTCTCTGTAAATTCTTCATCTCCGTCTCGTTTAGCACCATAAAAAAATCATCCACATAGCGCCCATAATATTTATAGCCCAGATCAAACTTTATATATCTATCTAACATATCCAACAAAATGTTCGAAAATAGCTGTGAAGTCAGATTACCGATTACTATTCCCTTACCGGGCGGCTGGTTAAGCAAGCTCTTATTTCTCGGCAACCTTCGCCAATGTTTTGGGTAACCTCTCAGCTTCACCCCATCCACCGGGTCGTCAAATATCACCTCTTTTATCGCATACTTCAACAGTTCATATTCCTTGGTATCAGTCTTGCCCTCATATTGCCTATTTAGCCCCCACATCACCCTCTCATATAGTAGTTTCCGGTCTATACTCATAAAATATCCACTTATATCCATCTTCACCACCCACACCGTCTGTGTATAATTTTTCGACGCCCGCCTTATCATCTTGTCTAGACGCTGTATCCCTTTCAACGTTCCCTTCCCTACGCGGCACGAATACGCATCATAAATAAAATGTCTATCCCACCATTCATAAATCTTATCGTAGATCCAGTGGTGAATCACCCGGTCCACAAACGGCGCCGCAAAAATCTCCCGTATCACCGGATTATGAATAATATGCGCCACACCCCTAGCTGGTTTATACTGTTTATTGTACAAAACGTCGCATAAAATTTTCAGATTTTCCATCTCGTTAGTTTCAAATTTTTGCTCGTCTATCGTTTTCCGTTTGCCGTTGGCTCGCGCCTCTAAATAAGCAACATATAGTTCGATAAGTAATTGATTCTTATAGGTTCTTAAAAACTCTTTGTCTGCCAGTTCACTTAGTTTTTCCCACTTCTTCTTCATCTTCTTCTCTGTTTTTTGCCCTATTTACAATTCTTTTTACGCTCATTTTTATATCTATCATCACACTCCCCGACGCCACGATTTCTATCGGGTTCCAAATTTCCAACTCTTGTATCAATGTCAAAATCGCCAACACCGCATTTGCCTCTTCTACGATTTTTATTAAATACTTTTGCTTATCGCCCCGTCCATTTGCCATATCAAAATAGCAATAATTCATCTCCATTATCGAGTCTGCCATTTTACTTCCTAACATTTCACGGTAAAACCCTGGCATTTTCTTACACTTTGGCAATACAGTTTTCTCTGCCTTCACTATCAACCCTCTTAGCTCCGGATACACCTTCTTAGGTACCGTCATCGCAAACAGTTCATCCCCTGTACTATATTTAATATTGCGTAGCCCCTTGATGTCCTGCTTATTATACTTTTTCTCGAGCTGAAAAACATAAATCCCGTCGTCCAGATGTTCGTATTTTATCCCCGCTTTTTCCATTCGGGCGATAAAATTTTCCATGCTTCGCACAAACACTATCCCGTCATCCGAACGCAAATTGTGGTCGGTGTCCCTACGAATCGTCGGTAACTCCTTTTTCTGGCACACTCGCTCGGCCACATCATAGGCATAGATTAGCGCCGATTTCCAGCCGATTTTATGCCACGGCGCGTCAATTGACTCAAACACGATGATTTTATCATCATTCAGTTCTTCCATCAGCGCTACGTGCGCCTTACGCTTGGTGTACGCGGCGCGCGCTTCGCGCGCGTTTACACTTCTCTCGTGCATCGCATTCAACCCCTCTTTCACTTGTTTCCGAGTCAATCTTTTCCCCGCCGTCAGTTCATCACTGGGTTTATTTTTTTCATCTTTCTTTGTCGCCATCTTTCCTCCTTGACTTTTTCTCATTTTATTCTATTGCTTTCTTACTTTTTCGGTTCTTTTTCGCTGGTGTCCGCTTTTGCCTTCGGCAAAAGCGGATTCTCGGAGAACGGGGAGACCCGAAACAGCCGAACTAGGACTGCGCTACGCAGCGGACGGAGTTCCCGACGTTCTTATAGCTGCTGTCGACATCGGCGCTACTACTATTGAAGTACAGGCTGTACGCGTTGCTACTATTGCTGGCGGTAGACGACCAGTAGAGGCCGACGGAGCCACCAAGGTTGAACTGGCTATAGTTGTAGAGGCCGGCGTAAACGCCAAGGAATGGAGAGCCAGTTAAAGCGGTACCGGTGGAGTAAGAGTTTTTAAGGGTTGTGAGTTCGGCTGAAGTAGGTAGGCGCCAGCCGCTCGGACAGATATCGTAGTTTACTGGGGTGCTACTGGA
>JAFRJZ010000021.1 GCA_017431945.1 Candidatus Saccharimonadota bacterium
CAGAAGTTGAGGAAGCCGGGAGGGTGTCGCCATTGGTAAAGCCAGCGGTGGTAGTAGAGTAGCCTTCGGGAACGTTAGTGTCGGCGTGGGAGAGTTTGGTGCCGCCGGGAAGGTCTAGATTACGGGTCATCCAGCAAAGGCTGCCAATGGTGGCGGTAGAATAAGCTACGTTCTTATAAGCGTCAGTACCGCGGTTATCATACATGGTTTGGCCACAGTTAGCGCTGGTGGCGTTTTGGAACCAGAGTTTAGCTTGTTTGCCAGTGATAGTTACGGTACCATTACCTAAGCCAATAGTAAAGGTAGGGTTAGTGGCAGAGGTAGAAGAAAGGGTACCTTGGCCACTGGTTTTAGCCCATTTATCAAGAGTGTAGCCAGAGGAGAATGCAGGGTAGAGATAGTAAGCATCACTATAAGTAAGATTAGAAACAGAACCACCAGAGCTTGATACGGTACCTACAAGGTTAGAACCAGAGCAGTTACCACTTACTAGGCAGACCTTAACGGAACTAACACCGCTACCAGCGAAGTTGATAGTGAGGGAGTATTTGGGTAAGGCGTTACCAGTAGCAGAAAAGACAAGAGTGTTATTATAAGCTCCGGCAGGTAAATTATTGTTTGCTTTAACGCCATAAGTAAAGGTATAAGTGCCATTACCAGCAGCAGTAGTAGCATCTATTTGTTTGTCTGCGGTAGAGCTACCAGAGTTAGGGACTGGGATATAGGTACCGCTAGCGCCTTTAATATAAGTACCATTCTTACTAACGTTATAGCCCCATTTATTAGGTGAGAAGTTAGATTCAGTAGTAGAAGCAGTAAGGTTAGTAATCTTTAAGTCTGCTTTGGTAGGATCAGTATAGTCTATCTTACTATTCTTTAAGTCTGGATCAGTGGTTTCAGTATTCATAGTAAGGGTATAACCACTAACATTAGTAGAGTTTACGGTAACAGATGCTGTAGCAGTACTAAAACTACCAGCTGTTCCTCCGGCTGGTGTCATATCCATAGTAATACTACCGGCAGGAACAATGGAGATGGTGGGTTCTACTGGTGAAGCGGCATGAATGGGTTTGCTAGCAGACCATAGTGGCACCACCAGCATTCCCACCACTAGCACCACCAATCCCACTAGTCCAGCAAAAACCACCTTACCCGCCGATACGCCACCTGAAATTTTTGTTTTATGTGCCGTTTTTGCATCGCCAAAGTTCACTTCTCGCCATGAACGACCAATCCCCCTCGTCATCTCAAAAACTTTTAACATCTATAGTCCTTTTCTCGTTAGACTGCTGTTTATACTCCCCATTTTACCATAACCATCACTCCCGCGTCAACCCCCTTTTCCCCACATTTTAATGCTGGCTAGGGTTGTAATTTTTGGAGCTTCGTGCCATAATTTATCTATGACTGAAAAGAAAACTAAGAAAGAAGTGATTAGCGACTACAACGGCTATGATTACAAGAAAATTTTTTGGGAAGATGCCGACCGCGCTTACGAAGATCAGGCGGACCGCATGGCGATTCGTAAACTTTTGCCGGTAAAGATGGAAAATTTTGTCGATATCGCTGGTGGTTATGGTAGGTTAGCAGATGAATACATCCACCGCGCCAAGAAATCTACGGTATTTGATTATTCCAAGACTGAACTCAAGCAAGCCAAAGAATTATATGGCGATAAAATCCACACCAAGGCTGGTGATATTTACAGTCTACCATTTAAGGATAATGAATTTGATGCTCTGATGATGATTCGCGCGACTCACCATTTTAAAGATATGCAGAAGGTGTCGGATGAGTTATATCGAGTATTAAAGCCTGGTGGTGTGGCAGTGATAGAAGTGGCAAACAAGAAGACTTTGCCCCGCATGGTGCGTTACTGGACTAAAAAGACTGATATCAACCCATTTGATAAATCGGTAGCGAATTTGACCGAAATTAGCAAAGATGGTTTCTTTAATTATCACCCAAAATATATTGAGGAGATTTTTGCAAAGTCTGGATTTAAGATTGAGAAAGTACTGTCGGTGTCTAATTTCCGTAGCGGGACATTAAAAAAGTTATTCGGCACCAAAGCTTTGGTAAAAATGGAAAATCTCGCTCAGGCGCCACTGGCGAGCGTACGATTTGCGCCGTCCATATATTATAAATTAGTAAAGTAAAAGCCCCCTTAAGGGGGCTTTTTTAAAGGTGCTTGTTGTCTTTTTTAACGACTATGGTGTATCTACGTCGTAATACGACGTTATTGCGACCGCAATACTCGGCAATTTTGGCAATGCCTAGCATGACGCCAAACATTATTATGAGGCTTGCCGATGAAATGGCGCCAAGTACTATCCAACGCAATTGGTCTTGTTCGCCAGTACCGAGGTCAAAATAATATATTACCTCAGCACCCCAGACTTGAATTGTGCCTGCCTCGATGATATACAAGAGTAAGATTGTCAATATGGCGATAGTTATGTAGAGCCACCATTGGTTGCGGACTCTGATTTTAGTACCATCATAGTTTTGGTGCGCGGCAGTGTAGCCAAAGAAAATTTGGATAAAAATCATTGCCACGATAAGCAAGACAAGTAGAATAAACATAAAGTTGCTAATGTACATAAGAAACACCCCCTTCTCAATCACGAAATAAGCTCACTGACTATAAGCTATCTTTATTATACCACACTTCGCTAAATTAGTCAAGCAAATCAAGCTATACCACCTGCCTGAGATATTTGCCAGTATCGGTCTTCCCCGCCTTAGCTAACTGCTCCGGCGTACCTTCGGCAATTATCTTGCCACCTTTTTGCCCGCCTTCTGGCCCCATATCAATAATCCAATCCGCCGATTTAATCACGTGCAAATTATGTTCAATAATAATAATTGAATTCCCGCCATTCACTAACTGATTCAAGATGCCGAGTAGTCGATTTACATCATCCGTATGTAGGCCAGTCGTCGGCTCATCCAAGATATACAGAGTCTTACCAGTATTGCGCCTAGCTAGCTCTGTCGCTAATTTAATCCTTTGCGCTTCCCCGCCACTAAAAGTCGTTGCTGGCTGGCCTAGTTTAATATACCCTAACCCCACCTCTTGAATCGTCTTGAGTTTCGGTAGTACACTCGGGATATTTTTGAAAAATTCCACCGCCTCATCAATCGTCATTTCCAGCACATCCGCAATCGTCTTGCCTTTATATTTAATCTCCAAAGCCTCACGATTATACCGCTTACCATGGCATTCCGGACAGGTCACATACACATCCGGTAAGAAGTGCATCTCAATTTTGTTCACCCCATCACCCTTACAATGTTCGCACCTACCGCCTTTCACATTAAACGAGAATCTCCCCGCCTTATATCCGCGCATCTCCGCCTCAGGCTGACGGGCGAAAAGTTCACGAATTTGATTAAATACCCCCGTATAGGTCGCCGGATTAGACCGTGGCGTCCGCCCAATCGGGCTCTGATCTATCACAATCACTTTATTAATATTTTCAATCCCCTCAATATTATCATGCGCTCCCGACACCGTCTTGGCATGATGTAGTCTCGCTAGCAACTCATTGGCCAAAATCTCATTTACCAAAGTAGATTTACCAGAACCAGACACCCCAGTCACCGCCGTTATCACCCCCAGCGGAAAATGCGCATCGATATTTTTCAAATTATTCTCGCGCGCTCCGCGCACTACCAATTCTTGTCCCTTCTTGGCGGTACGGCGTTTTTTCGGTGTAGCAATTTTTTTCGCCCCACTCAGGTACTGCCCGGTAATCGAATCCTTATTCTTAGCTATCTCATCTGGTGTACCCGCCGCTATCAACTTACCCCCATTTACCCCCGCCCCGGGGCCAATGTCAATAATATAATCTGATTGCATCATTGTATCCTCATCATGTTCTACCACTAACACCGTATTGCCCAAATCACGCAAATGTTTCAAAGTCGCAATCAATTTATCATTATCCCGCTGATGTAAACCAATTGAGGGCTCATCTAGTACATATAGTACCCCCTGCAGGCCTGAGCCTATCTGCGTCGCTAGGCGTATTCTCTGTGCTTCCCCGCCACTCAAAGTATTCGCCGCCCGCGACAGCTCCAAATACCCCAGCCCCACATCTTGCATAAATTTCACTCGTTCCTTAATTTCCTTGATAATCGGCTCCGCTATCTGTTTCTCGGTATCGGTAAATTGCAAATCTTTTTCTAACACTTCCAGCGTATTATCCACATCCAAATTACACATATCTACAATATTCAAATCATGCACCGTTACTGCCAGCACCGCCGGTTTCAATCGCGCCCCATGGCAAGTTTGGCACTCATGTACTCGCATAAACCGCTCAATGTCTTTACGGATAAATTCCGAATCGGTCTCTAAGTGTCTGCGCTCCAGCGTCGGAATTACGCCTTCATAGATACTTTCATAAGTCGCCCCCTCTTTAAATTTACCAGTACCACGAATTTTTACCTCATACTTTTCTTCGCCTGTACCATACAAAATCTTCTGTACTGCCTCTTCCGACAAATCCTTAATCGGTGTATGAATATCAAATCCATGCCTTTCGCCCACCGCGCTCAATCGCCTCAGCCACCACGAATCATATTGCACCCTATTAAACGGCCGAATTCCCCCCTCGGCAATCGTCAAATTTGGATTTAATACTAGCTCTGGGTCTACCACCATTCTTGAGCCTAATCCCATACAGGTCGGGCAAGCCCCCTGCGGCGCATTGAAGCTAAATAGTCTCGGCTCCAATTCTGGAATCAACTCATCCGGATGCAACTCACAAGCATATCGCTGCGAATAAGTAATTGTCTCGCTATTTTGTTCGTTGATTCGCCCCTCTACTGAGGTCACGCTATCGGTAATTTTTAAAATTTTGATAATTCCCTGCCCGATTTCTAGCGCCTGCTCAATTGAACTAAATATCCTTGTATGTAACTCTGGTGACAATACAAATCTATCTACTACTATTTCAATATCGTGTCGCTCATTCTTATTCAGCTCCGGAAATTCATCTAGCGCATAGATAATACCATCAATCCTCACTCGAGAGAATCCCTTAGCTATATATTGCTCCGAGATATGTGCAAATTCACCCTTTTTCTGCTGCACCACCGGCGCTAGTAGCATCAATTTTGCTCCCAAGGGCAATTTCATTACTTCATCCACAATGTCCTCTACGCTTCGGCGGTGCACCTCACGATGACAAATCGGACAATGCGGTACCCCCACACGTGCAAATAACAGCCTCAAATAATCATACACCTCAGTCACCGTCGCTACGGTTGAGCGCGGGTTGCGCGAGGTAGACTTCTGATCAATACTAATCGCCGGGCTTAGCCCCGTGATGCTATCCACATCCGGCTTGTCCATCACCCCGAGGAACATTCTTGCGTAGCTTGACAAACTCTCCACATATCGCCGCTGCCCCTCGGCATAAATCGTATCAAACGCCAAACTCGACTTACCGCTCCCCGACAACCCAGTTATCACCACCAGCTTATCGCGTGGCACTTTTACATCGATATCTTTGAGATTATTCTGCCTCGCCCCCTTGACATAGATATATTTTTCATTCATCTGCTCTTTCATAAACGCATCCATTATACCTCATATGGCAAAAAAAGTCTATACTCTAAGGGCAAATAAACACTTTTTGAGTATGTTAAGAAAAATAGAAGTTTTTGTGAGTATTTGTTAAGCCAGATTTGAAATGAAAAATGTATATTTTTGTTCGCCCCTTGGGACGCGACTTTCGCTTGCCAAATATGACATTTTTTCATTTCAAGTCCACGAACAAAAATTTCTATTTTTTCTTTTTACAAATGTTATAATATTTTTATGAAAGATATTGTATTTGAGTTGATTGAGCAAGAAAAACAAAGGCAACGCGAAGGACTAGAACTTATCCCAAGCGAAAATTACGTTTCTGGTGCTGTCCTGCAAGCCATGGGTTCAGTCTTGACTAACAAATACTCCGAAGGTTACCCTAGTTTTGAAGGTATTAACGAGTGGAATGAAACCGAAATCGCCGAGCGTACTCTGCCCAATTATCGCTACTATGGTGGTCAGGTAAATATTGACCGGATTGAACGCCTCGCCATCGACCGCGCCTGCCGACTCTTTCATGCCGACCACGCCAATGTCCAGCCTCACTCTGGCGCCAACGCCAATGAAGCCGTCTATTATGCTTGGTGTCAACCAGGCGACAAAATCCTCGCCATGTCACTTCCTGCCGGCGGTCACCTCACCCATGGCGCTCCCGTCACCCGCTCCGCCAAAATTTACAATTTTATCTCTTACGGTGTCACTGCGGATGGTGATATTAATTACGACGAATTAGAAGAAAAAGCACTTGCTGAAAAACCTAAAATCATTCTTATCGGCTATTCTGCCTTCATGAAAATCCCTGATTTTGAACGCGTAGCTAAAATTGGCGCAAAGATTCCAGGTTGCTTACTGATGGCCGATATGGCTCACGTCGCTGGCTTAATTGCTGGCGGCGCTCATCCTAATCCTCTCGATTATGGCTTTCACGTTATGACTTCTACTACACATAAGACTCTACGTGGCCCGCGTGGTGGCTTGATTATAAGTCGTGGCAAAGTTTCTTCACCGCTGAAAAAACCTGAACACACACTTGAAAATATCCCTACCCTGATAGACCGTGCCGTTTTCCCCGGTGCTCAAGGCGGTCCTTTAGAGCATATCATCGCCGCCAAGGCCGTAGCCTTTGGTGAAGCTCTGCAGCCCGAATTTACCGATTACGCCCACAATGTCATCAAAAACGCCAAAGCTCTCGCTGACGCTCTATTGAAGCGTAACTTCGTATTGCAAGGTGGCGGCACCGACAATCACCTCATCCTTATCGATATCAAATCTAGTTTCGGTATCGACGGTAAAACTTACGAAGAAGCCCTTGACCGCGTCGGCCTGACTTTGAACGCTAACGCTTTACCCTCTGATAAAGGCGGTGCTTTTCGCCCCTCAGGCGTCCGCCTTGGCACTCCCGCCATCACCACACGCGGCCTCGGCGTTGCCGAAATGGAGATTATCGCCGACTGGCTCCACCGCGTCGCCCTCCTCTGCCAAAACCCTAATACTCCCGATAGTGATTACGATAAGATTCATTCCGAGGTCCATAATCTCTCCCTACGATTTGTGATATAATTAAGAATATGAAAGTAATTACCACCCCGGACCCGCGTTTGCGCACCCCCTCGAAAAAAGTCAAAAAAATCACTCCTGAAACTCACGATATTATTGCCAAGATGTTAAAGGCCTCTCTCGACTGGGAAGCCAAACACCCGCACGAACTTTCCGCTGCTATCGCTGCCCCTCAGCTCGGCATCAATCAGCGTATCATTCTCGTTCGCGACGACCTCGAAAATAAGGATAATCAATCTTTCACTGCTTTTATTAATCCTGAAGTCACCAATACCGAGGGCAAAACCATCAAAGATTACGAAGGTTGCCTCTCTGTTCCCTTCATCTATGGCCTAGTTCCTCGCCCCAGTAAAGCCAAGGTTAAAGCCCTGCTCGAAGACGGTCACGAAGTTCGCCTCCGCGCTTCCGGCTACCTTGCTCGCACTCTACTTCACGAAATTGACCACCTCAACGGCATCCTCTTTATTGATCACATCAAAAACGACAAAAAAGCCTTTTTCCGCATGCTTGATGATGGCAAAATTGAGCCCATGAATTACGATACCGAAATCAAAGACAACAAGGAACTCTTCCCCGATGACTAAGCCCCAAATCATCTTTCTTGGCAACGGCCCTCTCGCTGACTCTGCTCTCAACGAACTCCAAAAACACTGTGAAATTATCTTTCACGCTCACGACCAGAGCGACCTTACAGAAGTAGTTAAGCTTAAACAAAAGCACCCTCACGCCCACGCCGTCCTCGCCTCTTTTGGTGTCATCATCACCCCTGATATTCTTGAAATTTTTGAGCCCGAAGGCATTCTTAATATTCATCCCTCTTCGCTTCCTCGCTATCGCGGTCCTTCTCCTATTGAGAGTGCCATTTTAAATGGCGATACCACTTTTGGTACCTCTGTTATGAAACTCGCCCCCCAGATGGACGCTGGCCCCATTTATTATCAAACCACCTACACCCCAGATGACCCTACTCGCTCCGACCTCAAATCTCACCTCTATCGCACTCTCGCCTCTCTGGGCGCCCAGTGGTTGAATAAAAATTTTACTCAACTCCCCACCCCTGTTAAGCAAAATTCCAACCAAGCCACCTTTACCAAAAAACTCACCAAAAAAGACGGCATTCTCGAGCCTGACAAGCATCCCGCCTCCGTCATACTCCACCAAATTATCGCTTATCAAGGCTTTCCAAAGCCCAAATATACCCTAGAAGGCATAAATTGTACCATTTTAGAGGCTCACCTAGCCAACCCGACTGACACCCCACTTCTTTCTATAAAATGCGCAGATGGCGCCAAAATCGCCATCGACCTCCTCCAGCCAGCCTCTCGCCGCCCCATGGATACCAAATCTTTTATGAACGGGTTGAGGAAAAGGCAAAACTAAAACTAGCTTCTACGAGGATTTTGTTAAGTCCAGATTTGAAACGAAAAAATCTATATTCCTGACATTTATCAGCGTATGAGATTTTTTCGTTTCAAGTCATCCGAGCAGAAGCTAGTTTTAGTTTTGCCCCTATAAAGTACGTTTTTTGACTTCTCTAGTAAAGAATTTTATTCTATCGCCCACTTCAAGCTGTATCTTCTTATCTGTTTTCATCGAAAGCCCACCGACTTCTTTTTCTATCAATTCTTTCACATCAATCTTCTCTTTTTGTACGCTTTCTATCTCCACTTCACCGAGGTATTTCTTATTGCGAATCACTCGTCCGCGCATCCCTACACTCACCTTACCTTTCAACATCTCACCCCCAGCAATCAAAGCGGTCTTCTCTACCCTAAACACCCCCATCACTTTCATCTCGCCCATATCTTCCTCTACCACTTCAGCATCCAAAAGTTCAGACATTGAAGCTTTAGCATCATCCAATAATTCATAAATCACCTTAAAGGTACGAATCGCCACCCCGTCACGCGCCGCCATCTTAGCAATATTCACCGGCACAGTCACATTAAAACCATAAATCACCGTATTATCGCCCGCCGCCATATACACATCATTCTCAGTAATATCACCTACACCAGTAGCTACAATATTCAAGGTAATCTCGCCCTTAGTATCAATCAATTTCAATGAATCCACCACCGAAGTCACCGAACCCAGCACATCACCCTTAATAATTACATTAAATACCTTAGAATTATCCGCCACATTCATCATCCTCAAAAGATCCGACGAAGTCACATTCGCCGACGCACTTGCATCCGCCTCTGACTGCGCGTTGAGCAATGCCATCTTACGCGCGGTTTTTTCATCCGCCACCTCAATAAATCTATCACCAAAATTCGGCAAATCCTTAAACCCAGTCACAATTACTGGGGTAGAAGGTGTCGCCTTACCCTTTGGCTTGCCACGAAAATCCAGCATTGTACGCACCTTGCCATAGGTGGAGCCTGCCACTACATACTCACCCACCTTCAATTCACCCCCCGTTACCAGCAAGTTCACCACTGAGCCCTTTCCCACCTCCATATGCGACTCAATCACTAGCCCCTCAGACGGAATATCCTCATCGGCCTTTAATTCTTCCAAATCTGCCGTCAATAAAATCATATCGAGCAACTTATCCAAGTTCTCATTTTTCTTCGCCGACACTGGCACCATCACTACATCACCGCCCCATTCTTCTGGTTGTAAGCCATTTTGCGCCAAATCCGCCATCGTTCGCGGTATATCAGCTCCCTCGCGGTCAATTTTATTTATCGCTACAATAATTTTTGCATTTGCACTTTGCGCAAACTTAATCGCCTCAATCGTCTGTGGTTTCACGCCATCATCGGCCGCCACCACTATCACCACAATATCAGTTAGCAGAGCCCCGTGCTGACGAATCGCCGCAAACGCTTCATGCCCTGGCGTATCCAAAAATGTGATCAATTTATCATTATGCTTTAATTGATAAGCCGAGATGTGTTGCGTGATTCCCCCCGCTTCTGACTCCACCGTCTTCTTACCAAGTAAAGTATCCAACAAAGTCGTCTTACCATGGTCTACATGGCCCATCACCGCCACTACTGGTGGTCTCGGCACTGCCTTTTCCGACAGTTCCCTATGCTCATTAGAAGTCTGAGTTGAAGTGTTTTTGCGCTCCAAGCGTACATCTTTCATCCCCAACTCATCAATAATGATAGAAGCAGTTTCATAATCCAGGCGCTGGTTAATCGTTGCCACGATGCCATTTTTAAATAATTCACCAATCAGAGCAGTTACACTCAAACCCAAAGCCCCGGCCAATTCGTCTACCGTAATTGACCCAGCAATTTGAATCACTTTTTCCTGCGTTTCAGCCATCCTGCTCCTTTCTCTGTTTTTTATCTTAAACAGCAACAAAATTATACCTCATTCTATTATACCACAAAACTCCTATTTTGTCGCTAAAATCAGTTTAGCATCATTATCATCAAGTTCAGATAAGCCGCAAAAGTCACCCACAACGCATATGGCAACATACACCACATCGCCGCCTGCGAATGACGATTCGCCATAAATACCAGCACCAGAATCATCACCCACATCGCTAGCAGCCAGAACAAAGCAAAACTAAACATATTCCATACGAAGAAGAAAATTGACCACATAAAATTAAACACTAGCTGTACGCCATAAATCACCAGCCAAGCGACCTTACCACTCTTCTCGACTTTATTAGTCGGCTTATACTGTAGAATAAAGAACGAGGCCAGCCCCATCAAAATGTATAAAATCGTCCAAGCTATTGGGAACAACCAGCCCGGAGGCGATAATATTGGTTGCTCAAACTCGTTAAACCTCGCCATCATATCACCAGTTAGTAGCGCCGATGCCCCACCAACCGCTAACGGTACTGCTATACATATAATTAACTTGATAATTTTCTTACCCATCGTATCCGACGCTGTCTTCTTTGTTTTTGTAGTATTTTTCACCGGCTTCGTTTGAGTTTTTACTGTCACCTTCGTCGCATCTTTCACCTCAATCTTTTTTGGCTTTGTTGTCTTACTTTTTGTTCTAGTTGTTGTATTTTTCTTAGCTTTTGTACTTTTAGTTGCCATGAGAATTCTCCTTATGCTTATCACAATTATACTAAATTTACTTTATTTTTTCAATAACTTATGCTACAATACTTACAGATTCCCCGGTAGCTCAATGGTGGAGCAAGAAGCTGTTAACTTCGAGGTTGTTGGTTCGAGTCCAATCCGGGGAGCCATTGAATTAAAATAGAACCTGCCAAGGTTCTTATTTTAATTTAAAGGTTTTCTTAAGATTGGGCGCGAACCAACTTGTTGGTTCGTCTCGCTTCACGAGCACCCGACGCCCAATCCGACAATCACTTATCTATATTTCTAATTTAAAAATATCTTTCAAAACACGCTCAGCTGACTCATCCGGCACTCGGCTATAAATCTTTCGTCTTTCTGCCTTTAATTTCTTCCAATCATCTGAACCCTTCTCTGCCTTCTCTATTTTTTTATCTATCGCCACTAAAGCCTTATTTCTACTTGTCGTCATCTCATCAAGCATTCTCTTTGCAGATTCACTTGTCATTTCTGGATTATAATCATTCCTTTTCAACATTCTACTAAGTAAATCAAAATCCTTCTTCCTCTGCTCCAAATTAGCAATAGCCGCTACAGTCTGATCACCATAATCACGTTGATCATAACTTTCAAGAACTTTTAGGGCCGCTTCTCGTTTCGCTATGTCACCTTCCATCTCACTTATTTTTGTGCTTATATCTACTTTTTCTCCCAACGTCTCATCATCTTTAGAAATACTATTTTTATCGTCAAGTACATTTCTGTCAGACATTTCCCCCTCTAATATAGTAAGTAACCCTGAAACCGCATCAAAATACTCATATTTGCTATTTATGGCACTCTCAGACGCTCCATTTTTTTGTAATTCGCTCAATTTTAATACCGACACAGTGTATTCGCGTCGCAAAGCGCCGATTACTCCGCCATCACCATTTATATCTATTTTCTCTAAAATTTTTTGCTCGCGTTTGCTCAATTTAATTCCCGCGTTAGCATCATCAATTTCTACATCTCCATCCTCATAACCCTTTATTTTAGCTTTTTCTAAATCAGTCTCAGCGCGAGTCAAGCCATTTTCTACAACAGCATCAAGCCATTCATATTTACCCTGTTCTGTAGAAATATCAATTTTATCAATATTCCGGTATTTCTCGCCATCAAAGATATAATAATCGTCTGATTCTGCACTATCATCACCGCTAAATGGCTCGTTTTCTAGACTCTTCCACTTATCATAATCTCCATTTATATTTTCACCAGATTTTTCAGCGCCACTTCGACTCGATATGGTTTCACTCATTTATGTCCGTCCTCCTTTTTTGATAATCGTTTTGTAATTTCTTACCTCTATTTTACGGCTTAGTTAAAGAATTAAGAAATAAATTAAAAGTAAGAATAGGTGAAAGGAAACAAAAAAGGAACAATCCTATAAAATAGTAGTTAGCAATAACAACTAATTTATAGAAAGGATTGTTCCTATGAAAAGTTTAACAG
>JAFRJZ010000022.1 GCA_017431945.1 Candidatus Saccharimonadota bacterium
ACTACCACCAACTTTACCAACGCCCCTGTTTCTCTCGTGTTCTCAGGCGGCTACTACGAAGATTTGTACGGCCAGGGCGACTTCGGCGACTGGTGGTCGTCTACTGCCGGCGATAGCTACTTCGCGTACAGCTTGTACGCGAATAGCAATGGCAGCGTGTACCCGCGCAGCAGCGACGATAAGTACGGCGGCAACTCTATTAGGTGCCTTATTCCTGGTGCCTAAATCCCCCAGGAGCAAAAAAGTCACTTTTGTGAGCTTAATAAGAATTTAGTTTAACAATTTTTGTGAGTATTTTGTGTAGACCCAGGAAGGCGGAATAATGGGGTTTTGTGAGTATTTGTTAAGTCAGATTTGAATTAGAAAAATGCCACCCGAAGGGAGCATTTTTCTCATTCAAGTCACTCACAAAAGTTGCCTTTTTGCTCTTTTGCTGGCATTTTTTCAATAAAGTATTGAGCTCAAGCTTGATTTTCGTAATCCATTTTGTTACAATGCGCGCGTGTTGCGTACCTTTGGAGATTAGCGGACGAAAAATCACGAACCAACAAACTGGTTCGCGGGTGGTGAGGGGTCCACTAAAAAGGCTGATGCTAGATAGGTCAGGACTACCAGAAAGGAGTATTTATTATGTTCCAAATTGGACTGATAATCCTTAACTTTGGTAAGAAACCAAAAGAAAAGTCTAACCGCTAAGGTTAGACTAAAACAACACACGGGAGGGCTTTCTAGCCCCCTCCTGCTTTTATTGTATAAAAATAAACTAACCTTGTCAATAAAAAAAGCGACTTATGTCTCCGCCACATCTTATAACACTTTTATGATATAATTACCCTATGAACGCAAATGAGATTCGTCAAAAATTCTTAGATTTTCAAGTTAAGCACGGCCACACCATCATCCAGCCCGCTCCGCTTGTTCTTACCGACGATCCTACGACATTATTCACTGGTGCCGGCATGCAGCCACTTTTGCCTTTTTTACTTGGTAAAAAACACGACCAAGGCACTCGCCTTGCCGACTCTCAGCCTTGTCTCCGTCTCCAAGATATCGAGGATGTCGGCGATCCTCGCCACACCACCGTTTTTGAGATGCTGGGCAACTGGTCACTCGGCGACTATTTCAAAGAGGAGCAAATCCGCAACTTTTTTACCTTTCTCACCAAAGAGATTCATCTCGACCCGCACAAAATTTACGTCACCTGTTTTATTGGTAATGATGAATACGGTATCCCCAAGGATACCGAATCTGCTAAGATTTGGCAGCAAGTCTTCAAAGAAGCCGGCATCGATGCCAAAATCGCCGAAATCGGCACCGCTGAGCAAGGAAATAAGCGCGGCATCAAACCAGGCGAACGTATTTTCTTTTATGACGACCAAGAAAACTGGTGGAGTCGCGGCGGCGGCATCGCCGATACGCCTATCGGCGATCCTTGCGGGCCCGATTCTGAGGTTTTTTACGATTTTGGTGAGGACAAGCAAGATGTCAGCAAATACGGCCTCGCTCACCCCGCAAGTGATGGCGCTCGTTTCATGGAAATCGGCAACCAAGTCTTTATGGAATACCGCCGTAACTCTGACGGCACCTTTTCTGAACTTGACCACAAAAATGTTGATTTCGGTGGTGGCCTCGAGCGCATCGCCGCCGCCGCCATTAATAGTTACGATGTTTTTCAGATTTCTTCCATCCGCCCGATTATTGACAAACTAGAACAAATTTCCGGCAAATCTTACGAAGCTAACACCGACGAGATGCGCGTCATCGCCGACCATCTCCGCGGCGCTTATCTTCTCGCTGCGCAAGGCCTCACGCCATCCAACAAGCAACAGGGCTACGCTATGCGCCGCCTGATTCGCCGTGCTATTTTGCGCGCACTCGATCTCGGTATCTCGCAAGATTTCCTTGCTGAGACCTTGCCGATTATCGCCAAAGAATACGAAACTCTCCCCGAGAGCATCCTCAGTCATCGCGCCGAGGCGCTCTCCGTTCTTGAAAAAGAAGAATCCGTCTTCCGCCGCACCCTGAATAGAGGGTTGAAGGAGCTTGACAAAAGGTTGAAGAATGCCGAAAGTTCGAACCGTTCTTCTGAGGTGCGTTCGCAGTCACGACGAGAAGCAGCGAGCGACCCCGCGACGGCGGGCGTCGCGAGCGTACCGAAGAAGAATGTTCGAGCTTTCGGCACTATTCTCACTGGTTATGATATTTTCAAACTTCAAGACACCTACGGCTTTCCGCTTGAGCTTTCAGTCGAGGAAGCCTATCGCCGCGGGATCGAATTGTCTCAGAACTGGCGCGCTGAATTTGACGAAGCTCTGCAGGAGCAACGCACCCGCAGCCAAACCGCATCAAAAGGCATGTTTAAGGGCGGCCTCGAGAATCACGATGCTCAGACTATTAAATACCACACCGCCGCCCACCTCCTGCTCGCCGCCCTCCAGCAACTCATTGACCCAAATATTTGCCAAAAAGGTTCCAATATCACCGCCGAGCGTCTCCGTTTTGATTTTAATCTCGACCACAAACTCACCCCCGAAGAAAAACAAGCTGTCGAGGCCAAAGTCAACGAATGGATTTCTCAAGACCTCCCAGTTACTAAAGCCGAATACGACAAGGATTATGCTAAAAATACTCTTAAAGCTCACGGCGAGTTTTGGGATAAATACCCCGATAAGCTCACTGTATATACTATCGGCGACGAGCAAAACCCCATCAGCCGCGAAGTCTGCGGCGGCCCTCACATTACCCACACCGGCGAACTCGGCCATTTCCGTATTAAAAAAGAGGAGTCCAGTTCCGCCGGCGTCCGTCGTATCAAAGCCGTTCTCGAATAGCCTCAAATTGTTGTAGATTGCACAACATTTAACTACTTGTGTTTTATCCTTAAGATAGTTATAATGATAATATACTATGAATGAAGAACAACCCACTAATGCTGAAGCCCAAAGCTCTGAGAATCAAGCTTCAGATTCCAATACCAGTTGGAACTCTCTTACAAAAATTAAATTCGACCCCGATCACGCTGCTCAGCTTCAACTCTCCGAAGCCGGAGATAATTTTGGCCCAGGTCGTCAAGATAAGAATGTCACCATCAAGGCGGGCGGCCAAGAAAAACGCTCTTCATCCATTATGTTGGGCAAGAACGAAGCTGGCTACAATCTAGACGATAGTACCTATATTAGTGCTGCCGATGTCGAGCAGACTATCACTGACGCTTTGGCCGACAATGAAGGCGATGCGCAATTAGTAGACATCAGACAACAGCCTCCTCGCCCTGTATCTCCCGCCGAGGCCGTCTCTGAAATTTCTTCAGACATTGGTCAAGAACACAGTTCAATCACTATTAGTAAAAACGAAAATATTACCAATCAAGACGCTCGTAATGCCGAAGTCAGCCTCCCTGGTACTGAAGAAAGAAATCTCAAAGGCGTGCTGATGCTTGGCAACGAGAATATTGAATTTGCTGACGGAGAATATCTTTCTCAAGCTGCCACGATAAAAGCCCTCGAAGATTATATGATTGCCACCCCTGAAGCTACATCCGAAGCTGATGAGCTACCTGCTGAGACTGTAGTCTATATTTCACCTGAAGCACAGGGTGTCACGAAATCCGCTATCAGCGAGCGCGCCAAGAAAATTAAACGCGCCGTTGCCACTACTGCTGCTACCCTAATTATGATGGCTAGCATTATAGGTACTAGTGGTGACGCGCAAGCTGAAAATTCTAAATTTGATCCGCACATCAATAACGAAGTCACCAGTTCACAAACTATAGAGGATATCGCACAAGAAGAAGCAAACAAAAACGAAATCACAACCCCCACTACCGATCGTACGGTAGAAGATACTACGAAAAGTATTCGCAAGACTGAAGAAGCTCGCAAATTTCAAGGAGTCGATATTGGCGATATTTACGAAATTCCAGATGGTGTTAAAGTTCACGAATCCAGCGACTACCAATACGATGGCGCCAACAATATCGGTACTATCGGCAGCGAAGCCTTACCAGACCAAGATTATACTATCCAAGGCTTCTCCATCCTCGATCCAGATACTCACGAAGTTGTCACCGATAATGTCACTTGGGAAGAAGGCACTAATCTTGGCGAATATCTCGAAAAAGTTTCTAAGCGCACTGGTGTACCAGTGGAAAAACTTGAACAAGGTACCAAAATTCACGTTGGTCATGGCGAATCCAGTGCTGGTTGGGTAGATTACGAAGACATAATTGATAAAGCTGTCGATGCAGACAATCATCTTACTGGCGGCGAGGAAGAAACTTTTAGCCAAAACAATATAGTCTTCTACGATGGAGGAGAAAATCATGAGTAAATATGAAATCAATGGCATTGTCAAATTTGCCAATGGCAAGAGTTACATTATTCTCGATAGTAAAAAATATCAAGACCGTACTTACTTAAGCCTTGCTACTACTGCTGAACCTCTAGAAGTACTTTTTACAGAAGTTATGGCAGACGATACTCTCAAGCCAATTCAAGATCAAGACCTCAAAGTCAATTTATTAAAATTATTCTACAAACAAAACGTTGGTGCCCGCTGAGAGACTCGAACTCTCACAGTATTGCTACCACTAGCACCTGAAGCTAGCGCGTCTACCAATTCCGCCAAGCGGGCTTATCTTAATTATACCATAGATGAAAGAAAAGACACCTTTCGTGAGTATTTGTTAAGTCAGATTTGAACTAGAAAAATGCCACCCCGTAGGGGAGCATTTTTCTAGTTCAAGTCACGAACGAAAGGTGTCTTTTCTTTCATTCCTGTTATGTTATAATTATAGTATGAAAAAGCTCATTGTCTTAGCCCTTGGCGGCAACGCCTTACAAAAAAACGGCGAAGTCACCGCCGAAGAACAAAAAGCCGTTGCTAGCAAAGTTGGCGACACCATCGCCAAGCTCGCTAAAAAATACGACATCATTATCACTCACGGCAATGGTCCGCAGATTGGCAACATTATGCTTCACGAAGAAAAAGGCCAGTCCACTCAAGCCCCCGCCATGCCCCTTGAAACCGCGGTCGCTATGAGTCAGGGTCAAATCGGTTATTGGCTCACTCAGGCTATTGACAACGCCTTTATCAAACAGGGAATCAACAAAAAGACCGCTACCATTGTCACGCAAATCGTGGTTGACAAAAACGACCCCGCTTTTGATGATCCCACCAAACCTATTGGCCAATTTTACAACGAAAAAACCGCCAAGCGCTTGGCTCGCCTCAAAGGCTGGACGGTCAAAGAAGACGCCGGTCGTGGTTGGCGCCGTGTGGTGCCTTCGCCCTTACCTCAAGATATTATTGAAACTAACCAAATCATCAACTTGGTCAAATCTGGCATCATTGTCATCGCTGCTGGCGGTGGCGGCATCCCGGTTTACCGCACTAAGACTCTCAAGCGTCTCAAAGGCATTGATGCCGTCATTGATAAGGATTTTGCCTCCGAAAAACTCGCCGAACTCACCAATGCCGACATCTTTATCTCTCTTACCGCCGTACCCAATGCTTATATCAACTTTGGTCAGCCCAACCAGACCGCTCTCGGCCTCCTCAGCCCCAAGACCGCCGAAGAATATATCAAACAGGGCTATTTTGCTGCCGGCTCCATGCTCCCCAAGATGCAGGGCGCTACCAATTTTGCCAAATCCGGCAAAAACCGTATTGGCATCATCACTAATTTTGCCAAACTTGAAAAGGCCCTAGAAGGCAAAACTGGCACCATCATCAAAAATCTCTAAAATCAACTCACACAACCAAAATACTTATGCTATAATTAAACTATGGGCAAATTTAACTACGAAGGACCAATTGTACTTGTAATTATGGATGGCGTGGGCCTCAGTCCCAACCAAGCCGGTAATGCTGTATACTATGCCCGCACTTCGTTTCTTGATTATGTCGCTACTAAGTATCCTAGCGTCGCTCTCCAAGCCTCTGGCTTGGCCGTTGGCGTCGCTCCCGGGCAGATGGGCAATTCCGAAATCGGTCACAATGTCATTGGTAGTGGCCAAATTTTCAAACAGGCTGGCGCTCGCATTCAGGCCGCCATTGATGATGGCACTATGTGGCAGTCTGGCGTTTGGTACAATGTCGTCGACCGCTTCACTAAGAACCCTCAGGCCACTCTGCATTTTGCCGGCATCCTCTCGGATGGTGGCGTTCATAGCGACATCCGTCAGCTTGAAGCTATGATTCGTAAGGCTTACGAAGCCGGTGTTCGCAAGATTCGCGTCCATGCTCTGTTTGACGGTCGCGATGTCGCTCCCCAATCTGAGCCTAAGTATATTGATGCACTTGAAAACTTTTTCACCCAGTTTGAAGGCGCCGATTTCAAAATCGCCACTGGCGCTGGTCGTATGTTTGCCACCGCCGACCGCTACGAAAGCAACTGGAACATGGTCAAAATCGGTTGGGATATGATGGTCCATGGCAAAGCTACCTATCATTTTTCCTCCGCCAACGAAGCTATTGACTATTTCCGTCGCAAGAATCCGAACATTCAAGATCAAAACATTCCCGCCTTTGTGATTGACGACGCCGAGCATCACCCCATTGGCACCATTCAAGATGGCGACACTATGATTTACTTTGATTTTCGCGCCGATCGCGCCATTGAGATTACCCGCGCCTTCACCGAAGACGATTTCACCGCTTTTGACCGCGGCCCTCGCCCTGATGTTTTCTTTGTTGGCATGACTGAGTATGACACCGATTCGCATCTGCCTAAGAATCAACTCGTACCACCCCTCCATATCAACAACACCCTCAGTGACTTCATTGGTAGCAAAAACATCCCCAGCCTTGCCGTTTCCGAGACGGTTAAGTTTGGCCACATCACCTACTATTTCAACGGCAACAGCTATATGCGTCACTCACGCGAAGAGTTTATTGAGATTCCTTCCGACAAATACCCCTTTGATTATCGCCCCTGGATGAAATCTGCCGAGATTACCGACGCTGTCCTCCAGCACCTCAAAACCCACAAATTCATCCGCATCAATTACCCGGGTGGTGATATGATTGGCCACACCGCCAAAATGCAACCTACTATCGTTGCGCTTGAAGCCATCGATCTCCAACTTCAACGCCTTGCCGCCGCCGTTGATGCCATGAAAGGCATGATGATTATCACCGCCGACCATGGTAATGCCGAACAGCTCATCTCCCCTGATGGCCGCCTCCAGACTTCCCACTCTACTAACCCCGTCCCCTGTATCTTTTATGACAACACCGAGAATCGTGCCAAGTACCAGATAGCGGATATCAGCAACCCTGGCCTTGCTAATATCGCCGCTACTATCGCCACTTTGCTTGACGAACAACCCCTCGCCATTTGGCAAAAACCGTTAATTTTTTAGCCAATTTTATCATTTTCTACTTGCAAAATATTCGCGCTGTGATATAATGTCGGTATGATTACGAAAGCTATTATTCCGGTAGCTGGTTGGGGCACACGCAGGCTACCGATTACCAAGGTTATTGAAAAATCTATGCTCCCTGTCGGGAACCGCCCCCTCGTAGATTATTCAGTCCAAGAGTTAATTAAAGCTGGTGTCACTGATATTTACATGGTGATATCAAATGTTGAGCCTTGCCAGGTGCAAGGGTTCTATAGCGAAAATCTCGCGCTCAACCAATACTTAGTAGATCGTGGCAAAACCGACCGCCTCGCTCTCGCCCAGACTCTCCCTGATGGCGTCACTATTCACTACACTACCCAAGACCCTGCCGGCAAATACGGCACCGCTGTTCCCATCGCCATGGTGGTCGAAGAATATAATATCGACGAGCCAGTGCTTGTTTTTATGGGCGATGATTTCATCTGGAACCCAGATGGCGAATCCGCCGCCCAGACTATCACAAAGGCCATTCAGTCGCCCACCGATTCCGTCATCCTCGGCGTCAAAATCGACCAAAAGGAAGTCTCCAAATACGGTGTCTTAGCTATTGAAGATGGCAAATTGGTTGATGTTGTAGAAAAACCTAGCCCAGAAGATGCTCCATCCGATATTATTAGCGTTGCTAAGTACATCCTTTCGCCAGCTCTGCAGCAAGAAATTATCAAATACGTCGAGGAAAACGATTTTGGCCCCGAAGATCAAGAATACATGATTACCGATCCTATCAATACTTACATTAAAAATGGCGGCACTATGCGAGTCGCTATCACCGATGGCGAAGAACTCGACGGCGGCTCGGTTGAAGGCTGGCTCCACGCCAACAATGTAGTCTGTGGCTCTAAACAATAAGGAGAATTATCATTATGGCAAAACCCAAGAAACCTACTTACAAACAAGAAATCGGCGCCGTCATTGAGCGCATGCGCCTTGAAAAGGGTTGGACTCAGAGTGACCTCGCCGAAGCGGTCGGTTCGTCTCAGTCCGCGATTCATCGTATTGAAAAGGGTAATCAAAACATCTCCCTTGAGATGATTAGCAAACTTTCCAACGAACTTGGCGGCCAGATTCTCTCAGTCAATGATTCAATTTCGCAGGGCTACCGCATCCGCGGCGGCAAGGAACTGCACGGTGATATCCATATTAATACCAGCAAAAACGCCGCCGTCGGCCTGCTTTGCGCCGCTCTCCTAAACGACGGCAAGACGGTACTGCGCCGTATCGCCCGCATTGAAGAAGTTTTTCGTATTATTGAAGTCTTGGAGTCCATCGGCGTCAAATGTCGCTGGATTAACCGTCGTAAAGACCTTGAGATTATATCACCCCGCGAATTAAAACTAGAAGACATGGATTTGGAAGCCGCCCGCAAAACCCGCTCCATCATCATGTTCCTCGGCCCCTTACTTCACAAATTTGATAAATTTACCCTGCCTTATGCCGGTGGTTGTTCGCTTGGTACCCGCACCGTTGAGCCACACCTCAAAGCTCTCAGTGCTTTCGGGCTCAAAGTTGATGCTACTAGCAACAGTGGCTTTTACGAGGCTACCGTTGACACCAAAGCCCTCCATAGTTCTGAGGACAAGCGCATAGTCTTGATCGAGCGTGGCGACACCGTCACCGAGAACACCCTGATGGCCGCCGCTCTTTTCCCCGGTGAAACCACCATTATCGGCGCCTCACCCAACTACATGGTGCAGGATGTTTGTTTCTTTTTGCAAAAGCTCGGTGTCAAAATTGATGGTATTGGTACCACCACTCTCACCGTTCGCGGTCGCGAGATTATTGACGAAGATGTTGAATATTCGCCTTCCGAAGACCCGATTGAAACCATGTCCTTTATCGCCGCTGGCCTCCTCACCAACTCTGAAATTACCATCAAGCGCGCCCCGATTGAGTTCTTAGAAATTGAACTTGAAGTCCTTAAAGACATGGGCGCCAAAATTATCCGCACCCCTGAGTATTTCTCTAACAATGGCCGCACTCGCCTAGTTGATTTAAAGATTAAAAAAGCCCCACTCCACGCTCCTGCCGACAAGATTCACCCCATGCCATTTCCCGGGCTCAATATTGACAATTTGCCGTTTTTCTCGGTTATCGCCGCGGTCGCCGATGGTGACACCTTGATTCACGACTGGGTATTTGAAAATCGCGCTATTTATATTACCGAGCTCTCTCGTCTCAACGCCAAGGTTGAACTACTAGACGCCCACCGCGTCTATGTTGAGGGCCCGACCAACTGGCGCCCGGCCGAGATGGTCTCACCTCCCGCGCTCCGTCCCGCAGTGGTGGTACTCATAGCGATGCTCGCTGCCCCTGGCACCTCAATTCTGCGTAACACCTATTCCATCAGTCGCGGCTACCAAAATTTCGCCGCCCGCCTCAACCACCTCGGTGCCGATATTTCACCCCTGTCAGGCATCTAAATGGAGCAGATTTTCGCGGAACTCAATCCTGAACAGAAAGAAGCGGTTAAGACGCTTTCTGGTCCGCTGTTGATTTTGGCTGGCGCTGGTTCCGGCAAAACCAAGACTCTCACTCACCGCATCGCCAACCTCATCGCTCATGGTGTCGCCCCCCACGAAATTCTCGCCGTCACCTTCACCAACAAAGCCGCTGGTGAGATGCGCGAGCGCCTCTGGCACCTCTGCCAGGATATTTTCCCGATTACCCCCACCGACACCGATTCTGATAATTTTGTCAACCCCGAGCCACCGCGCAGTTTCATGCCCTATATGGGTACTTTTCACAGTTTTTGTGTCAAATTCCTCCGCATTGAGTGTGAATCGGCTCACCTTGACCGTAATTTTATCATCTACGACACCGATGATCAGCTCACCCTTATCAAGCGCATTGCCAAGGATTTAGATATTGACCGCAAATCTTTTAAGCCTAAACTCGTTCTCAATGTTATCAGTAAATGTAAATCCAACGGCCAGACGCCCGCTGATTATGCCGAATCGGTTAAGCACCGCGCTAATTACCTGGAGACCGCCCGCATTTACGAGGAATACGAGCGCGCCAAGTCCTTGACTAGCGCTCTTGATTTTGACGATTTGCTTCTCAAGACCGTTCAAGTTTTATATCACCACGCGAATATTCGCGCCAAATGGCAACAGAAATTTCAGCATATTTTGATTGACGAATATCAGGACACGAATGCTATCCAATACCGCCTCATCAAGGCCTTAGTAAATCAACAGCGCAATATCTGCGTGGTCGGTGACGACTGGCAATCAATCTATTCCTGGCGCGGTGCCGATTTCACCAATATTCTCAATTTTGAAAAAGATTTTCCCGGCGCTAAAGTGATTAAACTAGAGCAAAATTACCGCAATACTAAGAATATTCTTGAAGCTTCGCAAAAAATCATCAAGCACAACACTCAGCGCACCGACAAAGCCCTCTTTACCGAGGCCGGCATTGGCAATCCTGTCCAAGTCCAAGCCTTGATGGATGAATCCCACGAGGCTGAATTTGTCGCTAATACCATTCTTAAAATGAGCAGTAACCACAAGTTCTCTGATTTTGCCATCCTCTATCGCACTAACGCCCAATCTTACGCCTTTGAAAAAACTTTCCTCATCAAGCAGATTCCCTATAAAATCATCGGTGGCGTGCGCTTTTACGACCGTAAAGAAGTCAAAGATGTGCTGGCGATTTTGAAATTAATTATCAATCCCAGCGACCGCGTCAGCTTGGAACGGGTGGTCAAAAATGTGCTTTCGGGTATCGGCGCTACCAGTCTTGAAAAAATCTTGAATTTTCTCCGCGATAACCCCGATACTCAGCTCGGCGATTTAGAGCTCCTCTCAATTCTCGTTCCCAAGGCTCGCGCCGCCCTTGCTAAGTTAGCTGATTTTCTTGATAGTCACGACCCCAGTAGTTCGCCCAGCCCGCTGATTGAAGAGATTATCACCTATTTTGAATTTGACAAGCTCCTTGACGACGGCACTGATGAGAGTCGTGACCGCATTCACAACCTCGCGGTATTGATTGACAACGCCTCTGTCTATGCCAGTCTTGAAGATTTTCTCGCCGATGCCTCCCTGATGTCTAGCGCCGACGAGGCCACCGGCCCTGACACTGTCACCCTGATGACCCTCCACTCGGCCAAGGGCCTTGAATTTCCGGTGGTCTTTATCGTCGGGCTTGAAGAGGGGCTGTTTCCCAGTAGTCGCGCCGAGGAAGAGGGCAATATTGAGGAGGAACGCCGTCTTGCCTATGTCGGTATGACTCGCGCCATGGAAGACCTCTTTATGACCTACGCCAATTCGCGCTTTTCCTTCGGTGGCCGTCAGTATAATCTGCCTTCGCGCTTTTTGAATGAACTGGGGTTAAATAATAGCCATACCCCTGTTAACAAGGATGATTTTGATGACGATTTTGAGCGTTTTGATAATTTTAATGACCCCTTTCCACCTGATTTACCGGTTTTTGAATGACCTCTGTTAAACATTTCGCCTACCCCTGTTACAAATTACCCATATTTCGTTCACGCTATTGATTTTTTCTGTCAAATTTGCTATAATTAAAAGCAGATATGAACTTACCTAAGAACCATATCACCTCTATTTTTACAGGCTTCGCCCTCGTGGTCGCGAGCGTGTTTTTGTTTTCTTTTAGTACCACCACCCCAAATACTTTTGCCGAAGAAGAAGGTGGCGCTATCTATTCTGACGACCACCATGTGATGATTTTTGACAATTCCGAGAAATTATCCGTCAAGACCGATGCCGGCACCGTCGCCGAGGTTTTGGAGCGCGCTGGTATCTCTATCTCTGAGGTTGACAAGGTTGAGCCTAGCCCCGATACCACCATTAATTCTGACAATTTTTATATCAATATCTATCGCGCTCATCCCGCGGTGGTCACTGTTGGTACCACCAGCAAATATGTCATGACTGCTTCTTATGATCCAGCCACCGTCGCCTCTGACGCTGGTATTGATATTTACGATGGCGACACCATTGACACTGTTGTCGGCGATAATTTCCTTGAAGCCGGTTCTACCGCCACTTACAAGGTCAACCGCAACGGTGGTCGCACCATCACCGTTGAAGAAGCCATCCCGTTTGATGAAGAGCTAGCCTCTGATCCCGAGATGAACGCCGGTGAGTCCAAAGTCACCCAAGTCGGTGAGGATGGCGTCAAAGTTTTACAATACAAGGTCAATTTCATTGATGGCGTCGAGGTGTCGCGCGAGCTGATTTCTGAGTCCGTCACTAAGGAACCAGTAAAGCGCATCACCACCCAGGGCACCAAGAACACTTCTAACACCCCTACCACCACTAACACCGCTATTTCGCCCGAGCAAGCCGAGTGCGCCAACTGGGCGCGTCAAGCCGGTGTCTCTGAGTCTGATCTCAGTGCCGCCCTGTTCTTGATTTATCACGAGTCTGGTTGTCGTACCGACGCTGCTAACCCTTCTGGTGCTTATGGCATTCCGCAAGCTCTCCCTGGTAGCAAGATGGCCTCCGCCGGCGCCGACTGGCAGACCAACCCAGTTACCCAGATTCGCTGGATGGCTGGCTATGTGAGCCGCTACGGTGGCTGGCAAGGCGCTTACAGTTTCTGGCTCTCGCACCACTGGTACTAAAATGAAAAACAACAAATCTCTCGGTCAGCACTGGTTAAAAAACCGCGTGATTCTGGACTACATCGCCGATTCAGCAAGAACAACAGAAACTTCTTTTGTTCTCGAGATAGGACCGGGGCTAGGTACTCTAACTTCATCACTTTTAAAGCGTTTTGATAAGGTCATCGCAGTTGAGTATGACGAGCGTCTTGCCGAGAATCTACCCAAATCTTTTCCCGGCACCAATCTCGAGGTTATCAATGGCGATTTTCTCGATTTTGACCTCGACAATATTAAAGAGCCCTATGTCGCCGTTGGCAACATTCCTTATTACATCACCTCTCCGATTATCACCAAACTCCTCACCGCCGAGCACCCTCCTGCCAAAATCGTCCTTCTCATCCAAAAAGAGGTCGCCGAGCGCATTTCTGCCCCAGCGGGGAAGCACACCTATCTTTCTCTGTTCGTTCAAAATTTCGCCTCTGTTACGCTAGGAGATATTATTCCTCGCACCGAATTTACTCCACCTCCCAAGGTTGATAGCCAGGTGATTATTCTCACTCCTCACGCCCCTGTTATTGACGATAAAACCCTCGCATTCGCCAAAATCGGCTTCTCTCAGCCCCGCAAGAAACTTTCCGCTGGCCTTAGCGCCTCCTACCGTCTCAGCAAGCCTGAGGCGCGTGAGGCCCTAATTAGGGCAAATCTCTCTCCCGATGCCCGCCCCGCCGACCTTTCACACCGCGATTGGCAAAATCTCCAAAAAACTTTATCAAAAACCCTTGCCAAATAAAACTTGAGCGTGTTATAATAAAAGAGCAATAAACCAACAGCTCCTTTCTGAACTGAGTAATTTTTACAACTGTATTTAGATAATCTAAACCAGAAACGGCACCGTAAGGGCCACGGTTTGGATTATCTTAGTTCAGACTGTTGGTTTGTTGCACCCCTCGCGGTGCCGTTTTTGTGTATGACCTTCGATTAAAAAAGTACTCTCAAACGGCACCACGAGGGGGATAACGAAGGTAATTTAAGGTCATACCAAGACAAGAGAGGTAAAGAGATGTTATCAAACAATAGTAAAACAAAATTAAGGTCAATACTTAGACTAGACCTAGCATCTAATTCTAATAAACTAGGTTTTTCATCTAAATTAGGCCTAACACCTAAACTTAATATAGTAGCCCTAAGTGCCACTAGTGCCTTGCTAGTATTGCTTGGGTTTTTTGTTATTGAGAGCAATGTAAAGCTAGATGATAGTAGTAATAACGCCAATGCCGTCTCCGAAAGCAAACAAATCTCAGTTAATCTCAACGAAACCATCAACATCTCTTCCTACCCTGCCAGTATTGATCTCACTAACTGTAATCCCTCTACTAGCAACCTATGTACTGCTAATGCTAGT
>JAFRJZ010000023.1 GCA_017431945.1 Candidatus Saccharimonadota bacterium
GTAAACTCTACTAATGTGAGTGGTTATACCCTTACTATGAATACTGAAACCACTGATCCAGACTTAAAGAATAGTAAGATAGACTATACTGATCCAACCAAAGCAGACTTAAAGATTACTAACCTCACTACTTCTACTACTGAATCTAACTTCTCACCTAATAAATGGGGCTATAATGTAAGTAAATCTGGTACTTATCTTAAAGGAGCTAGCGGTACCTATGTGCCAGTCCCTAATTCTGGTAGTTCTACCGCCGATAAACAAATAGATGCTACTACCGCTGCTGGTAACGGCACTTATACCTTTACTTATGGCGTTAAAGCAAACAATAATTTACCTGCTGGAGCTTATAATAACACTCTTGTCTTTTCTGCTACTGGTAATGCCTTACCTAAATACTCTCTCACCATTAACTTTGCTGGTTCAGGTGTCAGTTCTGTTAAAGTCTGCTTAGTAAGCGGTAACTGTTCTGGTAGTGATCTCGTAGGTACCGTATCATCTTCTGGTGGTTCTGTAGCCAACCTCACTTATAGTGACGCTTACTATCTTTACCCAACATTCTCATCTAACTATGAACTAGATAACTGGGCGAAGACTAGCGGGCAGGGAACTCTCTCCTCCACCACTGCTACCAACCCCACCTTTACTATAGGCAATGGTAACGGTACTGTCACTATCACCGGCAAAAGCAGTTGTAGTCCAGCCGGAGGAAGTATATATTGTAAAGTGGCGGCGATGAGCAAAGGCACCCAAACCGTAGCTCAACTTCGCACCGCCATTGATGCTAGCAACTCTGGTGTCTATGAATACAATAGCTCCATCTTTGGTGCAGATAGCGACGCCACTAAAGCAGACGGTACTAAGGCTACCATCTACTACTATCGTGGCATCCTAGACAACACCGTAGGTTCTTATGGTAGTGATGGCGATAACGCAGCTTGGCCCAACACCGTCGTTCTCTCAACCGCTACTAGCAAATCTGGTCTCACCACCAGCGATACCTGCTGGCGCATTGTAAGAACTACCGGCTCTGGTGGTGTAAAGATGATTTACCAAGGCAACTGGACAGCAAGCGGAACCAGTGGTAGTTGCAAGAACTCCACCACCAACGCACAAGTAACCACCTCCACCTTTAACGGCACCTCCTCCACTTACCGCCAAATTGTCCGCGTGGGCTACACTCATAATTCTACCTATGCCACTAATTCCGCTAAAACCACCACCATTGCTAATATCTTTAGAACCAACTCCACCGTATCAGGGAACAACACCGACTCCACCATAAAAGATTACATCGAAGACACATGGTTTCCCAATATCAATAGTTACGCCTCTAAGCTAGAACAAAGCGCTGGTTGGTGTAACGACCGCACCATGAACACCGATACATCTTGGACTACCCCGCTGGCCGAGTCTACTAGCGGGATAGTCACCTACGGTACTTCCACTTCCAGTATAACCGTTTACTACTTCGGCCCCTATATGCGCACCAGAACTACCTATCAGTCCCCAACTCTTGCCTGTGCTAAATATAGTAATGTAGACCGTAGTACCGTAGACCTTTATACTACTAGCTCCGCATCAAATGGCAACAAACAACTGAACAAACCCGCCGCTCTCCTCACCGCCGACGAATCTGCCTTTGCTGGATCAGGTTATGACTCATCCATCACCCCTTACCATGCTAACAGCTATCTACGTTCCGGTTCGTACTTCTGGTTGCTCTCGCCGAGCTATCGCCACTCGAGCGGGTATGTTCGCGGGTTCGACCTGCGCTCGGACGGCCGTCTCGGCGATAGTTACGCCTATAGCGCGTATGGCGTGCGCCCCGCCATTTCCCTCACCTCTGGAACTGTTGCCGTTTCCGGCACTGGTGCCGCTACCGACCCGTGGATCGTAAACCCGTAAAGCGAAACAATAGCACCTTAAGTTCCAGAAACTCGCCGTAAGGCGAACCAAGCTCGCCCCGATCCGGTGCGAAGGTTCTACCTGAGCACCGGCACCCGGAGCGACCGAAGGGAGCCCCGAGTGAGAGGCGGGACTATTAGCTCCGAAGTATCTTGTCGTAAAACGAGTCTCCCTTTGTTGTCTTTGCGGTCTGGTGACAACTTCTGGTTGCTTTCTCCTTACTATCGCAATTCGTCGGGTGGCGTCTACGGGTTCGTCCTGTATTCGAGTGGCTACCTCAGCAATGGCTACGTCTCTGTTACGCATGGGGTGCGTCCGTCCATTTCCCTTAACCCTGGAACTACTGCCGTCAGTGGTACAGGAACAGCGACTGATCCTTGGATAGTGAATCCACCAACTATGCAAAATGCCACCCAAGCCTCCCTTGCTGCTGCCATGCCCAATAATGGCGACACTACCACACTCCCTGATGCACTCAAGCATTGGGGTACGGTTCACTCAGCACACAAAAAACCCACTAATCCCTAGTGAGCATATTTTGGTGACCTCTGCGGGAGTCGAACCCGCGTTGACGGGATGAAAACCCGCAGTACTAACCGTTATACTAAGAGGCCAGCTAAACCTATTCTACCACATCCCCCACACAAAAACAAGGTTATATGGTGCCCGGAACAGGAATCGAACCTGCACACCATACGGTATATGCTCCTAAGGCATACGCGTCTACCAGTTCCGCCATCCGGGCAAATACTAATAAAGAACGCAGTATAAAATATGCTTACAAAAATTATAGCAAAATTCTTCCAAATTCGCAAAACCTATGCTATAATAAAGCATAAGTTAAATTTAAAGAGGTGGGTCAATTGAATAAAATTGCTCAGTATTTAAATCAGAACATAGTTGGCAATGTTTTTGATAAATTGTCAATTCGCTATGCTTTTGCTGAAGATCGCTCCATCGTCAAAAATATCCCCGACCTCGTCGCTTTACCTGAAACCACTGATGATGTTCGCAAACTTTTGCGTTTTTCTAATCAATTAGCTAATCGTGGCACTCGCCTACCCGTTGTCGTTCGTGGTAACGGTCACGACAAGACTGGCTCTGCCACCACCAACGGCATGCTGATTTCCACCCGCAAACTCAACAAAATCCAAGAAATTGATGTCCGCAGTCGCTTAGTACGCGTTCAGTCTGGTGTTACGCTCGGCCAGCTCAACTCCGCTCTCAGCCTTTATGGTCTCACTCTCCCAGTATCAGCCGATGAGCACGAAACCATCGGCGGTCTCATCAGCAATTGTTACAGTGACGATTACGCCAGCAAATACGGTGGTATTCTTAACTTCGTTGACCGCGCCGAAGTCGCCCTGGTCAATGGCGATTTACTCCGCACCGAGACGGTCTCCCACCACGCTCTCAGCCGCAAAAAATCCGGCATCAACCTAGAAAATGAAATCTACCGCACTACCGATCGCCTTATCGCCGAATACGAAGCCATTCTCAATAGGCCACAAAACATCATTGATTCCGCCGGCTACCACACTATTGCACTAGTCAAAAACAATAAGACTTTTGACCTTCTTCCTCTGTTATTTTCCGCCCAGGGCACTCTTGGCATCATCACCGAAGTTATCCTCCGCCCCGCCGTCCTACGCTCGCACACTCATTTTCTCATGGCAAATTTTAAAACCATCCGCCCCGCCATTGATTTTATGAATTTCACTAAGACTCTCCAACCCCTCATGGTCAACATTTACGACAATCGCATCTTAAAAACCGCCGTCGAAAACGGCAAAAAGCCCCAAATTTTCCCCCATCGTTTTGGCGCTGGCTTCACTGTGCTGGTCGGTTTTGATGATAAGCCTCGCCTCGCCCGCAAAAAAATCCGCTCCTGCCTAGATTTTCTCCCCGAAAGCGTCCGCGTAGTTGCCGAAGATAACGACAATACCAACGATTTTGCCGAGTTTAACAACGCCATTACTAGTTTTCTTAATAGTGCCAAAGGCGAACGCGCCCCCATTATTGATGATTCATTCATCCCGCCCGAGCATCTTACCCAATTCATCGCCGACCTTGAACAATTAGAGACCATTCTCAACGCCGAACTCCCCCTCTTTGGTTCCTTTACTTCTAGCAACTACTCCGTCCGCCCCGATCTCAAACTTGAACAAATTTCCGGCCGTCAATTTGCTCTCAGTTTTATCCAGTCCTACTCCCGCCTCGTTCAAGAACACGCTGGCTCCATCACTGGTGGTGGCCCCGAAGGTTGTGTCAAATCTCTCGCTCTCAAACCACCCGAGAAGGAAATGGAACTTTTCAAAGAAATCAAACAAGTCTTCGATCCCAATAATATCCTCGGCTCCGACATCAAGACCGGCGCCCACAATATCACCACCATCCGCCGTCTCCGCGCCTCCTACAATCACACTATCATCACCAAATAGCCTTTATTTTCCCCGGAGTTGTGATAAAATAGTCTTATGAAAGTTACGAAGAAGCAATTATCCGATACTCGGGTAGAAATTAAAGTGGTCCTCGATGCGGCAGACCTTAAAACCGCCCGCAAACAAGCAATCGCCCGTCTTGCCAAAGACGCCAAAGTCCCCGGCTTCCGCGCTGGCAAAGCCCCTGCCGAAGTCGCCGAAAAGTCCCTTGACCCCCGCGCCATTGCCGACAATACCCTTGACATCGCCGTCCGCACCACTGTGCCTGGCGCCTTTCATGAGGCTTCTAGTCAGCCTCTCGTAGTGCCAGAGGTCAATGTCACCAAATATGTCCCCGACGAAATGATTGAATACACTGCCACCGCCGACATTCTCCCTGATGTCAAAATCGGCAAATTCAAAGGCTTAAAGGCCAAAAAGCCCGCCGTCAAAGTTACCGCCAAAGATATTGACGAAATTATCACCAACATCCAAAAACAATACGCCGAGAAGAAGGTCGTCAAACGCAAGGCTAAATTAGGCGATGAAGTCATCATTGATTTTGTTGGCAAGAAAGACGACAAACCCTTTGATGGTGGCTCCGCCAAAGACCATCACTTAGAACTCGGCTCCGGCCAATTTATCCCTGGCTTTGAAGATGGCATTGTCGGCCACGAAGTCGGCGATAAGTTTGATTTGCCCCTCACTTTTCCCAAAGATTACCCAATCAAAGACCTCGCTGGCGCCAAAGTTGTCTTTGAAATCCTCGTCAAACAGGTTAATGAAATCATCTTACCTAAACTCGATGATGCTTTTGCCAAGAAATGCGGTCCCTTCAAGACTATGGACGATTTAAAAGCTGACATCAAGAAAAATCTCACCGCCCAGAACGAACACCGCGCCACCGAGCAATACAAAGAAGCCCTGGTACAAGAATTAGTCAAAAATTCCAAAGTTTCGGCCCCCGAGATTCTGGTCAACGATCAACTCCGCGTTATCAAAGACGATGTCACCAGAAACGCCGCCTCGCGTGGTGCCAGTTTTGAAGATTTCATCAAACAAACCGGCAATACCGTAGAAGAATGGGAAAAAGAAGCCCGCAAAATCGCCGAAGAACGCGTCAAAGGCTCTTTGGTCTTACAAATTCTTGCGCGTGACCAAAAAATCACCGCACCAGACGAAGAGGTTGACGCCAAAGTCGCCGAACTCCGCGATGTCTACCAAAAATCCCCTGAAGCTCTTAAGAACCTCAAAGATCCTAATGTCCGCACCGACATCAAAAATCGCCTCACCATCGAAAAAACCCTCGACTTTCTCGTCGACAACAATAAATAGTTTGACTACGCAGTCATTTTAACTTACAATCAAATTAATAATATAAGGAGGTATCATTATGGAAAAATTTCCAGACAATAATCAAAAAACAAGAGAGACTGATTGGGATAGTATAGCCGAGGAACACGAAGCCAACGCCGATGATTACGCCGTCGAACTCAGAGAGCTTCATGAAAAACTTAGCGATTTATCTCTTTCAGAAAATGAGCAAAAAAGAATCGAAGATAGAATTGCCGCGCTAGAAGAAGAGCGCAATATATCTGAAAAATACGCCGAAGACGCTCGCGAAATGGGCACAAAAGATATCAAACCGCCCAAAGAAGGCGCTGCTTCAATGGACCAAGGCGAAGAATATTATATTGACAGTCAAGGTTTTGTACACACTTCTAAAGAAAATGCTCGCGAAGCTGACGCTAGAAATTAGCCAAGAAAAACCCCGCACATTATCCCGCGCGGGGTTTTTGTTGGAAACAAAACTAATTATTCATGAACGCCTCTGATCTGCCATAGAGCGCCCACTCGTAGAGCTTCAGACCGTTAGCCAAAAGCTTATCAACTCCCTCGGGGTCAGACCTCTTGAGATCGACAAAGTTGACCACCTCGTAATAGTAAATCAACCTCTCGTCATAGTCGTCCACTCTCATCAGAGTTCTACCACTTCGCTCTTCGTGGAATAACGACAACAGTGCGTCTCTCTCAGGCTTTCCATTAATCCTGAGTTTGATCCTTTCCGCCGAACACCCTAATCTCAAGCGCTCGGCCTCTGCCCAGTGGAACATAGCTCCCTCTAAGCGTTTCAGGTCATACTTTGCTTCCATTCTTTGCCCCCTTCCTTTTTCTCTAAAAGAGCATCGTCGGCATAAATCCAACGAAAGCTTACACCTTGTATTGATATAAAACACCAACCTTAGCGTCCTTTCATTATATCACACTTTACCAATTTTGTCAATATAACACACTCTTAATAATAAAAACACCCCGGTTGGTTACCGAGGTTGTTTTTATAATGTACTAACAGGGGACGTTGAGTAACAGAGCCGCCCCACTCCACTCCGTTATTTGCTTATAACAAGCTCGTACAGGCCAGTGAGGTCTGTATTCTCCTTTACTGGAATTAGCTTGGCGTCATTGGTAGTGACGTGGCCAAATCCCAGCGCGTTGCCATCTTTGTCGGTAGCCGAGACACTATCATCATCGGAAAAGTAGAACTTTCCCTCTGCGACGTAATCCCACTTACCGTCGTTATCAAGATCAACAACAGAGAACGGCGTGTTCACTGAGTGAAACACGGCCCCAAGCCCGTGGCTTGGCTCATTCCACCGAATAATGGTCCCAGTTATCGCTAACTGTTTCCCGGCATCATGAGCCTTCTTTACTTTGTCGTTTTTGACGGCATAGTAAAGTGCCTTACTGGCGGCCAGACTACGCACCTCGTCGTTTATGTACTTAATGCGATAATTGTACAGGTCATCCAGTATCAGGTCTTCGCCATCAGCATCCGTCAGACGGAAGTCTACAACCATGTCACGGTTTTCGACGACCGCACTCTTCAGAGCTTGCTTCACGGTAGAGACAGAACCCCAAAAGGCCTGATCCCCGCTTTCCGCTTGCAATCCCTGAAGCGTCGACTCAGCTTTGTAGGCCGCATCGACATCCTTCTGTTCTGTTAGCGATTCGCATCCGGCAAACATAAATGTTACCATCAGCATAGCAATAACGAACGCGGTTTTCATCATCATATTTTTCATGTCTTGTTCTCCTTTTCTTGGGAATTTATCCCGTTAACTTTAAAAATACTCATTTTGCAGCAATAACGGACTATAAAAAATCCCAAATTCGGAGAACCCCGAACGGAATGAAAAAATTTGAATCAGAACGCCCTTTCTCACGCCCTGTTATGTTAAACAGCGTTACACCTCCTGTGTAACCCTCTTATTTTAACACACATTTTATTATATGTCAATAGTCAAATAATAACAAAAAACATAAATCAACTCACACTTTTAAAACGTTAGTTTTTACTACAAAAAACAACCCCGACTCTTAAGTCGGGGTGTTTTAATCACCTACCTTTCTTCAATAATTCCTGCCTCAGCTCTCGGTCAGGACAAATTCGATCCATATAAACCTCATCCGCCTCAGTTGCAACCAAGGCTCTCAGAGCATCGGTAGCAAACTTTTTCTCCTGATGACTGTCAAATCCAAACTGACAATAATTTGTCAGACGGTCAGCAAAGCGGCTTATATCACCGCCCGCAGCCTTGACGTCGATGAAGAATCTTTTGAGTCTACCACCAGTATACCCATAATATTCATACACATTGTACCACGTCTCGGCATTCAGCTGACGCAGCAAATCATTCGCTTCAATTCCTAACTCATCGAGAATCTCAACAAAATGCTCGTGCGTCCAGTCTGAGCGCCACAACGCCGTTGCTAAGAAGACGTGCACCGGATCAAACACGTGTGCGTAAAGATCCTTTTTTCGCTCCAACCAGAGGTTGATGAAGATTCTCTCGTCCGAGCTCGACACAGCACCGTTAATGAGCGCTAAAAGCCTCGGTGGCGCAATATACGGCTCCAAAGGCTTTATTAACCGGTATACTTCATCCAGGTCACGACGATAGTCCGTTAGTGTCTCGATTCTTGGCGCAATCGCCTCGAATACCAGTTCCGGCTTAGCTCCGATAGCCAATAAACATACGATAACTTTTCTCGCCTCTTCGGCACTCACCGTGAATTCCATCTTGAATTCTTCGATTACTTCTCTCAATTTTTGTCCCCCTCTCCAAAAATAGGTGATATGTTAATGTACTTACCCAGTCTCAAATTGCGTCAATTAACTCATGACTCACACCAGAATCCCTCAACATCTCACGATACCTCAGGAGCTGTTCTTCTGACAGAACGGAGAAATCATAGTTTCGAATAAACTTATCCGCAAACCTTTCGATATCTCCTCCGGCAGCACGATAATCGCAAAAGAAATTATCGATGCCATCTTCCTGCACTTTGCAGAAGTTGAGATAATAATGCCTCAAGTCCTCAAGCGTCTTGGCGTTCAGCCGCCTCAGCAAATCATCGGCTTGGAGGTCAAATTTCTCCAAAAGTTCAGAGAAGTGCTTCTGAGTATATTCTGGATACTCCATACAGTATTCCATAAAGAATACCGCCGAATCCGGTGGTAAACCATCCTTCTTCCATTCTCTGTGCAAATCTACCAAGAAACCCTTGTCACCATCCTCTCTCAAGCAGTGATGATGAGCCGATTTGCTCAGCTTGTGGATTAAGCGCTCCGGCTTCATAAATGAAATGAAAACCTTAGCAATCTCACAAACCTCACTGATATCCCAACGATAATCTGTCAAGACATCCAGTCGCTCTTCAACCGCACGAAAGACTACCTCAGGGTCCAATCCCCCGACCAACATTAGCACTTGGCAAAGCCTCGGCAATTCTTTTGAATCAACTCTCATTCTAAATTCTACCTGTTCTTTCATTTTTTTCGCCCCCTAACATTTAAAATATAGAAACATTGAAAACTGAGTTAAACTTCAATAAGATAAAAAATACCCTATCCCCTCTATTATATCACAAATCGCTCCAAAAATCAACTATTACACCATCAAAATCCCCTTCAAAAACCTCTTTACTTCGCCTAAAGTCTGTGCTATAATCTTGACAAGTCTAAAGAGACTTTTTTTAATGAAAGGAAAGTATGGCAGTCACCAAAATTAAAGCTACTGACCCTGCTGAAAAAAAGCCGAAGGAGACCAAAAAAGCCAAAGCTCCCGCTAAGGAGGCCAAGCCTAAAGCTCCGGCTAAGACTACTAAATCAGCAGAGAAAACAGTCAAACCAGCCAAGACAGACACCACTAAGCAACCATTTATTTTACTCAGGCCATTTGTCGCTCTCGGGCGCTATGTCCGCAATTCCTGGAACGAACTCCGTCAAGTCCACTGGCCCAACCGCAAATACACTTGGCAAATGACCGTCGCCATGCTCATTTACTGCGCAATTTTCTTTGCTTTTATTGTACTGCTCGACGCACTATTTTCACTAATATTTAACAACTTACTAGGAGGAAACTAATATGGCAAAAGCTAACCGTTATGATAGTACGCGCGCCTGGTACGCCATCAGCACCTACGGCGGCCACGAAGACAAAGTCGCCGAAAGTATCAATCAGCGCGTCAATAACATCGACATGAAAGGCCAAATTTTTGGCGCCATCGTTCCTAAAGAAAAACAGATTGAGATTAAAAACGGCAAACGCAAAGTCGTCGACCGCAAAATTTTCCAAGGTTATGTATTAGTAGAGATGAAACTCTCTGATGAAACCTGGTACATCATCCGCAATACTCCTGGTGTCACCGGCTTTATTGGCAATGGTACCCAACCTACCCCAGTTTCCGAGAAAGAAATCGCCAAAATCAAGAAGCGTATGGGCGTCGAAGACCCCCGTTACACCGTCAAATACGAAATCGGCGAAGTCGTCAATATCATCGATGGTCCATTCAAGGGCTTCGATGGTACTATCTCCGATATTGACCAAATCAAGGGTAAGCTCAAAGTCATGGTACCGATGTTTGGTCGCGAAACACCCGTCGAACTAGACGCTTTACAAGTTAAACAGTTGTGATATAATATAAGAGTTACGCACTAGAGAGGAAATTATAAATTATGGCAAAACAAGCTATTGGTAATCTAAAACTTCGTATCCCAGGTGGTAAAGCCACCGCCGGGCCTCCAGTTGGCTCTACTTTGGGTCAATGGGGTCTTAATATGATGGATTTTATCAACCCATTTAACGAAGCTACCAAAGATTACATGGGTAAAGACGTGATCGTCCACATCAAAGTTTATGACGACCGCAGTTTTGACTGGACCTGTCTCGGTCGCCCAGTTGACGATTTAATTCGCGAAGAAATCGGCATCCAAAAGGGCAGCGGCAAGCCAAACGCTGACAAAGTTGGCAAAATTACCCGCGCCCAGCTCGAGAAAATCGCCGAAATCAAGAAAGATCAATTAAACGCCATCGACACCGAGGGCGCTGTCAAAATCATCGCCGGCACTGCTCGCTCCATGGGCGTTGAAGTTGTAGATTAATAAATTTAATATGTGGGAGGGTAACACCCGCTAGTACCACAGAAAGGATAACTATGGCCGAAGATAAAACGACCAAAGAAGATATCAAAGATAAGAGCATCGAAGAAGCTAGCGACGAAGCGGCCCAAGAAAGCACTATTGATGTCGAAACCGAGACTTTTGCCAAATCTGGCAAACGCTCCAAAAAACATATTGAAGAAGTCAAAGCCGAAGAAGAGCGCCAAGCTCGCAAGGCCGAGGCCCCTGAGGCTCCCAAGCCTAAGGGCGCTACCCCGATCACCCGTCCTCGTATCGAGCGCCGCGGCAAAAAATATCAAGCCGCTACTAAATTGATCGATAGCAAAAAGGTCTATCCTCTCAAGGACGCTATCGACCTTGCTATTAAGAGTAATGCTGTTAACTTTGACGCCACTTTGGAGGCCCATGTCCGCCTCGGCGTCGACCCCCGTCAAGCCGATCAGAATATTCGCACCACCATCGTTTTACCTCACGGTAATGGTAAAACTGTCCGCGTCGCGGTTTTTGCGCCTCTTGACGTTTGTAAAGCCGCCAAGGCCGCTGGTGCCGATATTGCTGAAGACGAGGAGTTTCTCCGCCGACTCGACAAGGGCACTATCGATTTCGATGTATTAATTTCTACCCCTCAATACATGCCTAAGCTTGGTAAATACGCCCGCTTGCTTGGCCCTAAGGGCTTAATGCCAAACCCCAAAGCTGGCACTGTCACTACTGACATCGAAAAAGCCGTTAAAGAAGCCAAAGCTGGCAAAGTCGAATATCGCGTCGACAAGCAATCTATCGTCCATATCGGCCTCGGCAAGACTTCTTTCAAGCCTCAGCAATTACTTGAAAACGCCGAAGCCTTCCTCGAATCTCTCAAGAACCAAAAGCCCGCCTCTCTTAAAGGCACCTACGTCAAGTCTGTTTACCTAACTACTACTATGGGTCCTTCAATCCAAATTGAAAATCTATATAATTAAAAATAAATAACTAAATATTTTTTCACGAGTATTCGTAAGGAGCAAATTAAGCGAATATGTGTTTTTCGGAACATAAAGACTTGGCCAGAGCGGCCCGGAGCGTGTCCGAAGGACACGCATTCGCTTAATTTGCTCCTATTCGGCATACAAAAAATAGTATTTATTTTTTGTTATTTTTGTGTTATAATTAAAGTAGTTACCAAAGACAGTGGCGAGGTCTATCTTTAAACCTTTAATTATGCCACCGAGGCAAATTCTTGTTTTAATTTGGTGACGCAATTTAACAATCAGCTAGTTTTTAATTCAAAAGGATAATTATGGCAATATCAAAAGATAAGAAAAAATCTCTGGTTGCCGATTTAACTGAGCTTTTAGGAAACTCCAAGACTACGGTTTATGCGCGTTATCAAGGTCTTTCGGTCGCTGATTTACAAGCTTTGCGTGCCGCTGCACGTGAAGCTGGCGTCAAGATCAAGGTCGTCAAAAATCGCTTAGTCAAGGTTGCAATGAACGAAATCGCCGTCTACAAAGACACCGACACTACCGGTCTCACCGGTCAGTTACTCTATGCTGTGTCTAGCGAAGACGAAGTCGCTCCTGCTAAGGTACTCGCCGAATTCTCTAAAACTCATCAAGCGCTTGAAATCGCTGGTGGGTTCAACGACCTCGGCGCCAACCTTGCCGATACTGAGGTCAAGGCACTTGCCGCTCTCCCCACCAAGAACGAACTTATCGCTCAGGTGGTAGCACAATTGCTTTCGCCCGTCACCGACTCCGTCTCCGGTCTGTCTGGCGGTCTTTCCGAAATTGTCTCTGGCCTAGAAGCCAAAGCAACCGCTTAATTTATCAACCCTAACCCGAAAGGAATATTATGGCTACAGATATTAAGAAATTAGCCGACGAACTAGTGAAACTCACTGTTCTCGAAGTTAACGAACTCAAAAACATCCTCAAGGATGAATATGGCATTGAACCAGCCGCCGCTGCCGCTGTGGCAGTTGCTGCTCCTGCCGCTGGGGGCGATGCCGCCGCCGCTGATGAAGGTAAATCCGAATACGATGTCGTCTTAAAAGACGCTGGCGCCCAAAAGATTGCCGTCATCAAAGCCGTCAAAGAAGCTACCGGTCTTGGCCTCGGCGAAGCCAAAGCTATCGTCGATGGTGCTCCTGCTACCGTCAAAGAAAAAGTCAAGAAAGAAGACGCCGAAGCTATGAAGAAATCTCTCGAAGAAGCCGGCGCTACTGTCGAACTCGCCTAAAAACTCACTTAATAATACCACTAGCTGATTGTTTTATTTACAACATTCCACAAGCATTCTCTGTAATGCTTGTGGAAAACTTTTTTTATAAAGTTGTTGACAAAACCCGGCGCAGGGTATAATATAATATTAATACTATATTTAACAGACGGGATGCGAGGTATGTCTGAATTACCAGAAAAACAAATAAAAAGGTTACGTAATCTTATTAACGATGCCGAAACCAATTTGGCAGCCGCTAAGGAGCTATTAACTTCTGTGCTTGGCAACGGCGAGTCAATCACCGCGCCACGCGACACTATTATCACTGACGAAGAAGGCAAAGTCATTGAAGGCGTCTTTGACGGCCAGATTATGATTGGTCCTGATGGCAAAAACTATCCAGTACCTGCCAACTATGCCAGTAAGTCCAAATTAGTAGAAGGCGACATTTTGAAGCTCACCATCACCCCTGAAGGTCGCTTCCTTTATAAGCAAATCGGCCCGGTTGAACGTAAAACCGTCATCGGCACTCTTGTCCATCATGATGACAAATACTATGTTGAAGTTGCCGGTCGTGAATACGAAATCCTTTACGCTTCCGTTACTTTCTTCCACCTCAAAGAAGGCTCTCAAGCCTCGGTGGTTATCCCTGCTAATAATGAAGACGCTACTTGGGCTGCCGTCGAGGCAGCGCTTTAATGGGCCTAGCCTTATATCGTAAATATCGCCCCACTACTCTAGATAATGTAGTGGGGCAATCTCAAATCACCACCGCTCTTAGTCAAGCCATCAAATCTGGCAAAATCTCTCACGCCTATCTCTTTACTGGTCCTCGTGGCACTGGTAAGACCTCGGTCGCTCGCATTTTTGCTCACGCCATCAACAATTTTGATTACACAGTCGAAGACGAATATCTTGATATTATTGAAATTGACGCTGCTTCCAACACTAGCGTTGACGACATTAGGGAACTCCGTGAAAAATCTATCATCACCCCTGTCAAAGGCAAATACAAGATTTATATCATCGACGAAGTCCACATGCTCAGTAAATCCGCTTTCAACGCCCTCCTTAAGACCCTTGAGGAACCGCCCGCACATGTCATCTTTATTATGGCCACCACCGATGCTCACAAAGTCCCCATCACCATCAGTTCGCGTTCTCAAGTTTATAATTTCAAACTTGCCGACCCCGATACTATGCTAGATTTTCTTACCACCGTTGCAGACAAAGAAAAGCTCAAAATCGATCAAGACGCCCTCAAAATCATCACCGAGCGTGGCGGTGGTTCGTTCCGTGACTCCTTATCTCTACTTGATCAAATCTCTACCTTACCCAAAAAGCCCATCACTGCAAGTGATGTCATTTCTGCGCTTGGCCTGCCTGATAATCAAATTCTAGATAATCTTCTCACCGCTACCAAAGCTGGCGATTTCACCAAAATCACCACTACACTCGAACAAACCCTTAGCTCTGGTATCAAAATTGAAGTTTTAATTGAAGAGCTAATTAAACGCATTCTCAGCAATCCCGACCCTAGGCTCATCACTCTCCTCGCCAAACTCTCCGACATCAAGCCCCCTTTTTTGGAGGCCAAGCTCACTGTTGCTTTATTAGGTGACACTACCAATGTCACTCCACAGGGAATTATTGCTCCACCCAGACCAGCGACTCCACCGACCACACCTTCACCTTCCGATCCGCCAACTACTGCCACAGCAAACGATACTACTTTTGACTGGCAAGATTTTCTTGACACCGTCAAGTCTCAAGATACTGGCATTGCCACCATGCTTAAGAATTTTAATTATCACTTAGATGGCGATTCTTTACATCTCTACGCCCCTAATTCCACTAATTACAAACTCCTCAGTAGTCCTAAGCGCCAACAATTTCTCGCTGAAATTACTAATTTGACTATCGTCATCGAACCACCAGACAAAAAACCCGCCAAAAAAGACCCTACGCTCGCCAAAATTTCTGCTATAATGGGAGATATACAGGAGGTCAAAAATGGAGAAATCAACCCTTTCTAAGGAAGGTCGTATTCCGCCCCAAGATATCGATGCCGAAAAGTCTTTACTTGGTGCGTTGCTACTTTCTGATACCGCTTTGCCAGAAATCTCTAGCCTGATTTCTCCTGCCGATTTTTATGAAAAGAAACATGGCGATATTTTCAAAGCCATGCTATCGCTCTACGATCAACACAAACCCGTAGACCTCCTCACACTCACCGCCGAGCTACGCAAGCAAAAAACTCTCAAATCTATTGGTGGCGCGCCTTATCTCACCGAACTATCTAATTTCGTTCCCACCCCCTCTCACGCCGTCGCCTATGCTGAGCTCATCGAAAAAGCCGCAATTCGCCGTCGCCTCATCACTGCTGGTACCGCTATTGCCGAAAAAGCTTACTCTGATGATGTTGAAGTTGGTGAACTAGTCGGTCGCGCCGAAAAAGATCTTTTCGCCGTTTCTGATCAAACTGTCAAGTCTGATTATACCGCCCTCGGCGATCTCCTTACCGACGCTTACGATCGTATTGAAGACTTACACAAAAACAAAGGCACTCTGCGTGGCCTCAAGACTGGTTTTACCGATATTGACAAAAAAACCGCTGGCTTTCAAAAAGGCGACCTCATTATCATCGGTGCTCGCCCTGCTATGGGTAAAACCACCCTCGCCCAGAACCTCGCCTACAATATTGCTACCATTAACCAAAAAGGTGTCTTGTTTTTCTCTATGGAGATGGCTGCCAACGAGATTGTTGATCGTATGATTTCTGACATTTCTGGCGTTGACAACTGGAAGCTCCGCACTGGTAATGTCAACGACGACGATTTTGCCAAAATCGGTGATGCTCTTGGCGAAATGGATGAGGCACCCATTTACATTGATGATACTTCTAGCATGACTATTCTTGAAATGCGCAACAAAGCGCGTCGCGCTGCTCACGATCACGATATTGGTATTATTATCGTTGATTATCTCCAACTTATCCAAGGCTCCGATCGCTACGCTGGCAATCGTGTCCAAGAGGTCACCGAAATTTCCCGTGGCCTCAAAACCCTCGCCCGCGAACTTGAAATCCCCGTAGTCGCTCTCGCTCAGTTGTCACGTAATGTCACCGGCCGAGAAAATCCCCGCCCCATCCTCTCTGATTTGCGCGAATCCGGCTCCATTGAGCAAGACGCCGACCTTGTCATGTTTTTACATCGCCCCGATTATTATCACCAAAACGATGATGATTACGAAGAAACTAATATTACTGAACTCCTCATTGCCAAACACCGCCACGGCGCCATCGGCAAAATCGAACTCTACTTCCATCCCGAATTATTACGCTTTATGTCCTTAGACAAGACTAGGGAAGACACCTAAACACTAAAATTGAGAGAGTAAGACTTGGGCTAGCGCCCCGGAGCGCTCTCTCGATTTTAGTGTTTAGGTGTCCTACTCAAAAGTATGGTATAATGGTTAAGTGAAGAAAATAATTATCTCTAGATTGTGGCTCTACCGCTACCGTTTTGTTCTCGGATATATTTTACTAGGCCTAGCTTTTGCCGCTACTGTCATATTTCTTCCATTCCTCACTCCCGCCGGCCTCTCTACTGCCGAGATGGAATCCGCCACCACTTCGTTTAACACTCATTTTGCCTCGCTTGCCGACGGCAACATTGTTGATTTACCCTATCATATCCTCCAAAAACTATCTATCTTGCTCTTTGGTCTATCCATTTACTCAGTCAAACTCCCCAGCATTTTCATTGGTCTATTATTAGGGCTATTATTGATTCTACTCCTCAACCGTTGGTTTAAGAGCAATGTTGCGCTTTTTGCTTCTATTATTACAGTATTCTCCGCTCCATTTCTATTCCTTACCGGCTCCGGTGCACCATTAATTATGTTGGTATTCTGGCCAACTTTTCTATTGTGGTTAGGCTCCAAAATCCAAGGTAACAAACACCCTAGCTCCTTTTACGCACTTTCTTTTGCTTTTGCGCTACTATTGTCACTATTCACGCCACATCTAATTTATTTAGCTATCTTCATTATTTTATTTGCCATCTTCAACCCTCATCTTCGCTTTACCGTCAAAAAACTTTCCAAAATCGCCCTCTTTACTACCATAATAATTATCGTTGCTGGCTTTACTACCTTTACTCTATTATGCATTAAACAACCGACGCTCATTACTAGCATGCTACTAGCCGACAATTTCTCTATCAATACCTTCCTTGACAACCTCAGACTCGCCTTTGCGCCTTTCTTTGCTTGGGGCGGCGGGGTTGAGAGCACCTTCCCTTCTCCGCTCATCGGCCTTGGTTCTTTCGCTCTAGCTTTTGTCGGCTTACTTTCTACTACCAAAGGATTCTTCGCTTCACGCAATGCCATTGCTTCTTGTTTTATCATTTTCTCCATCGTCCTTGCTGGCCTACGTCCCGAAGCCGCAATTTTGCTAATTCTACCATTCGCGATCCTCATTGCTCATGGTCTCCGCTACATCCTTGAAAAATGGTACAATCTATTTCCCGAGAACCCTTACGCCCGCATTTTTGCCATTTTACCTATCAGCCTCTTACTTGGCATCATCATTATTTCTGATATGTCCCATTTCATCTTTGGCTACCGCTACACACCCAATGTAGCTGACCAATTTAATAACGACATTACTCTCATCCACGAAAATGTTAATCCCGATGATATTCTCGTAGTCAATTCTGACACCGAGTATAATTTTTATCGTATTTTAAACGAAACCGCTAATTTTCATGTCGTCGACACTATCCCAGTTACTCACTCCAATAATTTTGCCACGCTTGGTGAATTTAGCAATGCCAATAATTCTGGTAAACTTTATCGCATTATCACCTCGCCAAAATCCGATAATTCTGCTAGAATATATTTATATACATCTAATCAAGAGGAGTAACTATGGGCCAAACTATAGACCAAATGAAAATGGTCAATCAATTACGCAAAGCACAAAAAGAACTCAAAAACGAAATCGTCGAAGTTGAAGCTGGCGATGGCGCCGTGGTCGTCCAAATCAGCGCCGAGCTCAAGATTAAAAAAGTCAAACTAGATCCCAAAAAAATTGATTTTGATGACATTCACGAGTTAGAACGCTGGATTGAAAATTGTATGCGCGACGGTTATGCCAAAGCTCAAGAAATTGCCACCGACAAAATGAAACCACTAATGGGTGGTCTTGGTAATCTTGGCTTATAATGCTACCCAAAGCCTTACAAGACGCTATTGATGCGCTCTGTCTACTGCCAGGCGTCGGTTCGCGTACCGCCGAACGCTACGCTTATTATCTTTTCAAAAATTCCACTAGTTTTTCTGACAATATCGCCGACGCACTCAAGAACCTTCATTCTGGCGTCAAATCCTGTCCGGTAACTTTTGCCCTGATTGACGCCAAAGAGGAAATTTCGCCACTTTACGCCGACGATTCACGCGACAAAACTACCGTCCTAGTAGTCGAGGAGCCACTTGATATTTACGCTTTTGAACAAACTAAAGATTATCAGGGTACTTACCATGTCCTCGGTGGCGCTATCTCGCCCATCGATGGTATTACCGCCGACCAGCTCCATATTGATGAATTAATTACTCGTATCAAGACCGACGACGTAAAGGAAGTAATTATCGCTACCAATCCATCGGTCGAAGGGGAATCGACCGCGCTATTATTACAGAAACTGCTTGGCGAGAAATATCCCAAGCTCAAGTTGACACGCCTTGCGCGTGGCCTGCCACTCGGCGTCGACCTCTCATACGCCGACCAAATTACTCTCAGCGCCTCACTCGAAAATCGTACAGAATTATAATATTATTAAACAGTTTTCAGCTAATTTCAAGGTTCAGATTTTATACTGAAAAAACAATAAGAAGGAAATTATATGTTTAAAAATCTTTTCAAACGTTCGTGGTTATCAGTGACACGCAAACTTAGCCGTACCATCATTATTGGCCTTATTTTGTTTGCTATGGGTAGTTTAATGTTAGCGGCCATAATTATCAAATCAGCAGTAAATGAATCTACTAGACAAGCCAAAGAGACGCTTGGCGCTACAGTATCTTTGCAGGCAGATATGTCAGCGATTCGCGAGGAGCGTCAAGCCAAGTCTGAATCGGGTAAAGAAGATTTCGAACCTGGTAAAATTTTCAAACGCCCGATGGTTTCAAAATCTACAGCTGATGATATTGCCGATTCGGAATATGTCAAAGATTATACTTACAGTATTTCAACTTCTGCTGATGCTAGTAAATTGACTGCTGTAGAAAGTGAAGAAAAAAGTGGTAGTGATATGCCTGGTGGTTTTGGCGGATTTGAGAAACCTGGTAAAAATTCTGATAGTGAAGAATCAGGCGACTACACAATCGAAGGCGTTAACGGCTACGCTTATATTAAAGATGTTAAATCTGGCAATATGACAATTTCGGATGGTTCTTATTTTAACGAAGGTGATACCGATAAAGCGATGATATCGGTAGATTTAGCGGAAGCAAATAAATTATCGGTAGGTGATAAAATCACTCTTACTAATGTTTATACTAAAAAGAATGTCACTGTCTCAATTGTTGGTATTTATGATACTTCGTCAAATTTTTCAAATGCTAATACTATATATATGAATACGGATACGGCAGCGAAATTTTTGAGTAGCGATGATTATAATAATAGTAACTATGATGTTGAAAATGTCAGTTTTACTTTGAATAATGCCGAGGATATTGATACCTTTGTGACAGAAGTTAAATCTGAGCACCCAGAACTAGCTGAAAATAATATCAGTGTGAGTGAAGATACTAGGACTTATGATCAAATGGTAGGCCCAATTGAATCGGTAGGGTCTTTTGCTACAACAATTTTGATTATAGTAGCGATTGCTTCAGTCGTAATTATTGCTTTGATTGTGACAATTAATGTCAAAGACCGTCGTTATGAAATGGGAGTACTATTATCGCTTGGTGCCAAGAAAACCAATATTATCGGACAAATTTTTATTGAAATCGCGATGATTGGTGTAGTAGCTTTTGGCTTAAGTGCTTGTGTCGCGACTGCGTTGGCTGACGTGATGGGGCAGAAAATCTTGGATTCTGAAGTTTCTAGCACTACAGAAAACTTTGGTCGTCCTGGTACCCCCAGTAGTTCTAGAAACGACTCCAATAAGAGTGATAAGTTTGAAATGCCTGGCGATATGTCTAGTATGCCTAGCGAGACATCACAAAATGATTACTCTATCGATATTAGTGCACAGCCAATAGATTTCTTATTGCTATTTGTCTGTGGTTATGGCATAATTGCGATTGCCTTATTAATTCCATCGATTAATATCTTGCGCTATCAACCGAAACAAATTCTTCAAGGAAAGGAATAATATAATATGTCGAAAAAATTAAAAGTAAAAAATTTGAGCCATACTTATACTGACCAACCGGAAAAAACTGAAGTTTTAAAAAATGTAAATGCTACTTTTGAGCCAGGGAAACTTTATGCGATTCGTGGCGAATCCGGTTCGGGTAAAACTACATTACTATCATTATTGGCGGCGCTTGATGAAATTCAGTCTGGTGACATTACGTATGGCAATAAATCTATCAAAGAAATCGGTCTGAATAATTTTCGCTTGCGCTATTCCAATATTGTTTTTCAAAGTTATAATTTGATTAAATATATGACGGCGGTAGAGAATGTAGAGGTGGCGATAGATTTTTCTGAGCGCAAAGCAGACCCAAATAAATATTTAAAACAAGTTGGATTAACTGAAGCCGAAGGCAAACGCTTGGTCAACAAATTGTCGGGTGGACAACAACAGCGTGTAGCAATTGCGCGAGCGTTAGCTAGTAATACGCCAATCATCTTTGGCGACGAGCCGACTGGCAATTTGGATGAGAATACCGAGACCAAGATTATTGAAATTTTTCAAGATTTAGCAAAAAAAGATCATAAAATTGTGATTTTGGTGACGCACTCCAATAAAGTTGCTAGTTATGCGGATGTGGTATATAAACTTTCGCGTGGTAAATTGACTAAAGTATAATCACCATTCGATTTCGGGGAGATTGTGATTTTTAAGAAATTCGTTGGTTTTGCTAAAATGGTGGTTGCCAAAGAATCCGGCGTGTGCAGAAAGTGGTGATGGATGGACGCTTTCTAAAATTAAATGTTTAGAACTATCAATCAAAGGCTTTTTACTACGAGCGTCTCGACCCCAGAGAATAAATACCAAGTGTGGGCGCGTATCATTTAGATATTTAATTGTGGCTTCAGTAAAAATTTCCCAACCTTTACCGCGATGACTGCCAGCTTTATGGGCTTCGACCGTTAGTACATTATTTAATAACAATACGCCTTGTTCTTGCCAGTGGCCGAGATAGCCAGAATTATCGTGATGCTTGCCAATATCGTTATCGATTTCTTTATAGATATTAATAAGTGACGGCGGAATGGGCTGTGAGGATGGTACTGAAAAAGCGAGACCATGTGCAGCTCCCGGAGTGTGATACGGGTCTTGGCCTAAGATTACTACTGAGACTTTGTTTAGGTCGGTAGTGAAAGCGGAAAAGACGAGGGATTTTTTGGGAAATACAGTGGTGTTCTCGTAAGCCTTGTGTAAAAAGCCACTGAGTTCTTTAAAATAGGGTTTGTCAAATTCAGATTTGAGGAATGGTTTCCAGCTCTCGTGCATTTTAAGCCTTGTATTCCCAAATTGAACCAGTAGGAGTGTCGTTGATAATGATATTGTTTGCTTCGAGTTCCTGACGGATTTTGTCGGCAATAGCGAAATCTTTATCGGTACGAGCTTGCTCGCGTTGTTTGATTAAGTCTTTTAAGCTATTGGGGATATCTGGCGTGTCGTCGATGAGGTTAAGACCAAATAATTCGTCGATTTTTTGCCAATCAGCTAGAGTAAGCTCACTATTGTCAATCAGCGAAAACGCAGCAGCCGAATTGAGATTATCATTCAAATTATCTACAAGCAAGCATTCGAACGACTTTTTCTCGAGGGCGCTCAAGGGCGCTAGCCCAAGCTTTACCCTCTTCGAAAAAGTATTCGAATGCTTGTTTTCATCTGCTTGGTATAATAACGCAATGCGGTTGCGCCAGTTAAGGCGACGCCTTTTGGCGGCAGCGAGGTCGTCGAAGGTGAAGTTGCGCTCGCTTTGATAATGCCCTTGCAAAATCCACATTTTGAAATCCAAAGGCGAGAAACCGCGTTCTTTTAAATCTTCCAAAGTGTAAATATTGCCAAGTGATTTGGAAATTTTATTACCGTCGATGGTAATAAAATTACAATGCAACCAAAAACGGCTAAGTTTGGTATCAAAGGCGGCTTCGCTTTGAGCGATTTCATTGGTGTGATGTACTGGTATATGGTCAATGCCACCGGTATGGATATCAATTGGTTCGCCAAGTTCGGTGTGAATAATAGTAGAACATTCGAGATGCCAACCTGGATAGCCGGGGCGGCCGAGGTAATCCCAACGCATGGCGTGAGTCTCGCCCGATTTGATAAATTTCCAAACCGCAAAATCGGAAGGGTGGAGTTTGCTGGTGTTGAATTCGACACGAGCACCAGCTTGTAAATGTTTTAAGTCTAACTTGGCAAAGTCGGCGTAATGTGCGAAATGATCGGTATTGAAATAAACACCATCTTCTAGCTCGTAAGTGTAACCTTTTTTAGTCAATAAATCAACTAATTTAATATCTTGTTCGATGTAATCGGTAGCACGGGTGATTTTGTTGGGCTTAACGAGATTTAAGCTATCATAACCTTTAAGAAAATCTTTAATATAGTAGTCGGCGATTTCCCAGACGGTTTTGTGCTCACGAGCGGCGCCTTTTTCGAGTTTATCTTCGCCCTCGTCGGCGTCAGATGACAAATGACCGACATCGGTAATGTTGAGAATACGATTCACTTTATAGTCATTGGCGGTAAGAGTACGAATCAATAAATCCCAGTAAATGTAGGAAGCATAATTGCCGATGTGTGGATGACTATACACAGTGGGACCGCAAGTGTAAATTTTAACTTCGTCCTTATTCTCTGGGGCGAAAGTTTCAATTTTGCGGGTGAGAGTATTATATAGTTTCATGTTCAAGAAAACCTTTTAATGCTATCTTTATTTTATCACGTTTTGAGGGCGAAATGTCATGATGAGCGGTGACTTGTTCGAGTTTAACAAAATCACTATTAGTCTTGGCGATTTCGGCTAGATTGGACTGCAACACTAATGGGTCGAAACGGCCATGAATAATAGTGGTAGGGATGGTGAGTTTATTAAATAATTGGTAGTTTTTGCGATTAAGAACGATATTTTTCATGGAACGTTCAAAAGCGACGGTATTGAGATATTCGGCACGAAAGCTAGAAACTTTTTGCACGAAAGTGGCAAGAGTCTTGATAATTGGGTCGTCAGCGATTTTGGGTAGCGTGCTGTAAGATTTTTGATAGAATTTGTCGGGAAGTTTACTAACCTCCTCTGGCTTGAGTACAGGTGGTGATATAAGGATAAGTCGAGAGATTTTCTCGGGATATTCGGTAGCAAAATTCGCCGCAATTAGAGAACCCATAGAATGCCCGACCAAGATAATTGGGTTTTTGATGTGTAAATGTTTGATAGTTTTGAGAAGCGCGCGATTGTATTCTTCATAATCATAATTTAGCCAATCGGCGCGTAATGATTTACCGAACCCCAATAAATCAAGACTAATAAAACGAAAGTTTTTTAGCCCAGTATCTTTTTCAAAAATACCGATAGTGGGATGCCAAGTGCTGGACGTAGCGGCGATGCCATGAAGAAAAATGACAGTAAATTTGGCATCTTTATTGCGAGAATCAAAAGTGTATTTCATCTTGATAGGATGCTTGAGAATTTTATACCAAAAATAAGTGATTAGATTGTAAAGTTTAGCTTTCATTTGATGATAAGAGTTTGGGGATTAAATCGATTAAGTCAGCGAGGATAGTCTCGTAATTGGTATCGTAAGTACGAAATCCGGCAGCATAAGGATGTCCACCGCCGCCAAAGTAAGCGGCAATCTGGTCGGCAATTGGGGCTTCGACATTGGTGCGGATTTTGCCGGTGAGTTTGCCGTCTGGATAAGTCTTGATAGCAACACAAACTTTGACATTTTCGACCATACGCATTTCTTCGATAATGAGCACTCCTGGATTGTATTCATCAGAATAATTTTGAATGTCTTCAAACGGAATCAAAATAGTAGCAAGAGTATCATCAAGTGAATAATCAATGCGTTTAATAAGGTCGGCTTTGTAATCAAGGATGCGCTTGGATTTTTTCATAAATTCGCGACGATGCTCTTCTAGTTCGGTGATGTTGGCGCCAGCGTCAACTAGATTTGCAACATCACGAAAAGTATCAGAAGTCACAGAAGCACTAGTAAGGCCTAGAGTATCCGATAAAATGCCTTGAAGTAAAGTCTCGGCAACATTCTTATCAATAGGGAGATTTTCAGCAAGGGCAATTTTATAAATTAAACTACAACAGGCCGGCAGAGTCTCAATAATAGCTTGGTGTGGAAAATCTAAATCGTCGGGAGTCTCATGATGATCTAGTACTAATACCGGAGCGGTATAAAGACGATTTTTAGCGGCTGAATCATCAAGTATCTTGGAAAGTAAAATCTTGGCGGCAGTATCGACTATAATGTAGCCATCGGCTTTGTAATCAAATTCATTGGTGACAATCCCCCAGTCGGAAAAATAGCGTAAATATTTGGGGATATCAACTGGACAGTAAAGAGTAGTCTCGATGTCTTTAAGCAAATAACTGAGCGCAATAGCCGAACCAAGCGAATCGCCATCGGGGTTTTCGGCTTGAATGATGCAAATTTTTTGTTTATCTTTGATAAAATCGGAAAATACACTATACATTTCTATAATTATAACATGAAAAGGCAAATTATATGCTTTTTGTTTGTGGACTTGAGTCAAAAAATGCCATACATTAACAAGTGGTAGTTGCGTCATAGGATGTGGACAAGAATATATCTTGCCTTTGTGGTATAATAAGATTATGGAAATAGTTATGATTATAGTTGGGGTGGTAATAATAGGACTGTTATTAATTTTATTGGTACGAAAACCAGAAGCGAATATGGATACTACCAAGCTAGAAGAGCGCTTAATTCGCGTGGAAGGGCAGCTAGATAAAATCAATCCGAAGATTGAACAAGAGTTCCGTGAAAATCGCAAGGAGATCACTGAGAATTTGCGCCATATTGAGAGTAGCAACGAGAAGAAGCTTGATGAAATGCGCGAGACTGTAGACGAAAAATTACAGAAGTCAGTAGAAAAACGCTTTAATGAAAGCTTTAAGACGATATCGGGCCAATTAACACAAGTTTATCAAGGCTTAGGTGAAATGAAAAATCTGGCGAGCGGTGTGGGCGATTTGAAAAAGGTAATGGAGGGCGTAAAGACGCGTGGGATTTATGGCGAAGTTCAACTTGGCGCGATTATCGCTGATATTTTGACCGCTAGCCAATATGAAGAGAATATTATTACCAAAAAAGGCTCAAACGATAGAGTAGAATTTGCAGTAAAGATGCCAGGCAAGGAGGAAGTGGTATATTTACCAATAGATTCAAAGTTCCCAGTTGAGAACTATTCGCGCCTAATTGCCGCTTATGATGCTGGTGACAAAGAATCGATTATTAAATCACAAAAGGCTTTGGCGACGGATGTCAAAGAACAAGCAAAGAAGATTTCGACTAAGTATATTGATCCACCTATGACGACGGATTTTGGTATGATGTTTGTGCCGACCGAAAGCTTGTATGCGGAAATTTTGCGTATTCCTGGACTTTCGGACGAGATTAGACAAAAATACCATATTACGATTGCTAGCCCATCGACTTTGCCGGTGATGCTATCGGGACTTTTGATGGGATTCAAGACGGTAGCAATCGAAAAACGTTCTTCGGAAGTCTGGCAAATGCTAGGTGCAGTAAAGACGCAATTTGGGAAGTTTGGTGATTTACTAGAAGGCGTGCAAAAGAAATTACAAGAATCAGCCAACAAAATCGAAAGCGCCAAAACGACTTCGCGCCAAATCGAGAAAAAATTAAAGGATGTAGAATCATTGCCAGAAAGCGACTCAATTAAATTAATCGGCGAAATAGAGAATTAGCTGCGGGTGACGCCGCTTGGGGGAAGATGCGGCGGCAGGACCCGCAGCTATATAGCTATAATGGTTTAATTAAAGAATTCGGAACAAGCCGTTTTTAAGTAGTTATCTTCATTATAAAATAATTCTGGATTATTGTGTCGATTTTCCCATTCTCTAAGTATTAATTCTAGATCTTTTAAGTTAAATGTTAAATCTCTGTAAA
>JAFRJZ010000024.1 GCA_017431945.1 Candidatus Saccharimonadota bacterium
GCTTCTACCAGCGCTACTACCAGCGAGTTCTATACTATGCTTAACAACTATATCTCTACTGGTACTTGGTCTAGCACTTACTGGACTGGCGTCACTACCACCAACTTTACCAACGCCCCTGTTTCTCTCGTGTTCTCAGGCTACTACTACGAAGGTTTGAGCGACCAGGGCGACTACGGCGTCTGGTGGTCGTCTACTGCCTACGGTAGCTACTACGCGTACCTCTTGGACGCGGATAGCGATGGCTACGTGTACCCGCGCGACGGCAACCTTAAGAGCAACGGCTTCTCTATTAGGTGCCTTATTCCTGGTGTGTAGTAGTGGGGTTTGCCTTCTCCCCACTCCTCCCTGGCAAGACCCAATGCACTGCTATGACGGGCTGGAAACCATGAGCTCCAGCCTGTCTCCAAGCTACTTTTGTTTGCGTCGCTTGCGACGCAAACCGTTTACCATCAATTCATAATCTGAGAATTGATACTCCCAGCCCAGGCTCTCAAACACCGCCTGTTCTAATCTGCGAGCGTTGTAACATTTGAGGCGCCCCAAGTATGACACCAGCCCCGCCAAATCCGCCTCCGAGCCGTTCTGGGCTACCGCGCGGGCGTTTTTGCGGAAATTCTTCACCAAGCGCTGGTCTGGGATGATATGATAAGGAGCCAAGCGTACACCCAGAAAGGGAATACCACGACTGAACGGTTGGAGCGAGCATTTTTTCGGGTTCATTTTGAGCTTCATCCCCGCGAGGTAGTCTTTCATCAGCTCAATGTCGCGAAGCAACTGCGTGCGCTGGTCCATCCGCGCCAGGACGATAAAATCATCCACATAGCGCCCGTAGCACTTGTAGCCTAAGTGCATGGTGACAAACCGGTCAAAATCATTAGTGTAAATATTGCTAATCATCTGGCTACTGTAATTACCAATTGGGAGCCCCACCCCCTCAGGCTGATTAAACAGGCTCTTGTGTTGTGGTAGGTAATTCCAATCGCTCTTCTTACCTCTGCGAATTGCCTTTTTGCAGGGGTCATCTAGCAATATCTGGTGCCAGAGAAAATCAGCGATACCGTATTCTTCGGTGGTGATTAGGCCTCGCCGAGATTGCCGGTTGAGCATCCGCATCGCACTTTTTACTAACTCCTGCCGGTCTAGTGAGTAGAAATAATTAGCAAAATCACCCTTAAACACCAAGATGTCCTCCTGAAAGTTGTTGCTGAGCTTGCGCGCCATCCCGTATATACGCAGTATCGCCTCATCTGTCCCCTTGTTTTTACGACAACTATACGAGTCATAAATCAGTTGGCGGTCTATAAACTGTTCTACATATTGTGCCAGTAGGTGGTGCGTCACCCTATCGGCAAAATTCGCCGCAAATATCTCTCGCACCACCGGCTTAAAGCAGATAAATACGATACTCTTGCCCGGCGTATATTCGCGTGTATTGATGGCTTGCTCCAAGCGTTTTAGATTTTCAAACAAATACATTTCAAACTTATACTCATCTACGGTGCTACGCTTGTGGCGCGCCGCTTCCTTATAAGCCCTGAGTAAATCGTGACACAGTTTGTCATTTACGAAGCTAAACATTACTTAGCTCCTTTTTTATTGAGCTGTTTGGTGATTTTTTCTTGGAGGCTAACTAGCTCTTCGGCCGAGTTGGCAATAAATTTCATCGGTGCCTCGTGGGTGTTGAGCAAGAAATGAAGCCAGTTGAGTAACCAGTCTATATCGCGTTGAGCCTGTTCTAGGTATTCGCGTTCTGACATTTGCTCCTTAGCCATCGCTAGCCACCCCATATGGAGTGCAAACGCTTTTTTGCCCGCCTCCACCCCGTATAGTTCGCGGATGGCTGGGTTCATCCGGCGGACATGATCAATGATGCGGGTAGATACCAGACGGATATCGGTGAGGGCGGTGGGTTTTTTGATCTTGGGCTCCAAGTATTTATTAAGTTGCTCGCGCGCAGTTTCTTCCTTGTTGCGCCAGCGATTGATTTCAAGGCTAGATACCGCTTGTGGTAGTTTGAATATTTTGATATACTGAGCGTTTTCGGGGTGGCGAGGCTGGATAGGTTTTAGCCCCAGCTCGGTGAGGCGCTGAGCGTATTTGGTTTCAAAATCGCCAAACCTTAGTGTTCCCAGCCCAAACTTAGCAAAACTATCGGTATCCTTGCGAAGTGAGCCATGATAGTTAAGTCGGCTGGCGTAGAGGTTGATAAAAATCAGTGCTGAGTTGCCACCCATCAGGAGCCACTTGGGGTCGCTAGGCGAAGCATAAAAATACAGCTTGTCGTAGTTTTTCTTTTCTATATCCACTAGTTCGGTTTTGATATTTTTGATTTGGTCGCGCAAGGCTTTGCGACTGAGGTTTGATTTTGTCATTTTTAGTACCTTCGATTAATTTAGTATTGTATTTCTATTTCATCTCAAAATCTTTATTTTTTAAAGGTTAAGCGATATAATGTGAGTAGGGATTGTCAATCTGCTTTGTTGAGCCAGAGCCTCTTCAAAGCGGAAAAACTAGGGAGGAGTTCAGGAAAGTCCTCGCTTATAGCGTGGCTAATCAGCTTTTGCATCCCGAGGGGTGTTGAAGCATCTAAACTTTCCTGGGATTTGCGTTCGCCCCTGTTTCTCTCGTGTTCTCAGGCAACTACTACGAAGATTTGAACGACCAGGGCAACAACGGCAACTGGTGGTCGTCTACTGCCAACGATAGCAACAACGCGTACAACTTGAACGCGAATAGCAATGGCAACGTGAACCCGCGCAACAACAACAATAAGAACAACGGCAACTCTATTAGGTGCCTTATTCCTGGTGTGTAGTAGTGGGGTTTGCCTTCTCCCCATTCCTCCCGCCCTCAATCCCTCAGGAGCAGAAAAAGCCACTTTTTCTCCCCCTCAACCTTAATTCTTATGTTATAATAGATATATAAGCAAGGAAATTTTTATGGATTCAAAAGAAAATAGTTCTAATTCTAAATGGGATAAGCTATCCGAATTTGACCCTATCCCCAACGAACAGGCTCCCGTTGCCCCCATGCAGACTGTCGTTGCTACTCCCGCCGTAGAGCCACTACACGCTCCCGAACCTCAGTCTCAGCAGCCCGTCCCTACTCCACCCCCAGTGGACTATAACAAGCAAATGAAGACCTCTAAAACCATCTCTATCGTCATGGGTATTCTCGCTGCCGTCTTTCTCTGTGTTGGCGTTGGCGGTGTATTACTCGCTCTTGCTGCTAATAATACTATTAATCAGCAAGACGAGGTTATCTCTACCCAAGAAGAAATCATTGACAAAGTCGCTGAAGTCATGGATGTTGAAGCCATTAATACTATCGACGATCTCCCCACTCTCGCTCCTACCACTGGCTATATTTATATTAGTGACTGGGGCATTAAGATACAAGTTCCTGAGGGTATTAACACCGTCAGTTATATTCTTAATGCTAACTATCGCCCCTCCATCTGCTTTAACGCTAACGACGCCGGCCTTCAATACTTGCCTGACTTTGCCAACATCGCCAAGAATCCTGGCGGTATGGGTTGCCTCACTCGGGTCGCCGTCACCGAGGGTAACGCCGATAGCAACGGCAACAGTTTTGGCGAACAAGTCTTTACTAGCGACGGCTATAATTATTTCTATACTCTACCCCGCGTTTATAGCACCGAGCCCGCCGACCAAGGCATTGAGAACTCCATTATCAACATTATCAAAACCATGCTCACCAAAAATGTCTCCGCATACAAGTAAAAGTGTGATATAATAGATACGGAATTTTATTAATTTATAATTATTTGTTAACCCGTTGATATAGAGAAAAATATCAACAAGAAAAGAGGAATATGGAAATAGCTGCAATTATCATCGCCGCTGTCGCGGGTCTTGGTGTAGGTGTTGGTGGGATTTTTGCCTACAACAAGCGTAACGAAAACGGTGGCAAAAACAAAGCCGACGATCTCATCCGCAAAGCCAAACACGAGGCTTCTGAGATTGTTTTAAAAGCCAAAAAAGAAGCTGGCGAAATCAGCGAGAAATCTCGCCATGAAGAGTCTGAGCACCGTCGCGAATGGAAAAAGACTGAGAATCGCCTAGCCGAGCGCGAAACTGCTCTTGATAATAAACTCGATCAAATTGAGAAAAAATCCGAAAAACTCGTCAAACAAGAAAAGGAAATTGACGAACTCAAAAACGAGATTCGCGATATCCGCACCAAGCAACAAGATAAACTCGAAAAAATCGCTGGCCTCACCAAGCAAGACGCCCGCGACAAACTCATCCAGATGACCGAGCGCGACATCAAGCGCGACCTTGTCAACCTCGTCGCCAAAGAGCAAAAAGAAATCCAACACGATGTTGATGAAACCGCCCAATCTATCTTGCTTACCGCTATGGAGCGCATGTCTTCCGAGGTCACTGCCGACCGCACTGTCACCGCTCTCAAACTCCCTGATGATGATATCAAAGGCCGTATTATCGGTAAAGAAGGTCGCAACATTCAGGCTTTGCAGCGCGCTACTGGTGTTGATATCTTAGTTGATGACACTCCAGGCATGGTGGTTTTGTCTAGTTTTGATCCGGTGCGTCGCCAAGTTGCACGCTACGCTTTGGAGCGCCTGATGAAAGATGGCCGCATTAACCCTTCGTCTATTGAGTCCGCTGTCCAGAAGGCCGAAAAAGAAATTGAAAAAGAAATCGTCCGCGCCGGCGAAGACGCCGCTCGCGAGGTCGGCGTTGTTGGCATTCCCCGCGAGATTTTGCATTTGCTCGGCGAACTCAAATTCCGTACCAGTTATGGCCAAAATGTCCTCTTGCATTCCATTGAGATGGCTCATATCGCCGGCATGATTGCCGAAGAAATCGGCGCCGACAAGCGCATCACTAAGACTGCTACTCTGCTCCACGATGTCGGCAAGGCTGTCACTCACAAGATTGAGGGCAAACACGCCGAAATCGGCGCCGAGCTCGCCAAGAAATACGGCATGAGCGACGAAATTGTCCACGCCATGGCCGCTCATCATAATGATATTGAGCCTACCACTCCCGAGGCCGTCATTGTCAAGATTGTTGATGCTATCTCGGCCGCTCGCCCGGGCGCTCGCAACATCTCTGCCGAGAATTTCGCCGAGCGTATGCGCGACCTTGAAAATATCGCTACCAGCTTCCCCGGTATTGATAAAGCCTTTGCTATCTCGGCTGGTCGCGAAATTCGCGTTATCGTTGAGCCTCACCAGATTGATGACCTCTCGGCTCTCAAACTCGCCCGCGACATTGCCAACAAAATTGAAGCTACCATGAGCTACCCCGGCATCATCAAGGTCAATGTCATCCGCGAGACTCGCGCTATAGAATATGCTAAGTAGTGACTTTGCCGAGTGGGTTAATAGTTTCGGCATCTTTGGTCCATTAATGTATATTATGGCCCAAATTTTACAAATGGTCATTGCTCCCATTCCCGGCCAAGTCATTACTGCTACTGGCGGTTATCTATTTGGTTGGTGGGGTATCCTTTGGACGCTCATCGGCACCGCCATCGGTGGCTTTATCGTTTTTTGGCTTGCGCGCAAATTCGGTCGCCCGCTCATTGAGAAATTCTTCAAAAAATCTTCCATTAACAAGTTTGAATTTATTTTCAATAAAAACGCTACTTTTATTATTTTTATCATCTTCTTACTCCCTGGCCTCCCTGATGATTTAATTTGTTTTATGGCTGGCCTCACCAAAGTTCCTATTAAAACCCTCGTTATTATATTATTATTAGGCCATTTGCCTTCTATCGTTGTCACTAATTACATCGGTGCTGGCCTCGACGACGCCAATCTCATGCCTGTTGTAATTACTACCATAGTAGTTGTAATTATTTTCGCGCTCTGTATCTGGCAAAAAGAGCGCATCATCAATTTTCTCTCAAAAACCTCTTGACATTTTATGTCTGAGGTCATAAGATAGAAACAGATACTAATTAAAGGAGGAAATATGGCCTATCAACATACCAATAGTAAAGGAATTGTCTACTATCTTCGCAAGATGGATGTCGTACTTCGTGGCGGTAAGCAACAGACTATTTACTTCTTCACCAAGGAAGAAAACGGTGGCAAAGGCACCCCTTGTGACCTTCCAGCCGATCGTGTCGTCAATGAAAACCCACGCAACGGTTTCTTGACCCTCAAGAAGAAATAATCATCAATTATGATATTAAAATTGCCCTCGTTTCTCGAGGGTAATTTTTTGGTCGGGGCGACAGGACTTGAACCTGCGACCTCTGCGTCCCAAACGCAGCGCGCTACCAACTGTGCCACGCCCCGTCTCATAAATTATAGCACACTTTTTATTTTATCTAAATAGTGCTATAATATATAGATATTATTTAAGGAGTTTTTATCGTGCCATCTGCTACCAAAAATCCAAAATCCAATCAATCTTCTTCCGTTAATAATACATCCCGCACCATAATCTTCACTTTTTTGCTAATTCTTTGCGGTATGGCGGTTTTTGCTCTACTTAATCAGTCTGCGCCCGCCGAAGAAGTTGCCTTGTCTGATGTCATTGCGCGTGCCAACACCGAAAATAGCGATATTTCTAAGATTACTGTCAAAGGTACCGAACTTGACATCACTCTAAAAGACCAAGACAAGCCCACTCAAATTTCCCGCAAAGATCCTTCTGGTACTCTCTATGAACAAGGCCTCGTAGACCACTGCGCCGATCTCAGTGGCGACGAACTCGCCGATTGTAATTCCAAATACCCCACTATTGAATACGTTGATGCAGTTGATGTCTGGGGCATTGTCCTAGAAATCGCTGTAATTTTTCTACCAATTATTGTTATTATTATTTTCTTCCGCTATATGATGGGTCAAGCCCAATCTATGAACAATCAAAACATCGGTTTTGGCAAATCCAAGGCTCGCCTCTACGGCCCCGACAAGAAAAAGGTCACTTTCAAAGATGTCGCTGGCAACGAATCTGCCAAACAAGACCTCACCGAAATCGTCGATTTTCTCAAAAATCCTAAGAAATACGAAAAACTCGGTGCCAAGATTCCGCGCGGTGTCCTGCTCGCTGGTGATCCCGGTACTGGTAAAACTTTGATGGCGCGCGCTGTTGCTGGTGAAGCCAATGTACCATTTTTCAGTATTTCTGGTTCTGAGTTTGCTGAAATGTTTGTCGGCGTTGGCGCTTCGCGCGTCCGCGACCTATTTAGCAAGGCCAAGAAAAACGCCCCTAGCATTATCTTTATCGACGAAATTGATGCCGTTGCTCACAAGCGTGACGCTCGTGGCGGCGCCGGCAGAGAAGATGAACAGACCCTAAATCAAATCCTCGTCGAGATGGACGGTTTTGACAATGATTCTGGCGTCATCGTCATGGCCGCCACCAACCGCGTTGACATGCTTGACAAGGCTTTGCTTCGCCCCGGCCGTTTTGATCGCCATGTCAATGTTACTTTACCTGAGCGCAAAGACCGCCTCGCCATCCTCAAAGTACACTTTAAAAATAAGCCCATCACCGACGATGTTAATCTTGACACTCTCGCCGCCAAGACTGCTGGTTCCTCGGGTGCCGACCTCGCTAATATTGCCAATGAGGCTGCTATCACCGCTGCTCGTGAAAACCACGACAAAATTACCGCTGGCGATATCACCGAAGCTTTTGAGCGTGTTGCTATCGGCCCCGAACGCAAATCCAAGGCCATGAACGAACAAGAGCGCAAACTTACCGCTTATCACGAAGCTGGCCACGCCATCGTCGGGCATGTTTTGCCAGATAGCGACCCAGTCCACAAAGTCACCATTATTCCGCGTGGTCGCACTGGTGGCGTCACTTGGTTCTTGCCACCTGAAGACCGCAATTACAAGAATATTTATGAGCTCAAAGATGTCCTCGCTCGCGCCATGGGCGGTCGTGTTGCCGAAAAAATCATTTTTGGCAAAGATGCCGTTACTACTGGCGCTGGCTCCGACCTCAAAAATGTCGCCGAACTCGCCAAGGGCATGATTGTTGAAGAAGGCATGGGCGACAAAACTCGCAACCGCGTCTTCCTCGACCCCGATACTGGCTACTATACCATCACTACCGGTAAGCCCTATTCCGAAAAAACCGCCGAACTCATCGACGCCGAAATCAAATCTCTCACCGATGAAGCTGCTACTCGCGCCGAAGCTGTGTTAAAGGCCAACACTGATGTCCTCGATAAACTCGCCACTGCCCTCCTAGAACACGAAACACTCGAAGAAGCCGAACTCGCTCCGATTCTCAAAGGCGCCACTCTACCTACAGCAGCTAAATTGCATTAATAGGGAAGCAAATAATAGGTTTTGTGAGCATTTGTTAAGTCAGATTTGAATCAGAAAAATGCCACCCGTAAGGGAGCATTTTTCTGATTCAAGTCGCGAACAAAACCTATTATTTGCTTCCCTTACTATGATATAATTAAGAAGATGAAAAAGTTCAAATTTAAATCGGTTGTGGCGCTGGCAAATTCCAAGCTTTCCATCAAATCCGCCGCCGTCATCCTCGCTTGCTCCACTCTCGTCTCCGCTCTTCTCGGCCTGTTTCGCGACCGCCTTTTGAACTCTTACTATCTTGATACTTATCCTACCGGCATTGATGCATACACCGCCGCTTTCACTGTGCCCGATTTCATGTTTTTTATTCTTACTTCTGGCGCTTTATCGGTTTCCTTTATTCCCGTTTTTAACCAGCGCCTTGTCGCCGGCAACAAGAAATCCGCCTGGGAGCTTTCGGCCAGCGTCATTAATTTAATGGCCATACTCACTCTAATCGCTAGTGTCCTTATCATGATTTTTGCCGATCCGCTCGTTCGTTATGTTATCGGCCCTGGCCTTGATGAATCCGGCACCATTCTTGCTATCAATATGATGCGCGTGATTGCTATCAACCCCTTCCTCTTTGCTATTGCTACCGTCATTACCTCCATCCAGCAAGCCGTTGGGCGTTTCGTATTTTACGCCCTCGCCCCCGCCCTTTACAATATCGGTATTTTAATTGGTATCACTTGGTTTACCGACGGCATCAATCTTTTCGGCGTTCAACTTTTCGATGGTGGTATCATGGGCGTCGCGCTTGGCGTTATCCTCGGTGCAATTTTACAACTTATCGCTGCCCTCATCGGTCTCTTTGGTCTCAACTTTGATTACGATTTCAAAATTTATTGGAAAAATCGTGGCTTCCGTGATGTTCTCAAGCTACTGCCTGCGCGCTCGCTTGACCAGGGAATTGATTATATTAATACTATCGTCAATACTAACCTCTCCTCGCGTATGGGTGCAGGAGCTCTGCGCTCGTTCCAGCAAGCCACCGCACTCCACCAGATGCCAGTCAATCTCGTTGGCACTGCCATCTCTACCGCCTTCTTTCCCAAACTCACCGAAGAGCTTGGCGAAGGCAAAGAAGATGCTTACAATCGCACTTTTCGCACCGCTCTACGCACCATCATTTGGATTTCACTCCCCATCGCCGTCATCGCCTTCTTTACTCGTGGTTATGTAGTCAACTTTATCAAAAACGGTGGCGACCCCCTTATCGCCTCTATTCTCGCTACGCTAGTCTTAGCAATTTTTGCTCGCTCAGTTTTTCAAATTGCCTCGCGCGGTTTTTATGCTCATCAAGATACCAAGACTCCATTTATCATCAGTATCGTCGCCATCGGTTTTTCAATTTTGCTCGCCGTCGCTTTTACCATTTTTGGTCTTGGTCCCGAAGGTCTCGGCTGGGCTCAATCCATCGGTGCCATCCTTGAAGTCATTATTCTTATTTTCCTTCTTCAAGTCCGCTCACATGGCAAACTCTTAAATGCTAGTTTTTGGAGCGCCTTTTTCCGTATGCTATTTGCCAGCGCCATCGCTGGCTGCGTCGCCTATTCAATGACCAAATTTTTCCCGCTCCTCTCTACCGACGACTCTTTCTTTTCCACCTTCCCTAAGTTCTTCTTTATTGCCATTGTTAGCTGCATTGCCTATTGTATTGCCAGCTATTTTCTCAATCTCAAAGAAGTCGCTCCCCTTACCAAGAAACTCAAGAAAATCGTTTTTCGTAACCTCAAATAAAATGGTATAATTAGCTTATGGAAATTTGGCAAGCACTCATCTTAGGCCTCACGCAGGGAATCACCGAATTTTTACCCGTCTCATCCTCTGGCCATCTTGAAGTTTTGCGCGTTATTATGGGGCTTGATGGCGCTAATTTTCACTATTTTCTTGAATTTATTAATCTCGGTACCCTGCTCGCTCTCTTAGTCTATTTTAGTAAATACATTATCAAGATTTTCAAAGACATCTTTATTAAGCACCATTTCAATCTCGCACTCAACATTATTATCACCTGTATCCCGGCCGGCCTAGCTGGGCTCTTGCTCGCTGATTTTATTGAAAATAATGATTTCTTTGGCAACATCATTACACTCGCTATCGCTCTTGGCGTTGTCGGTATCATCATGGTTTGGATTGACAAGTTACCCCACGCTTCCAAGCTCACTAGCGAAGCTCACCTCACCAAGCCTCGCGCTCTCATCATTGGCCTCGCTCAAGTTTTCGCTCTCATCCCCGGCGTTTCGCGTCTCGGCTCCACTATTCTCGCTGGGCGTTTCATGGGTATGGATAACAAGTCCTCTGCCACCTATTCTTTCCTTGTCGCCATCCCTCTGATGTGCGGTGTCTGCCTCAAAATGTTCCTTTCCTCCGACAATCGCGCCTATCTTTTTGAAAACCTAGATATCTTACTACTTTCCAATCTTGTCGCCTTCGCCGTTGGTATGCTCGCGATTTTCGGCGCACTTAAATTCTTAAAACGCGACGGCTCACTCCAAGCCTTTGGCTGGTACCGCATCATCTTTGCGCTCTGTATTTTAATCGTCGTCCTAATTATCTAACTCCGCCTCTGTCCTAAGGGCGATTTTTGTGTTATAATATACAGGTACCTGGGTGTGGCGCAGTTGGTAGCGCGCAGCGTTCGGGACGCTGAGGTCGTCGGTTCAAGTCCGATCACCCAGACCAAAAAATCGTCGGGAAACCCGACTTGAACCGATACGTCCCAAGGGGTAAACGGTTCAAGTCCGATCACCCAGACCATCTAATTAACAATTCGGGGGTTGGCGCAGTGGTAGCGCGCACGTCTGGGGGACGTGAGGTCGCCAGTTCGATCCTGGTACCCCCGACCAGATGAGTTTTCGAGTGAAAAAATAAATCTCATTTATTTTTTTCCGAGAAAACGAAGATGGAAGGATTTTTACGAATGCAATGAGTAAAAATCCTACCATACATTTCTTACGAATGTAATGAGTAAGAAAATTTACCAGACAGAGTTTTTACGAACGAAGTGAGTAAAAAATCTACCAGTAAGGAATCCATGCTTCATTTATTAAAATATCTAACACCAAAAGACCGTTTCTTCACCCTCCTCTGCATCGCTCTCGTCGCGGTACAGGTTTTTTTCGATTTACAACTACCCAGCTACACTCAAGAAATCACCGTTTTAGTTAGCAGTGAGAATAATGATGTCAACCAATATCTTATTGCCGGCGGTAAAATGCTCGGCTGTACTTTGGGCAGCATCACTGCTTCTATCATTGTTGGTTATTTCGCCGCCAAAGTTGCCGCCAATCTTAGTTTTGGTATTCGCGATCGCGTTTTCAAAAAAATCACCAAGTTCGGACAACGCGAAATTAATAAATTCAGCACCGCCAGCCTTATTACTAGGACCACCAACGACATCACTCAGGTGCAAATGTTTGTTGCTTCAGCTCTCCAAGTTTTTGTCCGCGCCCCCATTATGGCTGTTTGGGCCATTCAAAAAATTCTCGCCAGTAGCCTAACTTTATCTATGTTAGTAGCAGCGGCGGTCATAATTTTACTCACCGTAATTATCATTTTGATGTTGATCATGATACCAAAATTCAAAAAAATCCAGCGCCAAATCGACGACGTCAATCGCATTGCTCGCGAGAATCTTACTGGTCTCAAAGTCGTCCGCGCCTTTAATGCCGAAGCTTACGAAGAAAGAAAGTTTTCCAGAAAGAACACTGCTTTGATGCGTACACAATTATTTACCATGCGTGGTTTGGCCATTCTTTTCCCAGTCATGATTCTCGTTGAAAGCACTTTGTCACTCATGATTTATTGGGTCGGCGCTAAAGTAGTCAACGATTTACCAATTAGCGAACGCGCCGAATTCTTTGGCGATGTCGTCGCTTTCAATTCGTATGCTATTTATGTCGTAATGTCATTTATTATGATGATGGTCATCTTAATCATTTTTCCACGCGCTCAAGTTTCCGCCAAACGCATTCGCGAAGTCTTGGATGAAGATATTGCTCTCAAAGAGGGAAATGACATCAGCGCAGAACCAGCGACTAAGGGCGAACTCGAATTTAGGAATGTCTCCTTCAAATACAATGACGATGAAGCTTATTGCATCAAAGATGTTTCTTTCAAAGTTAAACAGGGTCAGACTCTGGCTTTTGTCGGTGCCACTGGCGCTGGTAAATCCACTATAGCAAATTTAATCACTCGTCTCAGCGACCCAGATTCTGGCGAAATCCTCCTAGATGGCGTTCCTCTCAAAGATTATAAATTCAAAGAACTCTATCAAAAAATCACTGCTGTACCACAAAAGTCTACTCTATTTGCCGGCACCGTTCGTAGCAACATTGCTTTTGGCAAGGCCAAAGTCACTTTTTCTGATGACGATATCAATAAAGCACTCAAAATTGCTGAGGCTAAATCCTTCGTCGACAAATTAGGCGGCCTCGGTGCCAAAATTACTCAGTCTGGTGCCAATCTTTCTGGCGGCCAAAAACAGCGCCTCCAAATTGCCCGTGCCGTTATCAGAAAGCCCGAAATTTTGGTTTTTGATGATTCATTTTCGGCACTTGATTATAAAACTGACCGTAAATTACGCGACAATCTTTCTCGTGAGCTCAAAGACACCACTTGTATAATTGTCGCACAGCGCATAGGTACCATCAAAAACGCCGACCAAATCATCGTCTTAGATCATGGTCGAGTCGCCGGTGTTGGCACTCACGCTGAACTCATGGAAAAATCCAATCTCTATCACGAAATTGTCCTTACGCAATTAAGTCAAGCGGAGCTAGACTGATGGAAACTAAGCCTAAAAATCTCAAAAAAGTCATCACCACTCTGCTTGGTTATTGTCGCAAAGAAAGGTGGTCTTTAGCAGCCGCAATCCTTTTAGCTATCGCTAGCGCAATTTTGTTAATCATTGGTCCTAGCAAAATTCAGGAAATTACCGACTATATTTTCGCGGGGCTTTCTAGTAGTATTGATCTTGCCGCCATTACTCAAGTCGGCGTCATACTTTTGATAATTTTTCTCATTAGTGCAATCTGTGATTTTATTCAACATTATATGATGGCGACTATCGCCCAAAAAATTTCTTGGCGCATGCGTCGCGACATCGATCAAAAGATTAACCGCCTGCCACTCAAATATTTCAGCAAGAATTCTTATGGCGATGTGATGTCGCGCATTACCAATGACGTTGATAGTGTCGGGCAAGGCTTATCGGATAATGTTGCCGAAACCGTTGCCGCAGCCACGCAAGTACTCGGATGCTTAGTGATGATGATTATTACTGATTTGCCTCTCGCAAGCGTCACCATTGTCACTACAGTTTTTGGACTATTTATTATGCTCAAAATTCTCAAGCGCTCGCAAAAATATTTCGCCGCCAGACAAAAAAGCTTAGGCGCGCTCAATGGCTATATTGAAGAAACTTACAGCGGCCATGGCGTAATTCGTGTCTTGCATGCCGAGGAGACTTCGCATACCAAGTTTGTCAAATTCAACCAAGCTGTTCGCACTGCCGATTTCAAATCACAATTTCTTTCTGGACTGATGCATCCTGTAATGCATTTTACTGGCAATCTTGGTTATGTCGCAGTTTGCGTAGTTGGTGCTATCTTGGTCATCAACGGCCACATTACATTTGGTGTCGTCACAGCCTTTTTGATTTACGTTCGCCTCTTTTCTCAACCTTTATCGCAGATTGCTCAGGCCATAGCCGTTTTACAATCAGTTGCTGCTGCCACCGAACGGGTTTTTGAATTTCTTGGCGAAGAAGAATTATCAAACGACAGTGACAAACTCGCTTCGCTCGATAAAGTGTCTGGTCAAGTAGAATTTAAAAATATTGAATTTGCTTATCCTGATAATCCCAAAGCCGAAGTTATTCATAATTTTTCCGCCATAGTCAAGCCGGGTCAAAAAGTTGCTATTGTTGGTCCCACTGGCGCCGGCAAGACCACACTAGTCAATTTGCTGATGCGTTTCTTTGAAGCTTCTGGTGGTGAGATTTTTATTGATGACATTAAAATCACCGACCTTAAACGCTCTGCTGTACATAGTTTATTTGGTATGGTTCTCCAAGACACTTGGCTCTTTGAAGGTACCGTCCGCGAAAATCTTAAATTCAATTCGCCAGATATCAGCGATGAAAAAATGGTTAAGGTCTGCAAAGCTTGTGGTATCGATGATTTTATTCGCAACTTACCCAAAGGCTACGATACCGTTCTTAGCGACCGCACTACATTGAGTGCTGGCGAGAAACAACTTTTCACCATCGCGCGTGTGATGATTCAAAATCATCCTATGATTATCCTCGACGAAGCCACTTCTAATGTTGATACGCGCACTGAGCTCAAAATCAATAAAGCCATGGACGAATTAATGGCCAATCGCACTAGCTTTGTAATTGCCCATCGTCTCTCGACCATCAAAAACGCCGATCTCATCTTAGTCTTAAAAGATGGTGACATCATCGAGCAGGGAACACATGCCCAACTTCTCAAAAAAGGTGGTTTTTACGCCGATATTTATCAAAGTCAGTTTTAGCCCAGTATGTTATAATAGAGTAACGGGGGCGTAGCTCAGTGGTTAGAGCAGTCGGCTCATAACCGATTGGTCGCTGGTTCAAGTCCAGCCGCCCCCACCAAACTTTAAATAACTCGGCATTTTCGCCGATTTTTTAGTAGTAGATTTCTGTTAAGTACCTTGCCAACAATAGGGCGCAAAAATTGTGCATTTTTACGACAGAAAACTGCAAAAAACATGCATTTTGTCCCTGTTAAAAGTCTGTTAATACCCTAAACAATTTGGCCCATAAGAACCTGTCTTTGAATAATTCTCTTATCTCATCTAAAGCTTACTTACGTTTGTGAAAATGTAATCTGAGCCTTCTTTTTCAAACGTTAGTTGATATTTAGGCAAATCGTCTTCGTGTTCTCTGAGATAGGTAGCACCGAGATAATTAGAACTATCTCCAGAGATTTCTTCATTCCCATTACTTAATGCTATATATTTCTTCCACTCACCACCAGTATAATCATCAAATATATGTATATAAGCAATGTCCGTTGTTAGTTTATTATCATCAACAGAATAGTCAAGAATTTCATAAGCATATGTAGATGAATCAACTCCTCCACACCTAGTAATTGAAATATATTTGTTATACTCTGCAGAGTAAAAAGGCACAAAACACCAGAAGTTTTCTTGGTTCTGAACATTGCTACCAGAGCCGAACAAACTATGGTAAGCGTCATTTATATCGTCGTAGGTAAAACTGTATTCATAATCTGCCGTATCACCGCTAGGCGTACCAGCATCTTCGTGGGTTGCGCTGATTTTATCAGCATAGTTAAGACTTTTAAGAGAGAGGTAATACTTATATTGTTCAGTTAGACCGTTTTCAAATAGATTATTTTCTGTTGACGTTACATTGTAGTCAAAACTAACATATTTATTAAGTAGATCTTTTACTTGTTTCAAGCTCAAAGTATCAGAATTGTCGGAAACAGTCGCAGTTTCATCTTTGGGGGCATCGGCTTGACTATCTTTTTGTGAACTCCGCATCATACCATAAACGCCAAACCCAATACCACAAACAGCCACAATACACGCGATTACCGTAGCAATTTTTAAGCCATTTCCACTTTTTTGTTTATTTTCCGCCATTGGCGCTACTGGTACGCCAGTATCTGCATTTTGTTCCACTAAACTTCCTTTCTAAAATACTTATGTTTCTATTGTAACATAATTTAACTTTTCCCGAATATCATCTTTGTAGATTGTTAATGCCTGCCCAATTCGCCCCATAGCTATTGATATCGACAGTAGATGATCTCTATGATAAAATACAGGGGATGAATAATAAAAAAGCCAAGCAAGGTAGAATTATAATTCCAGGTGGTCGTAAGCCGTGGCCACACGAACTTCGTATTGCAAATATTTTAGCAATGGCTGGACATAATATAGAATTTCTATCAGAATCAAATACGAGTACTGCCGATATTTTACTGGATGGTATTGAATACGAAATGAAATCTCCGTTTACCAATAAGCCTGATAAATTAGAACGCAATATTAAGCGTGGGTTGAAGCAGTCCAAAAATATTATTTTCGATTCATCAAGAATAAAAAACATGCGAGACGATAATCTCCGAAGATTTCTAACTAGAAAGGTTAAAGGGCAGAAACAGATTGGCGAGTTCATTCTTATCACAAAACATGGTCAAATTATTGACATTAAATCACTAATTTGATAAAATTATAAGTAATGAAGTTCTTGCACGGGGCAGTATGCTCCTACCGCAGGAGCTTCTTTTTGTAGTATTCGAGTAATCTGGCTCTACTATCTTCTCTATAAATTGTTAATGTCTACCCAATTCACCCCACCACTGGTTTGTGCTATAATAAGTTTATGGTTAAAAAGCGGTCTAGCAAGGTTTTGCAGTTTTTTGCTAATTGGTGGCTATTAATATTACTTTTTATCGGCTTTTCCATCCTTAATACCATTACACTTATCCAAAACATCAAAAGCTATGATTACACAGTCGAGACCAACGCTTTCTTTGCTCCCTTTGAGTACTATGATAATCGCCAAATTGTCGGTGTTGATGTCGAAATCATTAATCGCGTCGCTGAGAAATTAGATGCCGATATCGACATCAAAAATGTCGAGTTTGGCATGATCATTGATAATGTTGCTAATGGCGTAATTGCTGATGCTGGTGCAGCTGGTCTCACTATTACTCCCGCGCGTGCCGAAAAAGTAGATTTTAGCATCCCTTATTACACTTCAGTCCAATACGTAATTTTCGATCCTATGAATCCACCGGAAATTAAAAATGATTATATAGTCTGGGATGCTTTAAGCGGTAAAGTCATTGGCACTCAGACCGGCAGCACTGGTTATTTATTTACTTCTGACGAAATCGAAGAGGGAGTGCTCAAAGATACCAATACCAAGCTCAAAGGCCTTGATTCACATCAGATAGCCGCCGATGCTATCAAGGCTCATATTATTGATTATGCCATCGCCGACGAACTCGCCGCTAAATTTATCGTCGAGAAAAATCCAGGTCTAGCTGCTTTGCCGCTTTATTATTCCGGCGAAAGTCCCGATGAAGCAGATTATCCCGCCGAAGAATCTTACGCCATCGCTGTCAACAAACAGCGTCCCGAACTTCTAGAGGCTTTCAATGAAGTCTTGTCTGAAATGTTAATACCAGATGAAGAAGGTAAAACCGAAATGGATAAATTAATATTAAAATATATGGGGCTTTTTGAGGAGGAGAGCTAATGTCGGATTTCTTTAATAAAACCATCGAACTATTTACTACACCGCAATATATCGAAGCTATGTTGCACGGCTTTTTGCTTACTTTACAAATCGCCTTTTTTGCCATTATTATTGGTCTAATTATTGGTACCGTCGTCGCTTTAGTAGATACCGCCAAAGCTTCAAAATGGATGATGCTACCCAAACTTATTTGTAAAATTTATACCACCATCATTCGTGGTACTCCAATGGCTCTGCAATTATTCATTATGTTTTTTGTTATTTTTGCTATCAAAGGTTTTCCACAAATTATCATCGCTATTCTCGCCTTTGGCTTCAATTCTGGTGCTTATGTCGCTGAGGTAATTCGTAGCGGTATCCAATCAGTTGATCCCGGTCAAAAAGAAGCTGGTCTCGCTCTTGGCCTCAAAAACGTCACCATCTTCCGCAAAATTATCGCTCCACAGGCTATCAAAAATATCATCCCCGCCCTGGGCAACGAAATCATCACCGTCATCAAAGAGACCGCTATTGTCGGCATGGTCGGCCTCTACGATCTCAACATGGCCGCCAAAGATATTGGTTCTGGCCAAAACATGGCAAGCTATATCGTTCCAATGTTTGTGGCTGCACTGTTCTACCTTGCTGTGGTATACTTAATTACATTTGCGATTAAACGCGTCGAAAAAAGATTGCGCAAGAGTGATTTGAAAGCGGCTTAAAGGAGACAACATGGATAATAAAATCATCAAAATCAAAGATTTAAAAAAAGAATTTGGCAAGAATAAAGTTTTGCGTGGTATTGATTTTGCGCTTGACCCAGGCGAGACTGTGGTAGTGCTTGGCCCTTCTGGCTCTGGCAAATCCACTTTTTTGCGCTGCATCAACCGCATGGAAGAACCCACCGCCGGCGAGATTTATTTCAAAGACACTCTCATCACCGATAAAAACATTCAAAAAATGCGCCAAAAAATCGGCATGGTGTTCCAGCATTTTAATTTAATTTCTAATCTTAATGTCACGGACAATTTAATCATGGCTCCGGTCACTCTCAAACTAATGAGCGAAGAAAAGGCCGAGCAAAAGGCTCACCACTTGCTCAGACATATCGGCTTATCTAGCAAAGCCGAAGCCTACCCCGCTAGTCTTTCTGGTGGCCAAAAACAGCGCATCGCCATCATTCGTGCCATGATGATGGACCCTGAAGTATTATTATTTGACGAACCTACTTCTGCTCTCGACCCCGAAGCTATCGGCGATGTCCTTAGTCTAATCCGCGAGGTTGACAAGCTCGGTATGACTTTGACGATCGTCACTCACGAAATGGGCTTCGCCCGTGAAATTGCCTCTCGTATCGTCTTTATCGACGAAGGCAAAGTCCTCGAAGAGGGCACACCTGAAGCATTTTTCACTCATCCCAAGACCCCTCGCGTCAAAGAATTTCTCAAAAAAGTGTTATAATATACATAATGCAAAAGCTTAAAACCAAACTTCGCCAACTCAGTTACAAGACTAAATACGATTATCTTACTTTTGATAATATTATTCTGGCTATCGCCGGTGTTCTCTGCCTCGCTTGGACTTGGGGTTCTATCTCTTCTACCTCGCGCAACTGGGAACTTGCTCAGACGGTCGCCGAACGCCAAAGGGAACTATCGCTCATGCAGTTAGAAAGTGAGACTTTGGAACTTGAGAACGATTATTACAAATCTCCTGAATACCAAGAACTCGCCGCTCGTCGCCTTGCCAACAAAAAGCTCCCAGGTGAAAACATGATTTACCTTGCTGAGAATTCCGAATCTGCCAAGACTAAGCATCAGGCCGAAATTACCACTCCCGCCGAGACGGTCGCCGACGACCGTTCCAATATCGAGCAATGGTTTATTTTCCTCTTTGGCGCCTAAGTTAAAATAAACATAAAAATCTTCCACATTTGCCAAAATTATGCTACAATAAGAATAAGCAAAATGGGATTTTATTTATATGGCAAAAGAAAATATATCAAACAATAATTCTGCGGTGGGAGATTCCTCTAATAACCCCCCTGCCGATTTAAGTTATAAATCACAAAATATCGTCAGTAGCAAATCTCACAAGAAAAAGTCTGCTGAGTTTGCTAAAGACAAACCGTCTACCGCTGACCACATTCTTCATCGTCTCCACCTAGATAAAATTAGTCATCAAAAACTCATCATCATCGCCGTCGCCGTTATTGTCGTTTTTGGTTCTGGTATCGCCTTCGGTATCGGTATTCTTATCGACCGCGTCAACAATCAATCTACCGACGAGATAGCCACCGGCGGTTCTGGCAGTGATAACTACGACCAAGATGATTACACTACTAGCAGTAAAATGACAGACGAACAAGACACCAGTTTTGATGAAATGATAGCAGACATCGAGAATCTCAAAAACGAACAAATCACCGCCGCTGAGGCCGAAGCTGACGCCACTAATGATTCTAATAAAAAAGCCGAAGCCTTTTATAAGCGTATCAACCAAATGCTTGAGCAGGGTGCTGCACAGGTAGCTGGTAGACTAATAGAAGAAGGTGATGCTTATTTTGCTAATGACCCAGCTGGTCTACTAGCGATGTATAAAGGCATCAATTACGAGTATTTAGCCTACGAAGGCTCACTTTTGCCGTATTATGAAAAAATCATGCAATTAGCCAAGCAACTTGGCGACGACAAAACCATATCTGAATGGCAGGGCAGATATAATGAAGCCAAGACACTTCACGATAATTATCAAGCTGCCGGGGAGGAGGAATAATGGAGATTCTATCTATGAACAAAAAACGCAAACGTAATCTCAAAGTGCTAATCACGGCATTTTTCAGTATCGCTTTATTAGCTATCGCTGGCACATTTTATTTACAAAGCTTCATTTTAAAAGAAGAATATGTTAGCGCCAACACTAAAGTTTCCGTCAAGAATTTAGCCAAAAAGGGTTATCGATGGACGCAGGACGGCAGAAAAGGCGTTGATTTAGCCCACTGTGGCTTTAGCCAACGCAATAAGACTGGTAGTTTCACATGTAACACCACTGGCAATGCCACTGAACAACGCTGGGCAAACGACATAAAAGTCAAACGCGCCGACTGGATTCGTAACCACGAAAGCGGCGCTGAGTGCTGGATAGACGGCAAAAAGAGATCCACGAGCTCCCCTTATTTTACCAACAACAGCAAAGTATTGAGTAGCAAATGTAGTAACATAGATGATAAACTCCACGACGCTATGACTGGCAATAATGGCAACCCTTATGATGGCTGGCATTATCCCACTCTATTCACCTATAGAGTCACTATAAATGGCGACAGATATCAAGGTTACGGTTATTGTACAAGCGACAATGGCGATGCTACTACAGCAGACTCTAATATTGATAAAGTAAAATATCGCGTAGTAGAGGTAATCAGCGACGAAACCAAGTCCGATGAGGGTTCTTGTGTAAAGAAAAGAAAAGTCAAAGCCAGGTTACAAGTATACATTATCACTAAAAGTGGTAAGCAAAATGTCTTGAGTGATTGGCGTAATGATGGCAAATACAAACGCGGTAGCATCGTAGTGACCGCAGAAGAAGAGGTAAATGAATGTGAAGATTGTTACAAAAAAGAGCCCGACGAGTCCAAGTGGCCTCAATGTGATGGCTCTAACGGTCCTTGCTGTAAACCCGACAATCCTCCAGGTAACCCTTCTGGCGGCCCCGGGTCATCCGATTTCTCCGTTAGCATCAACGAAAATCTCCTCTTTGCTGGCGAGGGTGACGTAAACTCTTCATTAACGGTTAAAACAAAGGCTACTAAAGATCTCGGCAAACGCACTGGGAGCTACCCGGAAGATTACACAGAAGTCAAAGAAGACACTCACGATGTCTACCTTGTACAATTTGCTATTCCAGACGGCAAGAAAGCTGGTGGTGGATTTGGCGCAGCCGATGCTCCAGGCATTTCTGATACTAGTGGATTAATCGGTTTTGTTAACGGTAGAATCGGCGGGATCATCAGCGGCGATGGACATAAACAAATTGCATCAATTAATAATATCAAGGGCTCCCAATCTAAAAGCACCTCCGCTAAATCTGTCGCCCCAGACCTCATTGACAACAAATCTGCAGTTGGCGGTAAATACTGCGTCGCCGCGCTTGAGACCACTACTCACCATGTATATCACCACGATCGTTATCCTGTATATAGAACAGATTCAGAGGGCAATAGGGTCTTTGTTAGGTACAGATATGAAATATTTACCACCAACGATTTTGACCCCAAACTCAGTCGCGCCTCCAATGTCGAGTGTCGTCCTATCGCCAAACGCCCCTACTATCAAGTAGAAAACGCTTCTGCCTTTAGCGCAGGCGATGTCAGTACTTTTGACACTTCCGACAAGCAAGTGGGTTTGACTATTACAGGTAATCCAGACAGTAGTAAAAAACGCAAATTTGGTTCCTGGGCTGAATATCTCCTAGTCGTCGATGGCTCTGTCAATAAAGTTACTTCTGGCGCCGCTCTCGCTAACGGTATTATCGCTGATCCACTTACTATTGCCAACAAAAACGGATTAGGTAATGCCAATGTTGACAGCACTAATTTTGCCGAAGCTATTACCAACTATTATGCTTATGGTTATGGTAATAGCGAGGTCACTAATATGTCTGGTGGCACTATTTCTGACGTCGGCAACTTCGGTGGTAAACAAGTACTCATTAGCAGCGGTGGCGTCACTATAAATGGTAATATTAATGCCGATGGCGGTTCGTTCTCGCCCAATAATGTCACACAACATATTATTATTGTTACCGATGGCGATATCAATATCACCAAAGAAGTCAGTCAAATTGATGCCTGGCTCATCGCTCCTAATGGTAATATCAACACTTGTGATGGTGCTAAGCCCGAAGATTGTGGTGATCCTCAGCTCGTCATCAACGGTCTTGTCGCCGCTAATAGTATTGATTTCGAGCGTGCCGCTGGCATGGAGACTCGCGGGACGACTGTCAAAGATAATGACGCCGCCGAAAAAGTTGTCTTCAGCCCTCTATCATATCTCTGGGGATATCAACAATCCGGAGTGCATACTGGTCAGACTGGCACTGTATTTATCCGCGAGTTAGCACCAAGACAATAAGGGAGTATCGTGAATAGCGCCAAAACTCTCAAGTCAAAAAAAGAGCAGCCTCAAGGTTTTACCATTATTGAGGTCACGCTCTTTTTGGCACTCACCGGTCTTGTTTTGGCTGGTATTATCATGACTTTTTCCAGCGTTAGTCGTCAACGCTATAGTGACTCTGTTCAAAATTTTGCCGAATATTTACGCGATTTATATTCTCAAACCGAAAACATCCAAAACAATGGCAATAATTGTCAATGCGAAAAAAGCCGCAAAAACACTTGTTGTGGCCAGGGTAAAACCGCTTTTTATGGCAAGATCGTCACTTTTGACACCAATAGCAAAGATCCCAACGGCCAAACCATCAAATCTTATGATGTCATCGGTAATGCTCATCTTGGCACCAATCTCGTTGATGACACCAAGCAACTACTGCGAAATGACATCAAAATTAGTTTTATTAGTGGTGATCGAGGCGTAGAATACAAACCAGTCTGGCAGGCCATCGCTCAACGTCCCGACCGCAAAGTTTTTACAGGAAGTATTCTTATCGTGCGTTCCCCCGATAGTGGCATTATCCATACTTATTATCGTGATCAAGCTGTCACTCCTAGTAGCGGTGTCAATTTAACCGATTGGCTAAACGGTGCTAATAATACTAGCGACACTAATCTTTGCATTTATTCCGATGAATTAGTATCTTCTCGTGGTGAGCGTCGTAATATTCGTATCGCCAAGGACGCCCATAATGCTTCTGGTGTTAAATTAATTGCTAGTAATCTCCCATCATGGGAAGGGGGTTCAGTATGCGGCAGTTAGCGAATTCTCGAAATTCTCGACATGGTGATACCTTTGTTGAAGTTTGTTTTGCTCTAGCCATATTTAGCTTTCTTGCAGTTATTGCTATCAGCTCCATGAATAAGAATCTCGTCAGTGTCCAATCTACCCTCGAATCTGAAGTTACGCGTAGCGAGATTGACGCTCAAACCGAAGCTATTCGCTTCATTCACGAAGCCTATGTTGGTAGTCTTAGTTCTGGTTATATAAATAATACCTGGACCAACATTACCGAAAATGCTCTAAAGCCAAGCGAAGCTAGCAATCTTGATAAAATGTGGCCGCCCCAGACTTGTGGTGATATTTATGATAGCAGTAAGAATCCCTACAAAAGCAAAATGATGATTATTAATACTCGTGCACTTAGCGAAGACGACGGCAATAGTGTCGTTTCAGCTGGCAACAGTAACGAAATTTTCACAGAAGCTGTTATTATCCCGCGCTTAATTTATAATAATCAAGACGACACCGCCCTCAATTCTCTCACTACTGATCCCGATGCTGATCTTTTGTCAAAATCTGAAGGCATTTGGTTTTATGCTGTTGATGGTGGTGATTTTTATGATATCTATCTCCAATCTTGTTGGTATGCCACAGAAAGTCCTACACCCCGCACCGTCGATACTGTTTTTCGCCTTTATAACCCTCCGCAACCAGTTAGTAGCGTCAACCATCATAATAATTTAAATCATGAAACTAGGCAGGCTTGTTAGGAGAAATATATGAAAGATTTTATTGAAAGATTATCAAAGAAAACTCTCAAAACCAAATCTGGTTTTACTCTAATTGAATTTTCCATCGCTCTAGCCGTCCTCGCTATATTTCTTATTCTCATCCTGCAGGTTTCTAACAATACCATCGCTATTTATCAAAAAGGCCTTGCCACCAAATCTATCAGTACTGCTGGTCGCGATTTGCTCGATGAGCTTTCTCGATCTATTGCTGCTTCACCGACCGGTGGACTTAAAGTGCTTTGTGACAAAACTAAAAACCCCGACGATTGCAAAAACGACTCTGACATTCAACTTGGCATAGTTTATCAAATAGTTTACAATGGTCAAAATCCAGCCTATGGCATGTTTTGTACTGGCAAGTATTCCTATTTTTGGAATTCTGGTTATGTACTTCAATCTGGTGGCCAAGGCCAACAGGTAACCTATAAAAATGGTGCGAGCAATCGTCATGATGCCCTTGTCCGTTTTGAAGATCCAGGCAATGACCTCTGCATTAATTATATGGAAGGCCGAGGTCTTAATGTTCCTACTAATAAGGCCCCAGTTGTATTACTCCAAAACGACTCCGATCTCCAAACCGCACTTTACGATTTTACTATTTTCCAGCCCAGTCAAGACGTGACCATCTCGCGCATCTTTTACTCTGGCACCTTTGTTCTTGGCACTCTTTCTGGCAATATTAGTAATATCACTGCCTCTAATGATTATTGTCGGGACGAAGCGATGCGTTCACTTAGTTCCGATCTCGCGTATTGTTCAATTAATAAGTTTAATTTTGCCGCACAGGCGTTAGGAGGACAAAATGATTAAACATTTTAAATATCAAACTAAAAAAGGCGGTGCTTCAATCTATGTCACGATTTTTATCGCCCTCATTATTAGCATAGTGACGCTCAGCTTTGCTCGCCTTGCTATTTCCGAGTTGTCAAAATCAGGCGATTACGATCTCAATCAGTCTGCCTATGACTCCGCTCTCGCTGGTGTTGAAGATGCTAGGCTTACTATTTCCTCCTGTCTCCAAACCGGCAAGACTCTCGACCAATGTGGTATCACCAGTACTAACCTTGATGATTGTAACGCCTTTCTTAAGAGCCCATATATTGATCGCGACGAGGTAGATGGCGCCGTCTTTATTGAAGAGAACAGCAACCAATCTGGCGAAACCACCTCTCAAGCCTACACCTGCGTAGTCCTCAACAGCAACCTACCAGATTATCTTGGTCAAATCAGTTCAGATTATCGCGTGCGCTTAGTACCACTCAAATCAGATAATCTTAACGGCGTTGATAATGTTGTCCTCAGTTGGTATGAAAACTCAGAAACTCAATGTCCTAGTGGTAATTGCGATGGCAAATTTGGTAGCAAAGAAAATGCTCCAGTTCCTCCCGTCCTTGCGGTTTCAGTCATTCAAGCCGGCTCTGATTTTACTCGCGACAGCTTCAATGACACCAGAAATGGTAAATTTGGCTCTGTAGTGCTTTATCCTAATGGTAATATTGGCAATGACGTTTCTATGGCAGAAGTATCGGCCGGAGAATTAGTTAGTGCCTTTGACAAAGGTAGCGGCACCAACCAAGCCAAGATTATTGGTTGTCACTCCACCGACACTTACGCCTGTTCTGTTCGCATCAAACTCCCAAGTGCGTCACGCCACAAGGATACTACTTATCTGGTAGTTGCAATGCCTTATGACAACACTTCTTCTGCCTTTAAAGTTACCCTCAACGACAGTAGCAACTCTGTTATCAATTTCCGCGATGCTCAAATCGCTGTTGATTCTACCGGTCGTGCTAACGACGTTTACCGTCGTATTGAAGCGCGTATTGACCCCGTAGATATTTACTATCCATATTCACTCTATGGCGTTGAACTTGCATCGGCTTATGGCAGTGAAGGCGGTATGGACAAAGATTTCTGGGTCACTCGCAATTGTTGGATGAGCAAGGGTGGCAGCGTAAGCAGTTGTGATAATAGCGGCACCTCGTATCCGAATTAGCTCTTGACAAATCCCAGGAGTAGGTGTATAATAGAAATATACACCTACATCGCGGGGTAGAGCAGCCTGGTAGCTCGTTTGGCTCATAACCAAAAGGTCGCTGGTTCAAATCCAGCCCCCGCAACCACGATTCTAACTAGCTTAGAGTCAAAAATAGCTCCACGATTGACCCCCCAGTCGTGGAGCTATTTTTTATGCCCCGCACCCCCTATTTTTTCTTTGCTAACTTCTTTGCTGCGGTCTTTACCGCTTCGCCCCAATTTGTCGCCACATGTGGCGTGCTCGCTAATTCTCTTGCCGATAATCCATATCTTACCGCAATTGCTACTTCTTGGGCTACTAGGTCCGCATCTGGGGTTACTATGGTCGCTCCCACCATCATTCCAGACTTATCAGTTGATAATTTTACTAAACCAATTTTTACCCCCTGTGCATGTTCCATGCTTGCTAGTGACACCAGGGAACTCCTAATTTTCCTTTTTAGTATACGGGCCTCTTTTTCATTCATTCCCACCTTTGCAATTTTTGGAAAAGTCTCAGTCACGCGGGTAAACCCGCTATAATTCACCATCGCTTTGCCTCGCTTAATCATATTAGCGGTCACCAGCTTTGCTTCGTAAATCGATTTTTCAATTGAATTATCGCCCCCCAGCACGCTACCAGCCGCCCAAATATTCTTATTGCTAGTCAATAGGCTCTTATTCGTCTTAATAAATCCACGATCTATCTTCACCCCTGCCTTTTCCAGGCTAATATCAATCGCTGGCTTTGTACCGCCTGCTAGCACTACCGCGTTGACGCGTATAGTATGCATTTTGCCATCCAATCTATAAGTCACGGCTTTTTTGCCTTTCTTTTCCTGTACCACTTCCATTACGCGCGCACCAGTCAGCACCCTTATTCGCGAGCGCACTTCAAAACAGTGTTTCATAAACTGCCCGATTTCTTTATCCTCTTTTGGCAAAATCTGCTTCTGAGCTTCAATAATTATTACCTTCGCGCCCAATCCCGCCAAGTATTGCGCCGTTTCGCAACCGCACTTGCCCCCACCTATCACTACTACCGTTTCGGGGGGCGTTTGCAATTTATGCACTTCTCGGGGGGTAAAATATGCCACCTCACTCAGGCCTTTGATTCGGTCGTCTATCAATTCTGTACCAGTCGCGATTAAGAATTTATCTGCCGTCAAGTGGCGATTACCCACCACCACCTCGTGTGGGTTCACGAATCTCGCATGCCCATGATAACAAGATACCTTAGCATTTGCCAGCGCTCGCGCCTTTGCTGCCGAGCCTGGTTTATTTTTAAACCCTACCATAGCAGTCTTAATGCCAGCTTCCGCTGCCATCATCGCGGCCGTTCTGCCAGCCACACCAGTTCCAATTACGATAAATTTAAAATCACGCCTACCCATTTTTAATAATTTCCTTTACCCTATTTTAGCATAGACTTTATCAAATTTCTAGTCTAATTTAGTAAATAAAATACCAATATAAACAGCCCTAGCACCAAGAACCCTGCACCCGACAAAATCTTCAAAAAATTCTTGTGTTTACTGCGCCAATGCTGAATATCGGTAATCGTCTTACCCTTACGCACCAATACTCGCACCAATATCAACGGTAGCATCGATACTAATGTAAATAGCACAACTGCTAACAACTGCCACTCTGCATGGAGCTCCAATATACTATTACCCGCCACTACAAACAAAATCAGCGAAAACGGCAATTCGGCAAAACAGGTCATAATCCCCAGGACAAAGGCCTCGGTATTGCTCTCGGTTGCCCGCGCTCGCGAATCAATAAATCTCGCCACTACCTTTGGAATCCATAACTCCACCCCCTTGCCCCAACGGTAGTAAAACAACCATACTGCAAATGCCAACGCCGCCAGCAGTATCACCAGTACTAGTAGCCAGATTTTTTCTAACGCTCCGCCATAGTACCTCAAAAGCATAAATGATACCGTGCAAATACTGACAAATATCATAATTCCGATACCGGCTACATAACTTCCAGCTAGTGACCGCGTCTTGGCCCGAATGTGTTTTTGGCTGCTGGAATGATACAAAAGTAGCAAACAACCAATGCCGAGTTGCAAACTCGCGTTGATCAACCCTGCTAATACGATTACTGCTGCAGATATAGCCCAATCCATATTTATATTTTATCATGCTCAAGCTTGATTTTCAATTCAATTTTTGCTACACTCCCGCCCATGAAAAAAATTATCATTGGCCTCTCTGTCGTGATTGGGCTTTTTATCACAGCGTTGACCCCGCTCGCGACCGCCACTCACCCACCCCAAATCATCATCAACGCTATTAATCCTGGCTACACTATCAACGGTCACGCCAATACCGACGAGTTTATTGAGCTCATCAACCTCACCGACGGCCCACTTTCGCTCACTGGACTCTCACTCGAATATACCAATAGCAGTGGCAACACCGACCAGCTCTTTGAATTTCCCGAAGGCAGTACCATGATTGGCGAAACTCTACTTCTGCGCCTCGCCAGCTCTCCCGATGCCACCGACGCCGACCTTGTATATACTAAGACTCTCGCTCTTAGCGCTGGCCCACTCACTCTCACCAATGGTACCGACACTCTCAGCTCTATCTGCTGGACTGGCAAGGATGGTTGCTACACCAAGTTTAATAGTAAAAACCCCACCTCGCTTGTCTGGAACGAGGAATCCGGTCTTTATGAGCACAGCGAAGATTACTACCCCACTTACGACGCCACTAAGCCCGGCTATCAAGCCCCGCCCACCCCCGCCAATACCGACGAAGTTATACAGCCCAAGTGTCGCGGCCTCCAATTTTCTGAGGTCCTCTCCTACTACGAGTCCGACCAGTCCGAACAATTCATTGAGATTTATAATCCTTTGGATCACGACATCAATCTCGCCGGTTGCCAAGTCAAATACAAGAAAAAGTCTTATAACCTTTCTGGTATCATCAGCCCGGACCACTACTCCGCCCGCTTTGCCACCGATTTTCGCCTTACCAAGAACCCTACCTCTGCTAACACTATTGAATTAATCGATGTGGACGGCCACAAGATTGACGAGATTACTTATTATAACGGTCAGAAAAAAGCCACCGCCTACGCGTGGTTTGGTTTTCATGAAAACGGTGAAGAACAATGGCTTCAAACTTACGCCCCCACTCCCGGCTCTGCCAACGATTATCAGCAGTATAAAACTTGCCCCGAGGGCAAGGTTATCAACGAAGCCACTGGCAACTGCGTCAAGGCCAGCACGCTTGATAGTACTCTCGCCCCTTGCCCAGCAGGGAAATACCGCAATCCTCTCACCGGCCGTTGCAAATCTCTCGCTAGTACTACTAAGACACTCAAACCCTGTCCCGACGGTTACGAGCGCAATCCCGATACTAACCGCTGTCGCAAAATCAAACAAAATACGGGGGCCAACTACCCCCTCAGCGCCACCGAGAGCCAAGCTGTCGCTTCTAGCTTTGTGGCTCTCGGTGCGGTACTGATAATTATTATCCTCGCGCTAGTCTATATCGGCTTTCAATTTCGTTACGAAATTGCCAAGGCTTTTCGCCGACTTACTTGTCTACGACTTCGCCTTCCACCGCGTCGCCGTCCTTAGCGTCGTCGCTCTTAGGCGCATCATCTGGGGCTTTCTGTTCGCCACCAGCCTGCTGATACATCTTCGCGCCTATTGGCATAATCTTATCTGACAGTTCTTTGCCAGCTGCCTCTAATTTATCCTTATCAGCATCGGTATCTTTTAATACTTCTTTTGCTTCCTCTACGGCCTTTTTAATAGTCTCAGCGTCTTCATCCGCAATCTTGCCTTTATATTCATCTGGCATTTTCTCGGCCTGATACACCGCATTTTCTAGTTGGTTGCGGGCATCTATCGCCTCACGCTTCTTTTTATCCTCATCGGCGTGCGCTTCGGCTTCTTTTTGCGCCTTCTCAATATCATCCTTGCTCATATTACCCGAGTTTTGGATGGTAATAGATTGCTCTTTGCCGGTACCCTTATCCTTAGCGGTCACATTTAAGATACCGTTCGCGTCTAGGTTAAAGGTCACTTCAATTTGTGGTATACCGCGTGGCGCCGGCGCGATACCGTCTAGGATAAAGCGTCCTAAGGATTTATTATCATTTGCCATTTCACGCTCACCTTGGAGTACATGAATCTCCACCTGCGGCTGGTTGTCTGAGGCGGTAGAGAACACTTCGCTCTTAGAGGTCGGGATAGTAGTGTTGCGGTTAATCAACGGTGTACGCACTCCGCCCATGGTTTCAATACCCAGGGTTAATGGCGTCACATCTAGTAGCAACACATCTTTCACATCACCTTGCAACACTCCGCCTTGAATCGCAGCACCAATCGCCACCACCTCATCTGGGTTTACACCCTGCATCGGGTCTTTGCCAAAGATTTTCTTGACCTTTTCTACCACCGCTGGCATACGGGTCATACCACCCACCATCACGATTTGATCTACATCACTAGCTTTGAGTTTAGCATCTTTCAGCGCCTTCTCTACCGGCTCCGCCAAGCGGTCTAGCAGTGGCTCTACTAATTCCTCTAATTTCGCTCTAGTCAAAGTATGTTCAAAATGTTTCGGTCCGTCCGCATCGGCAGTCAAGAAGGGCAGGTTAATATCGGTTGAAGTTGCCGACGAGAGTTCCTTCTTTGCCTTTTCCGCCTCATCCTTCACCCGTTGCATCGCCGCCGGGTCATCTTTGATATCCACACCCGACTCTTTCTTAAACTCATCTATCAGGTAGTTGACAATGATATTATCAAAGTCTTCACCACCTAGGTGTGTATCACCATTGGTGGATTTCACTTCAAACACGCCATCACCCAGTTCTAGTATAGATACATCAAATGTCCCACCACCCAGGTCAAACACCGCGATTTTTTCATCTTTGTTATTCTCCAAGCCATAAGCCAAAGCCGCCGCTGTCGGCTCATTGATAATACGCTTCACCTCTAGCCCGGCGATTTTACCGGCATCCTTAGTCGCCTGGCGCTGCGAATCGTCAAAATACGCCGGCACCGTAATAATCGCCTCGGTCACCTCCTCCCCCAGGAACGCCTCGGCATCTGCCTTGATTTTTGCCAAAATCATCGCCGAGATTTCCTCTGGTGTGTATTCCTTGCCATCCATCTCTACGGCTACGCCGTTGCCTTTCTTCACAATTTTATACGGCATGATATCCAGGTCGCGCTTCACTTCTTTATCTTCATATTTACGGCCAATCAAGCGCTTAATACCATAAATGGTATTTTTTGGATTAGTTACGCGTTGGCGTTGTGCCACTTTACCTACTAGGCGCTCACCTTTCTTGGTCACCGCCACCACACTCGGGGTAGTGCGATCACCCTCAGCATTAGTAATCACCTCTGGTTTCCCCGCCACCATATAGGCAAACGCCGAGTTGGTGGTTCCAAGGTCAATTCCAATAATTTTAGACATATTTTTTCTCCTTTCTTTTAGCACTCGTTCATAGTGACTGCTAATCTATACCCCTATTGTAGCAAATTAGCACTCACTTGTCAAGAGTGCTAATACCCCTGTTATAACAAAAAACTCTCAAAAATCTCAAAAAGCTCTTGCCAACCTTACCACAAGCATGATAAAATAGATTTAGAATTAAAAGAAAGGTCACAATGCAGATAAACAGAACCAAAAAAGTTCATGGGGGTTTGATTTCGCTCACCGCTCTTACTATTCTCGCGGTGTTTTTCATTGCATTTAGTACTCTCAGCATCGGCAAGGTCAACGCCGAATCAGGTAACAGTGAAGCCTCTCTAGATATAGCTGATGTTATAGATATTTCTGCTCCTAGCACTACCACTCTCAACTGTACTCCTGGCTCTACCAGTGCCTCTGCTCAGTTATGTACTAGTAGTGCTAATGTTAGTGTTACTACTAATAACCTTACTGGCTATACTTTATATATGAATGCCACTTCTGGCTCTTCTAATGCTCTTACTAATTCTGCCGTATCTCCTAGTGCTACTATTCCCACCCTTACTCAAGCTTACAGCTCTGCTAACTTCCCAGCAAACTATTGGGGCTATACAGGTGGCACTGACAAATCATCTGTATCTGGTGGCTATAACTGTGCTAGTAACTATTGTCCTATCCTAGCTTATCAGTCTGCTGAATCCAACTATGCACCAAATCATGTTATTAGAGAAACTTCCGCTCCTGCTACTACTTCAACTACTAGTATTACTTTTGGTGGTAAAGTGGATATCACTAAACCTTCTGGTACTTATACTACTTCTGTGACCTTTACGGCGGTGGCGAATGCTATACCAGCCCCACCTATCACTAATGGTATGAATATGCAAGATATTACTTCAGACAACTGTCTATCTACCCCAACTGATGTTACTTACACCGTAGTAGACACTCGCGGTGGTGGTACTAACTACACCGTCGCCAAACTCCAAGACGGTAACTGCTGGATGACTCAAAACCTTGCTCTTGGTGACTCTACTGCCATGAACCTCACCCAAGCTGATTCTAACGTTAGCTCCAGTGGCTTCACTCTCCCAGCTAGCAAAGATGAATGGTCTTATTCTTATGATAATCCGGAATTCTTCGATTATGCTAGTAAATACCCCTCTCAGCAAGCTGCTAATAAATATGGCAACTACTACAACTGGTCTGCTGCTACTGCTGGCACCAACCCATCCTCTGGTGACTCGCAATATGACATCTGCCCTAAGAATTGGCGCCTCCCCTCTGCCTCCACCAGTGCGACCAACAGCGAATTCTACACTATGCTTAATCACTATATCTCTGGCGCTACTTGGAAAAATACTTATTGGAATGGTAATGTCATCAACACCCAATTTACTAACCCTCCTATTTCTCTCGTGTTCTCGGGCTTCTACCTTGACGACATGGTTACTAATGACAACAACGAATACTGGTGGTCATCTACTGTCTACAATAGCAACGATGCCTACGACTTGGCAGTTGAAGATTTGGAAGAGGATGGCGATAGCTACGTGAACCCGCGCTACTACGACGATAAGAGCATCGGCAACTCTATTAGGTGCCTTATTCCTGGTGTGTAGTAGTGGGGTTTGCCTTCTCCCCATTCCTCCCGCCCTCAATCCCTCAGGAGTAGAAAAGTCACTCAAAACCCCCATTATTCGCCCTTTCTCATTCAAGCCACTCACAAAAGTTGCCTTCATATCCAACCTGTGTTATAATAGAAAGGTATTCGGGAATACCCGCTATCCCCCCTTCCGCAAGGTCGGGGGCACATTTTTTATTTATATAGGCCAAGAAAGGCTTTTTTGACA
>JAFRJZ010000025.1 GCA_017431945.1 Candidatus Saccharimonadota bacterium
TCTAGTACGAGAGGACCGAGATGGACGAACCTCTAGTGTATCGGTTGTGGCCACCTGCTGCATTGCCGAGTAGCTATGTTCGGAAGAGATAAGCGCTGAAAGCATATTAAGCGCGAAGCCCACTCCAAGATAAGGATTCCCTATGAGATCCCAGAAAGATGATCTGGTTGATAGGCTTTAAGTGGAAGCGTGGTGACACGTGGAGCTGAGAAGTACTAATGATCCATCGCCTTTTTACGTCTTGTACATAGCTAGCAACCGGTGTTTGATACACCATGTCACTTAAAATCTTTGGTCACCTTATGGACATCAATTGGCGAATTCAGGCGCTTATTTGGTGCCCATAGCGCTGGGGAAATACCTGTTATCATTCCGAACACAGAAGTCAAGCCCAGTAGCGCCGATTATACTGCTTTGCGGGAAACTAGGAAGGTGCCAAGTTATGGAAAAACCGGTCGAAAGACCGGTTTTTTCTTGGTTTAAAAACCATTTCTGAGATAATCTTCTTGCTCTTCTGTGAGCTTATCAATTTTGATACCTTGAACTTTCAAGGCTAATTGCGCAACCTTGTCATCAATCTCGCGTGGTACAGAATACAGACCAGACGGAGTATGATAACCGACCATGTCTCTAGTAAGCCAAGTGGCGATATCGAGGACACACATAAGCTGAATCGAAAAGCTCATATCCATAATCTCGGCAGCATGTCCGTCGGCGGCCGCTAAATTAACCAAGCGACCTTCAGCGAGCAGATAAATGGTCTGTCCACTATTTAGTTCATAAGCCTCAATATTATTACGAGCCATGTAATGATTTTTAGAACAGATAGCTAGTTCTTCAGCGTCAATCTCGACATTAAAATGTCCAGCATTCGCTAAAACGGCGCCATCCTTCATTACTCTAAAGTGATGCCAGGTAATAACGTCTTTGCATCCAGTAGCGGTAATAAAAATGTCACCCAGCCTAGCTGCTTTGTCCATCTTCATTACGCGAAAACCATCCATGTTAGCTCTTAACGCTTTTACTGAATCCACCTCAGTTACGATCACCTTTGCACCAAGACCCCGTAAGCGCTTAGCGATACCGCTACCACAGTCGCCATATCCAGCGACTACGGCAGTCTTACCAGCAATGATCAAATTAGTAGTGCGAAGTATGCCATCCAAAGCTGATTGTCCAGTGCCGTAATGATTGTCAAACATATGCTTGCAATCAGCGTTATTCACGTTATACATCGGGAATCGCAATTTATTCTGGCTTGCTAACGCTTTTAATCTGTATACTCCGGTGGTGGTTTCTTCGCAACCACCGACCAGTCTATCGGAATACTCTAGACAAGTATTGCGTAAAAGCTCTATGAGGTCGCCGCCATCATCAATAATAATATGTGGACGATTTTTCAGAGCTTTTTTGAGAAAATTCCAATATTCCTTGTCGCTACAATTATGCTTAGCATAAACTGTGACTCGCGGAGTCTCATTTAGTGCCAAGGCGACATCGTCTTGCGTAGACAACGGGTTACATCCCGTTGCGTACACTTCAGCTCCCAGCTCAGCTAAGGCTTGCACCAAATAAGCTGTCTTTGCTTCCATGTGGACTGACGCGACAATGACATATCCAGATAACGGTTGAGTTTCGCGATATTCATCAATAATCTTATTGATTATCTGCATGTGTTTAGATACCCAAGCGATTTTTTGCTTTCCGCTTGTGACTTGATTTTTTGGCATTATACCACCTCCTTTAAATGCCTATATTTGTTTCAAACACTATCTCAAAAATGTAAAGGTGCAGAATGAGTATATTATAGCATTTTTTAGTAATTTTGTCTAGAGCAAGCAGTTTTTTCTTGACTTTTTAAAATACTTATGCTATGATGCTACCAAGAGATGTGAGTTCAGGCTGTAGTTCTTATAGAAAGGGAACCAAATGTCGCGTAAGCTCACTAAAACTAAACTCACTAGGCTTTTAGCCATCATCATCTTGCCGGTCATTGCTTTTGCCGGTGTTAGTATTGCCGTCAAAAACGCTCAAGCCAGCGGTATGATTTATGGCACAGGTGCCGACATCGACGCCAACACTACTAGTTTCATCATTGGCACAGCCAGCCACGAAACTCTTACTATTGATAGTTTTGCGGTTAGCTTCGCCACCCAATATAATGGACTTTTTCAGCTAACTGGTTTGACTAGCGACATTCCCGGCATCACACCCACCGTTGATCTAGAAAACGGCTCTATCAGTTGGTCTGGCTCCGGCATTGAAATCCCAGCCGACACCCCGTTTGCTACTGCTACTTATGAAGCTATAGGCAGCAATAACCACGATTTTTATATTTCTTATCTGTCCGGCGATGTCTCAATTAATGTCGTCGATCCCGGTTCCTCCGCCCTCGATCCCGGCTCTTACAGCACCGGATTTTTTAATCCCATCTATGACACCGATTTTAACAACTCCAAACCCGAACAACTTATCAATTTCACCGAATCGTCCGTCGCTAAAACTTGGGGCGATCAACCCTTTACCAACACCTTATTCTACACCGAAGGTACCGTCACCTACTGGTCGTCAAACCCTGATGTGGCCACTATTTCTAATGACGGAACCATCACTATCAACGGTATCGGCACTGCCACCATTTATGCTCAAACCGCCGAAACCGACACCTATGCCACCACTACCACTTCTTTCACCCTCACCGCCAACAAGCAGCCCATTAATTTTCTCCAAGATGTTAGTGTTCCCGACAAAACTTATGACGGCACCACCGATTCTGAATACACCGTCATTCTCAGCAATGCCGGTCTAACCGAAGGCACCGATTACACCGTTACCGCCAATTTTTACAGTCCCGATGTTGGCGCCGGTAAACCCGTAACAGTAACTATTACTCTGTCACCAGAAACTTTTGAACACTACGATTTCGGTGATGATTCAATGACTTTAAGTCTCACCCGTCACGCTACTATTACACCTCGCACCATCAATAATGACAATGCCAACGCCACACTTAACCCCACCACTTTCAGTTACTCCGGCAACGCCAATCAGCCCACCCCCACCGTTACTGCCGATATCAACGGCAACGAGTTCACGCTCACCGAGGGTCTTGATTATACCGTTATTTATCCTGAAGATACCATTAATGCTGGCTCAAAAGATGTTACCATAGAATGTCATGGTAATTTTGTCGGTGTTATTGGCCCGCTCCACTATCAAGTTACCCCAGTCAATGCGGCCATAAATATTGACGCCCTCTCGCAACCTTATACTGGTTCGGCCATCACTCCGCATCCAGTAATTACTGCCGAACTGCTAGGTGAGACTGTCACGCTACTAGAGGGCACTGATTATATCCTTACTTACGGCGAAAATCTCATCAATGTCGGCAATTATGCCATCACTATCAGTCCTAAGCCCGGTGGCAATTTCCAATTTGGCACTCTTGAAGGTGATTTCATCATCACGCCTCACATCCTTACTGATAGCGATATCAATTTAGGCTACGACATCATCAAATACAACGGCGCCTCGCAAACCCCCACAGTCGCCGTCAAAATCGGTGATTTCACTGTCGACCCCGACGAATACGAGGTTGGTTTCAGCGCCGACACCATCGGTAATGACACTACCAATACCGAAGTCACCGTTACCGTCACCGCCAAGGATAATGCCAATATTTCCGGCTTGGCTCAAGCCACCTACATCATTACTCCACTAGATGTTTTGACTATTTCTGGCGTTTCTGACCAATCTATCACTTACACCGGCTCACCAGTCGCTATCACTGGCACCCCAGTTGTCACTGGCATTAATAGCATCACCGGACTGCCTTACGACATCAACGCTAACGACCTTACATTGACTTGGCGCGACGCCGATAACAACCTACTAGACGAAGCCCCCACCGATGTCGGCTCATATACGCTCACTTATAGTTATACTAATAACGATTGCATCGGTTCGCACACCATCACTATAACCATCACGGAGGCAGGTTCCGGTACGGGTGGTGACAACAACGACCCAACTCCGGGCTCTGGTACAGGCTCCGGTACAGGTTCCGGTACAAATTCGGGCTCTAACACCGAGTCCAACTCCTCTCCTACCGAAGGTTCTTCTAACGACACTGCAGAACCCGACGAAGACATCCCTGTTCCCGATACTGGCATCTTCACTGCCGACCAAGCCGCTAGTATTACTACTTATAGCTTTATCGGCACCGCTATTGGTCTCTTGACTTTTTTGACCATCCGTGCTACAATAAGAGTATACAGATATTGACCGGCCCGAAGAGGGACGGCCTTTTTAATAGGGGCGGCACCCCAGAAAGGAAACTATGGAAGGCTTAGACCTTAAACAAATGACCCAAATGGTCAAAATTATCGCTGAAGAGAAAAATCTTCCCGAAGAAACCGTTTTAGACATCATTCAAATGGCTATCGCCGCCGCTTGGCGTCGCGACAACGGCGAAAAAGACATGGACGTGCGCGCCGTTCTCAACATCAACAACGGCACCGCCGAAGTTTTCGTCAGCCGTGAAGTCATCGAAGATGACGTCGCTTACAACCCTGCTACTGAAATTCCGCTAAAAGAAGCCAAAAAACTCGACAAAAACACCAAACTCGGTGACAAAATTGAAGAAAAATACACCGTTGAGAGCTTTGGTCGCGTTGCTGCCCAAACTGCTAAGCAAGTAGTGATTCAACGCCTCCGCGAGTCCGAGCGCAACGTTATCCTCGCCGAGTTTGAAGATAAAATCGGCACCGTCATGACCGGTGTAATTACTCGTGTCGAGCCTCGCATTGTCCGCATCGATCTTGGCAAAGCTAGCGGTATCATGCCGCGCTCCGAGCAAATCGAAGGCGAATATTACTCCGTAGGTGAGCGTATTAAAGTTTATATTAAAGACATTGAAAGAAACGACACCAAGGCTCAGCTATTACTTTCGCGTGGCAATACCGAATTTATCGAATATTTGTTCCGTCAAGAAGTGCCCGAACTCGAAAACGGCTCCGTTGAAATCCGCAGTATCGCCCGCGAGGCTGGTCGTCGCACCAAGATTGCCGTGATGTCTACCGTTCCCGGCGTAGATCCAGTCGGTACCTTTGTTGGTGGTCGTGGTATCCGTGTTCAAGCCGTGATGAACGAAATTGGCGATCGCGAAAAAATCGACATCATCAATTGGAGCGACAACGCTTCTGAGTATATTCGCGAAGCACTCTCGCCTGCCGAAATTACTAAGGTTGAAATTGATGGCAAACATGCCAAGGTCTCGGTTACCGAAGACCAACAGTCCATCGCTATCGGCAAGCAGGGTCAAAACGTCCGTCTTGCCTCTAAACTTACCGGCTACGAAATTGATATTGAAGTTATCAAGTCTGCGCCTAAGAAGAAAAAGCAAAACGTTGAAGACTCCTTGCTTTCGGCTATCGAAGAAGCTTCTGAAGAACCTTCTAAAGACGTCGAATAATCAGCGTTTCATCAGATCATGGGTGATTGCCGCAGCCAAAGCGTCTGCGGCATCATCTGGTTTGGGGATAGTTTTTAGTTTCAAATGTAGGCGCACCATCTCTTGCATCTGAGGCTTGCCAGCATTCCCATAACCGGTCAAAGTTTTCTTGATTTCGTTTGGTGTGTATTCAAAAATTGGCAATTTATGTTGTTCGGCCACTAATAGCACTATTCCGCGCGCCTCCGCCACCGATATTCCCGTCGTGATATTTTTGCTAAAAAACAACTTTTCTACTGACACTACATCGGGCTTGGTTTCGTCAAACACTTCGCGCAGAGAATTATACAGTTCCTCCAATCTGCCAGGCAACGGTGTATTAATTGGCGTTGTCACCACGCCACAGTCCAGCATTTTGTTACCTTCTATCAAGCCAAACCCGCAGATGCCAATTCCAGGATCAATGCCTAAAATTTTCATTTCACATATTTAATTAGAGTTTCGCGCAAGTCTTTGACGGGAGTGATAAAATTATCCTTACCAGCATTAGTGCGGGGCGCAATCGCATGTTTGAAACCAAGTTTTTTCGCCTCGGCCACTCGTTGGTCGGCACGAAAGGCCGAGCGTACTTCGCCCCCTAGCCCTACCTCGCCAAACACCACATATTCCTCACTCAGTTTGCGCCCCGCCGACGCCGACGCAATCGCTAGACACACAGCGAGGTCGGCTGCCGAATCATTTAATTTTAGCCCGCCTACTACATTAATAAACACATCCTTGTCATTTAGTCTCAACTTAGTCCGTCTCTCAATCACTGCAATCAGCAAGTTCAACCGGTTTAAGTCAAATCCGCTTGCCGTCCGTTTCGGGTAGCCAAAGTTTGACGGTGTCACCAAGGCTTGAATCTCCACCAATATCGGTCGCGCCCCTTCTAGTGTCGCCAAAATAATTGAGCCATCGGTATTTTGTCGTTCTGCTAGTAGCGCCGCCGAAGGATTTTGAACTTCCATAAGACCCTTTTCGCCCATCTCAAAAATCGCCACCTCATTAGTGCCGCCAAAGCGGTTTTTTACCGCTCGCACTGTCTTGAATCCACCGTATCTATCACCTTCAAAATTCAGTACTACATCTACCAAATGTTCTAGCACTTTTGGCCCCGCCAGAGTACCTTCCTTGGTCACATGCCCTACTATCACTACCGCCGTATCAGTCGCTTTGGCGGCGCGAATTATCAAGTTGCCGCAGTTGGTCACTTGTGACACTGTCCCCGGCGCCGAGGTAATTTCGGCAAGCGACAAAGTTTGAATTGAGTCCACAATCACCAGGTCAAACTCGGCCGATTCAATGGTTTTAGCAATGTCATTGCCTGAGGTAGAACTAGCAAAACATAGATTATCTGCGTTCGCCCCCAAGCGCTTGGCACGCAATTTCACTTGCCCCGCCGACTCCTCGCCCGAGATATACAGCACCTTGCGGGTCTTAGCCACTTCTGCGCAAATCTGCATCAATATTGTTGATTTACCAATCCCCGGTTGTCCCGACAGCAGTGATACTGAGCCAAGTAGTATCCCACCCCCCAGCACCATGTTTAAATCTTTAAATTCGGTTTTTAGCCGTTCCTTCACATCACTCGGTTCAATCGCCCGAATACTTTCATAGGCTAGTTTTTTACCACTCGCTTGCCCTTTTGCTAAGGCTGACTTTTTCTCGGCCTCGGGCATTACCGTCTGTTCTACCAGCGTATTCCACTCGCCACAATTACTGCATTTGCCCGCCCACTTCGTGAAGCTCGCGCCACATTGCTGACACACAAACTGCGTTTTATTCTTTCCCATACCCTCATTATATCATTTTTCTATGCTATAATGGCATTATGGAGATACTTCATAGCGAAAGCGTAGGCGAAAAGATGAATAGTCAACAAAATAAAACCATAGAGTACGAGCCGTTCCAAAATCCGGAAGAAATGACTGACCCAGAAAGAATTCTTGACTACGAACTCGAAATGATTAGCGAAAATCCTGATGTTCTAGGTTATAACATTGATAGCAAACTTATCATCTGGCCAGAAAGGTGCGCGCAGACTCAGAAAGCAAAAGAGTTTTTGGACAACGGTGGAGATATCCAAGTTTTGGTTGAAGAATTCGGGCAACCAGCAGAGCGAATCCAAGAGGCAATAGAAAGAGAGCTCTCTAAAAACAAACTTTTAGACGATACTTTATCCAGGTTGCCGGATGGAGTTAAATTCAGGATTAATCCTCACGCTCCACTTTCGGCTTTTTCGACGGCCAATTCAATGCGCATAAATAAAAAAGGCGAGAAAACTATACATTTTGATGACGGTATAATGTCGCAAATTAAAAAAATTAAAGAGAAGGCTAACGACTCGGAGCTAGTAGTTGTGATGAATCAATTACATATTGGCAAAGACGGAAAACCGACTAGCAATATACCCGAAGATGCGACAGATTATATAAATTTATGCAAAAGTTTTGTGAAGCAGAGTGGATATATGGAACAATCCGGCAAAGGCCTAGTTCTTGAATTAGGCAACGAGTGTAATATGTGTCACAGTTTTGGAGGGATTTTTGAATCTGAGGCTTTTGCTGATCATCCCGAACCTACGAAGTACGCAGATTTTTATTATGAAACCGCCAAGGCGTTAAAGATTGATTTTCCAGAATTAAAACTTTCATTAACCGGCGTGGCATTTCATGACCCGAGTTTTATCAAACAAGTAGCGGATAGAATTCAGGCTCGCAAAGAACAAGATGAAGTAAAACAAAAATTGATTGATATTATCAGTTTTCATCCTTATAGAAAAACTGTGGATGAAGCTACATCGGTAATCGATGGCGAAAATTTTGACAGTAATGATGGCCAATCTTTTGATAGTCAAATAGAAGAATTAAGAAAAATTGCTACTCCCCTGGGCGCAGAAGTGACAATAGGTGAAATTAGTTTTTATAAACATGTTTTTGGTGAATCAGTAAATGAAAATGAGCAGGCTAAAAACGCTATCCATGGACGAGAAAATGGTTATTTCAGTTACATTTGGCCCGGTGAGCAAATTGTAAACATGGTATAATCAAATCATGATAGCACACCTGAACGGTACAGTTGCCGAAAAATTTGCCAACTCCGTCATCGTTGATGTCAACGGCGTTGGCTATGAAGTCACCGTTTCGGCACCAGATTTCGACCAGCTAACTCTCGGCGATAAAATCAAACTCTACACTTACCACAACATCCGCGAAACTGCCGAAGAACTCTATGGTTTTTCTAGCCTCGCCGCCAAAAAATTATTTGAACTTTTAATTTCTGTCCAAGGCGTTGGTCCCAAAGCCGCCATCGCCATTCTCTCCCTGTCTAGTGCCGAAACCGTTCGTAACGCCATCGCTAGCGCCGACGCTAGTTTTATCGCCAAAGCTAGCGGCGTCGGCAAAAAATCCGCCGAGCGCGTCATTGTTGATCTCAAAGACAAAGTCGGCATCCCCACTCATTATGGCAACACCCCAGTTATCAACCCCGTTCAGCCTAACGACGAGGCGCTCGATGCTCTTATTGCTCTTGGTTTTCCGCTCAAAGAGGCCACTAGTGCGCTTGAAAAGGTCGACCCTAGTCTCCCAGTTGCCGAACGTGTGAAATTAGCCTTGAAAAAATAAGTCAACTGTGGTAAAATAACTTATAATTGTAATATAAAGGTATTTTTATGAGTTTTCAGATTTTAAAGCAAATCGGTGACGCCCAAAAGAAACCAGCTGTCGTGGATGTCCGCTCTGGCGACACCGTCAAAGTTACCCAAAAAATCAAAGAAGGCGACAAAGAGCGCTTTCAGGTATTTGAGGGTGTAGTGATTCGCACCGACCGCAAAGATTCGCACACCGCTCGCATCACCGTCCGCAAAATCGCTTCTGGTGTTGGCGTTGAGAAATCTTTCCTTATTCACTCACCATTAGTTGAGAAAATTGAGATCGTCAAACGCGCCAAAGTCCGCCGTAAGAATTTGTCCTATCTCCGCGAACGCTCGGGTAAGTCCGCGCGTCTCGCCAGCAAAGATTTTGACCGCTTGGCCGTTAATGATGTGACTGTACCCGAAGAACCAAGCAAGGAAGAACCTGCTACCGAAGAACCTGCCAAAGAAGAATCCAAAGAAACCGAAAAGCCCGCCGAAGAAACCAAATAATGATTCTCGGTATCGATGAAGTCGGACGTGGCCCTTGGGCAGGGCCACTTGTTATTGGTGCGGTAATTTTAAAAGACCCTACCGCCGACTGGTGTCAAGCACTCACCGACAGTAAGAAACTCACTAGCAAAAAGCGCCAAGATCTTAGCCAGCAAATCGTTAACGAAGCTGCTGCCTCGGCACTCGGCTGGGTATCAAGCGGGGAACTAGACGAATACGGACTTTCGCGCGCACTCTGCCTCGCTACCCGTCGCGCCGTCAAGCAAATCCTCGCCACCAAAACACCCTTTGACGAAATAATTATCGACGGCACAATCAATTTTCTCGCCAAAACACCACTTGAAGATAAAGTTACCACTCTCAAAAAAGCCGACCTTCTCATTAAAGAAGTTTCTGCCGCCAGCATCATCGCCAAAGTTGCTCGTGATGAATATATGACTAATCTCGCCGAGCAATATCCCGAGTATGGTTTTGAGTCTCATGTCGGGTACGGCACCGCCAAGCATCGCGCCGCTCTTCAAGAGTACGGCCCCTGCCCCGAACACCGCTACTCGTTCAAACCAGTGGAAGCGTCGTTAAAATGTTATTTGAGCGGACGCTCCTCGGGCCCGTCGTCACGGGCCTCGTCGCTCATGTTGCTCCCGTCGTCGCAAAATGCCGCTCAAAAAACATTTTCAACGACCTCAACAACTTCACTAGGCGTCCGCGCAGAAGGCATCGTGGCAGAATATCTGTCAAACGAGGGTCATCGCATCTTATCTCGCAACCACAAAACCAAATTCTACGAAATCGATATTATCAGTGTTAAAGACGACAATATTTACTTTACCGAGGTCAAGTATCGCAAATCTTCTGCTCGTGGCACTCCGCTCGACCAAATCACCGCCAAAAAACAACAACAAATGCGTTTTGCCACTGAAGCCTTCCTCAAATACCAGCCCTACCTAAAATCTCTTAACCCCCACCTCGCTGTCGCCAGTGTTTCTGGCCCCGACTTCCATCTCGACGACTGGTTTACGATTTAGTTTATTCTAAATGTGCTATAATAAGACTATGAAAATAAAGAATAAGCTTTTTCTGACTATTTTCTTAATGGTTATAGGTGTAATTATAATGATGGCAGTAATGACCATCAATAATGTATCTGGCGAAACCGAGCAAATGCGCGGTGAGGGCTGGATGAAAAACGGCGACGCTAGCAAATACTTACAAAATAACTAGTATTGCTCTTTGATGAAACGCTCAAGTTGACGAAACAGGTTAGTTTGCGCTGGGTCGGATTCAATATAGAGTTCGACAATTTTTTCAAGCAAAAATTCTTCACGAATACAGCGCCTAGTATAATCAAAATAAATATCATTAAATAGCGCTAGTGCAGTCAAACTAACATCAACAGAATCCACATGGGCCTTGCGATTAAGCAATTTATGTTTGGCAATTTCGTTTAGCGCCTTGATACTATAAGTTTCGCCATCTTGCGGCAATTTCAAATCGCCACTCACAAATTCGCGAATAATATCTAGTTTATCGGCATCACGAATTAATTTACAAAAAGTCAATTCACGGTCATCAGTGATTTTGGCATCAATTTTGAATTTATTATGGTTATAAATCGCCTTCAAAATTAACTCATAGTCCGGATGCTCGGCCAAGATGCCATTTTCTTTGATAATCTTAACCCCCAAATCAGCATGGTCAATAGTTTTATCATCCGAATAACTTTGATATACCCGCCACTGTTCAAACCGGCCGATATCATGAAACAACCCAATCAGCTCAGCTAATTCAGCATTATATGCGTTAAACTGCAAATCTTCCGCTAGCACCCGACAATTATCGGCCACCCTGATAGTGTGCTCGTGCTTACGCCAAATCCACGCCGACTCCGTGTCGTACCCCGCCACATAAGCATTAAAGAAATCTCGATATTTATTCATAATCTAATTTTAACACAAAAATTCATGCTATGCTCTTTGAAAAAGACCATTTTTGTTGTCCTGAAAAGCTTTCGCAGAATATTCTGAGAGTTTTTCCATAAATAATCGCTGATAAAATTATTTACTCTTGTTTCGTTTCAAAACTTTACTTTTTATCACTATAAACACAAACAAAGCTAAGACTATTATTGTAAAAATAACTAGTACGACGCAAAGAAAAACAGAGTCAGACTCACTTTCTGCAATTGAACCACTAGCTAAATCTATTTCGAAATTAGAATAATAATATCGATTATAACCATCTGTCTCAAATAAATCTTCATCAAAACCTTCATCACTTCGGTCGATAATCTTTTCACCATTTCGATAAACTGTTACTTGAAAGTCGGTATTAACCGCCAAAGCTATTTCATTAGGACTCAAGTCGTTAATTTTTAATGTCGTTACTTTGCCGTCCTTAGACAACGAAGTTTTGTCAATTAAATCATTTGTGTGCTTTGCGGGAAAATCTTCTCCTTCTTTTGAGTATTGTCCAGCATCTTCTTCATAAGCCTCGATAATCTTATCATTTTTAAAAGTAACTTTTATTATGCGGTAATACTCATCGTTGGTAAAATTTTTGTCGTAGTTTTCTAGTTCAATCGATATCTCATCATCCAAACTAATATTTTTAAAACTTATATTAAAATTTTCATGGTTTAATTTTGCCGTTTCAGCACTAACGAAACTACAATTACACACTAATGTAAAGACAAAGGCAACTATTGCTAAAAATATGTTTCTTTTCTTGTTATTAATCTTACTACTCATTTGATATTTACCTCCATAACTTAAATTATAACACGGCTAGCTGACTATTTTGAGAACGACTTTTTTATTCTAGTCTAGAGTACTCTATCACCGTAGCGCTCACTGTGTTTTTCTAGATTCCAACTTATAAAATATTTATTAAGGTATTTTTGCTATAATAGTTACATGCCATCATTAATTATTCATCTCGCAATTGCAAAACGCTATAATGAGCTTATAAACTTTAAAACATGATATAATAACAAATATATAGATAAGAGGATTAAGTAATGATTAAAAACATAGAATTTACAAAAAATTATTTAGACAAAATTATTGTTGCGTCCGAACAACACACCATTGACGAATGGCTAAATGCGTTCAAAAGGCTCTCAGAGACCATGAAAGAGCTCAATCTCGATATGCATAACATGGATACAGAAAGTTTAAAAACAAATCTAGCAGAAAACGAATCTCGAATTATCTATGAAGCAAAACGTTTTGACTCTTGTGCAGAATCGATTTTCGATTCATCTATAAAAATTATCCAAGCGTCTTCTAAGGAAGGGTTTCAATATGATGACGTTTCAGAATTGATAAGGAGTGCTTGGTGGGAGCTAATTTCGTTCTTTGATTACTCTCCAGATTTATATTTAAATATTTATGCGCTCTGCCTGTTTAACAATTTAGCTCTAACTCTAGAAAAATCCGTAAAAATAGTTGCAGATAGATTATAGTTATATTTCGATAATTCTATAGCCAAAGACGTATTCAATTTTAGTCCCATTATATTCATGGACCATAGTTTCTTCGGTTGGATAAGTATGACCATGCAATAAAATTTTAGGATGGCATCTTTCTATATAAGTTCTTAGCCCATTAAAACCCTGATGGGCAATTTCGTCTTCATCATTTATCCCACGAGGTGGACAATGCGATATAAAAATATCAACGGGCGGAAAAGCCGCAAACATTCTATCCGCTTCTTCTTGTGTGTACATAATTGTTTGCGGATTTTCTTTATATCTTACGCAACCTTGGAAACCGCCAAAACTATAATCTTTATATTTCCAGGTGTGCATATGTAAGTTTAACATACCTATCTCGTCCATATATTCCCCCGAATCATGATTACCATAAACACCAATTTTTGGAATATTAGTTTTTTGCAAAGATAAAAGCATCGTGCGCTCAAAATCTCCCAAAGATATTATTAAATCTACCTTTTCATTTTCTGCTAATTGCGACAAATCGATATTTGGATTTCTGTCCGCCACGACAAGACATTTCATAATACTTATTATATACCAAAATATGTTATAATTATACCTATAATAACAGATACACGGGTTGATTATGAATTTAAAGATCGGAATCTTGAATTTTTAAACCAACCAATGACTCCATATATACCGTTCTCCCTTAAAGTCCGACTACCAAAACCCGACCACGGAAAGCGTGGTTTTTCAGACGCTTATATAAATAAAGTAAGAAAAAGATTATACGGACAAAATGTAGATTTAGTATCGGGCGGAAATATAATATCTTCTTTCTAAATTTAAAAATCAGTTACGAACATAGAAATTGTAAGTCAAATATAATATAATTAAATTGTTCTGAATTTCAAGTCTATAGCAAGTCTATCCTTGATGAGATAGGCAAAGAGTTAGACTCCGAGTGGAGCACTCGCTCCAGTCAGCCTAACCGCTTGCTGTAGAAAATGAAGTTCAGAACACTCCATAGCGGGTGTTCCACTTAGTTTTAAGGGAATCACTATGTAATATTAAATAATGGCAAAGAGTGCCGGAGGTAAAAATGAGTGAAACAATAGAAAACAAAAGCGATACTCTGTCTGATGGAAGTGAAAACCCTTGGCAGAAAATGGCAGATGAAGTTTTAGCAGAAAAAAAGCAAATCGAATCGCTAGATGATACTCCGGAATCAATGGAAAAAAGTTATTTTGAAACTGAAGCAGAATTTAGTCCAGATAAAATTAAAGAATTCAGAGAAAAATTACTCAACGCTGACGAAGAACAAACTAAAGCAATTATAGAGTCAAGAATCGCATTTCTTGAAGAATCTTGCGATAGGGTAGATAGAATCTCCCCAAGTGCATTCGGACAGCACGTTCATCGTGGTTATATCGGCAGTAATACTAATGTTGAATTTCAAGGTGGAATCGTGACAATGGGCAGCCACTATAAACTAAAAGATACTGGTTATCTTTACGAAGCGGTTTCATTTTTACAAGAAAACAAAGAGTCAGTTGGCAACGGGGCACAGCTGTTTAATAGTATGGAGGGTTTTTTGAATTCTTATTTCGGTATTCCGGATGCCGCAGTCGGCGACAAAAGAATGGATATAATAGAGCAAAAAGCAGATTTATTAAATCCTGAACTTTCTGATGACGAATATTTTGACGCAATCGACAAAATCGATATTAGTATATTTAAAGGCGAGCACGCTGCGCAATGTTCCGAACGCTCAGCAATGGCACAAAATATTTTAAGTTTATTCGGTTACGAAACATATTATATAAATGGTGCCGCCAGTATAGACGGTAGAAAAGAAGACCACGCATTTAATGCTATTGCCAATAATTTTGGACAAAAAAATATTATGGATTTCTCAATTACGTCTACTATGGAATATAGAGGTACTAATTGGGTTGTCCCTACACCAGGAAAAATAACAGATTTTGACGATTTTCTACGAGGCGGCAAAACCAGGACTTCTACATATGAAGGTCATATTGACGAAGACGGTAACGTAAGCAGAAAACGAGCACGCAATATCGAGTATAGCGTAATCACGAAATAATCGACATCTATATAACACCATCTTATGATATAATTACAGATATGGAAGAAAAACATTTTGAAGAATGGATTGTCTTGAAAGAGAAACTTCACTTTAATGCCAAAATCCCAAAAATCTTGGAAGGAGAAGTCTGGTGGTGTAGCTTTGGCGAGAATGTTGGAGTAGAAATTAACGGCAAAAGCACGCGCTTCACTCGTCCAGTTCTGATTATGCGAAAGTTAAGTAAATTTGGATTTATGGGGATTCCTCTAACTTCACAAGAGAAATCTGGCTCATGGTACGCAGAATTTGAATTTTTAGGCAAAAAGGAATTTGCCGCTGTGTGCCAGGCAAGAGTTATGAGTGTTTCAAGATTGCACTCCAAGCTGGGACGTGTCCCAGAATCAGATTTAGAAATAGTAAAGAAAGCATTCCATGAACTATACAAGTAAAAATGTGCCCCCGACTTTTCAGAAGGGGGGATTGCGAGTAACCTCGAATATACTTCCATTATATCAAACATTAAGCGTTTTGTCAATAAGGACAGGCAAAATAACAGGAAGGACGGGTTGGTTTTGAATTTAAAAATAGGTATCATCGGTTTACCAAACGTAGGAAAATCTACGCTTTTTAATGCGCTGACCAACGCTGGGGCGCTTGCCGCTAATTATCCTTTTGCTACCATCGAGCCAAATGTTGGCATCGTTCCAGTTCCAGATGAACGGCTAGGCGTATTGGCCAAAATGTACGAAACCGACAAAGTGGTTCCTGCGACAGTCGAATTTGTTGATATTGCCGGCCTCGTTCAAGGCGCTAGTAGGGGCGAAGGTCTTGGTAATAAATTCCTTGCTCACATTCGCGAGTGCCAAGCCATCTGCCATGTAGTGCGCACTTTTAAAAATGACGACATCGTCCGCGCCGACAATCAAATTGAAGACGACATCATCAGGCAAGCTAAAGATGATATCGACATTATTAATCTTGAACTCCAATTAGCCGATGAAGAAACTAAGGCGAAGGTAGACGCCAAACGCAAAAAATCTTCCGAAGACGAACACGTCCCCTACCTCACCGACAAACCAGTCATCTACATGTTCAACGTCGACGAATCCGGCCTAACTGACAGAGATTTGCAGGATAAGTTAAAGGACCTAGTGTCGACGGGTGACGCGCATAGCAAGGTCGCGGGTGGCGCCGCTTGGGGGGCAGGTGACGCGCATAGGGGGACCCCCGCCGCGCGCAGCGCAGCGAGCACGGTGGGGGATAATGCGCGACAGGACCCGCCCAAAGCAAATGCCATATTCGTTAACGCCAAGCTTGAAGAAGAAATGTCCGGCATGGACAGAGCCGAACGCAAAGAGTTCTTAGAAAGTTACGGCGTCGAGCACGATGCGCTCGAGGAACTTATTAAAGCTGCCTACCAAACCCTCGGCCTCCAATCCTTCCTTACTGCTGGCAAAAAAGAGGTTCGCGCCTGGACCATTCATAAAGGCGCTACCGCCCCCGAAGCTGCCGGCACCATTCATACTGATTTTGAGCGCGGTTTCATCGCCGCTGAAGTCTGTAAATATGACGACCTCAAGCGTCTCGGTTCCGAAAAAGCCGTCAAAGAAGCTGGTCTCCTTCGCACTGAAGGCAAGACTTACATCATGCAAGAAGGTGATGTCGTTGAATTTAAATTTAACGTCTAGATAAAAGTATGAACTACCGCAACGACATTCAAGAAGCTAAAAATTTTCACCGTAGCCGCCGAGCCTTCATTTTTTATAACAATCAGGTTGATTTTTTGCCACCAAAAAGCCCTCTTTCTCACTTTGAATATTGCCAATCAAAAGGCTTGACTAAAGTTTTTAATAACATCACCAGGGGCTATTATCTCAATGGTAAATTAATTTTTTACAAAGGTGATTTTATTTATGACCAAAAAGTTATTGATGAAGCCCTAAAATTCATCGATACTATCGCAAAAGAAGTAAAAGTAAATAATTTTGAAATTTATTTCGGCCAACTACCAGAACAAGATTTTGCCCTAGACCATCACTATGGTACATATTCTAAAGGTAAAATCATCAAAGCTAACTAAAATATAAGCCCCGACTTTACAGCCAGGGCTTATGAGGAGGATTATCTGGGGAGGCGACCACCATTCTTAGCAATACCATAATTGCTATACAAAGGATTGCCAGTTACCTCGAACCGGACATTGAGAAAATCCGGAAAGACAATGTTAGCATCCACGTCGGGTATTTCTATCTCAAGTATGGCAGTATCGTGGGAGCTAGGATAAATATCTACTTCCAAATACTGTCCGCTATCGCGTTGCAAGATACAAAAACGGGTCTTGCGTATTGCAGTACAATACGGTTCGGCTTGCATCAACGCTTGCAGATATTCTTTCTCGTCGATTTTACGTTCAACTTCGATCCGCTTAGCTGGATCGGGCGTCATTTGCTTAATGGTTTTAGTAAAAGTATAATTTTCACCAATACCACGCTGGCGCACCCGTACTTCTTCGCCAGGATTAGACTTCAGATAAGTCTGCAGAATCTCTACTTCCTGACAATTCGGCATCTTCCTTAGCTGCTCGATATCGGGATAATCAATGAGAAATTTTCTTTCGATTTCGTAGGGCTTTGGTTCACCCAGAAAACTCGAAATCTCGCCCAGAAGATGCTTCATCTTATCTTCAAAAGAACCGTCATTCTTGATAATTCTCAAATGCGGATGGCCCACCCAAGCATTCTGTGTAGCTAAGTCTAGCTCGCGTGCTTGCTCGGGCGGTTCACTGCGTGCGGCATTATTACCAAGCGTATAAAACTCTTCAGCGCCATCCGCAGCGGTTACCAAATGAAATACTGCTCCGTAAAGACCATGCACACCGGCCTCTGAAAACATTAGGCTTTCTAAGACTTGCTCAAACAAGTTTTGGCCGATATAGGCTTTATTGTCGCAGGCACCACGGTCGCAAACTATCAGGACTTTATCCAGCCCGGCCGATGCTACATAGTCTTGATACCACAATAAACGATTTAAATGACCACCGGTCACTAGTTTTTGAAAAACAATTGGATTACTACAATCATCAAGACGAAAACCACTCAAGATGACATTTGTAGCTTCTTCAGGAATAGTAATAACTCGCCAACCTAATTTTTCAAAGTAATCAGGTATAATACTCAGAGCGGTGGTTTTACCGGCGCAAGGCCCACCAGTCAACACAATAACTTCTAATCTGGAATCATCTCTTTTTTCAGACATACTAACCTCCTAAACTCATAAGGTGCATTAATTAAACCAAAAATAAAATAGATTAAATAACAAATATAATTATAACACACCTCTGTAACTCAGAAAATAGCTATTGCTTTTTTGCTGGGAAATGTGATATAGACAAATGGCCTTGCTGAAGTAAGTCAAAGCTAGTACATGAAGGAGGGGGATGCTAATGCAAATGAATCATCATTATTCAGACGTCCGCTTGACAGATTCAATCATCAATCTAACCGACGAACCGATTATTATGTATGAGGAGACTAGTGGCGCAATAAAATGTTTTCATCCTGTTAAGAATGGGGATGAATGTGAATTACTAAATAAAATCATTTTTACAAAAAAATGATTTCAAAATAGTCCATTACGTCGTAAAAAATTAGATATTCAAAATTTTAAAAGCATCTGGGCGGCGACTTGATGATGTAGCAATCATTGATTATTTAGCAATAGGGCGGTATAACCCGGGGCTTTTTTGCGAATTCAGCTTAGTATGCCATCTCATTTAGCAAAATATGTTATAATGAACTTATGGTAAAAAAGTCACAAACTCATTGTAGTCAGAATTGTAATATTACTTTTAAAATTCTCATCGGTATCGTCGTCGCATTGGTAGTCTTTGCGCTCGGGCTCGGTATTGGTCAAGCGTTTCGTCCAATCACAAACGACACTTTACCACCCGCCGAAGCCGGCACCGGCGAACGTGGTGCCCAATTTGGTGTCGATGCCAATATTAACGAAGCTACCATCGATGATTATCTCGGTCGCAGCGATAGTGTTTATCGCGATATGCGCTTGCTTGTAGACCCCGCCGATTATTCAGCCATTGGTGGCGATTCTTACCTTAGCGGTTATGTTGATGGTTTTGAAATCGTGCCTTATCCGTATCTTGTCAATGTTACTGGCTTACCCGAGGCGGTCGGCCAAAGTTACACCGGCCCCACTCTATTCACTATAAACGAAGACGGTTCTTACACCGCGAATTACAAAGAATCTATGGCCATCCTTGAAGATCTATTTCCCAAGGACAAAAACATCTTCCTGATGTGTGGTGGCGCTGGTTATGCCGGCCAGACCAAGGATTTGCTCACCAAACTTGGCTGGGATGCTAGTAAAATTTACAACGTCGGCGGCTACTGGTTCTATGAAGGTAATCACGATATTAAAGTTAAAAATGATGACGGCACTTACGCTTTTTGGAAAGTCCCCTACCACACCATTGATTTCACAACTTTAACCCCAGCTACATAAATGTCTCAGAAAAGCAAAACCATTGAACGCACAAAATCCTCCCACCCACATCTTTTTACCCGCCTAAAAACCTTTTGCTTAAATCATAAACCATTAACCATAATCATTTCGGCGCTTGTGCTTATCGTCGCTGTTTTTGCCATTTGGCAAATCGCCATTCCACACCCTGTTCGTCTCAGCGATGCTTCCTATGGCGGTAGCGAGCAGATTGACCTCACCGCCGATACCTACAACCAACTCATAGATAATAGAGCCTCTTTTATCGTTTTCATTGATCAGCCAGGTTGTATCACCGCCGACAAACTTCGCGAGATGCTTAGTAATATTGCCAGCGAATACCAGATTCACATTTACCACCTCATGTGGTCCAATGTCAAAAATACTAATCTTCGCGACCATGTTAAATATTACCCCTCAGTTGCTATTATTAGGAATGGCCAAGTTGTCGATGCTCTTGACGCCGATTCCGACGCCCACACCGCCTACTACAACTCCGAAGCTGATTTAAAAAATTGGATTTCTCGTTATGTTAAATTATCGTAAGATTCGCTCTCTGCTGACAATCGCCTCGACGATTATAATTCCAGTCGTGGTGATGTTAGTAGCCTTTATTATCTTTTTAATAACCACTAATGATACTCCTCCCTATTGGAACCGTCACCATCTCGTCTCTAATAACGCCGCAATTCTGATCTCTGCGGCGTATATCGGAATACTTTTTATCTCATTCTATTTAGCAATAGCTTTTGCCTCCATAATTATTTATTACAAAATGCGAATTAATGGTGTCGAACTTTGCAAAAAAGATCGTATTGTATTGATAGTAAATATCATTACTATTATCATTTTTGGAATAACTGGAATTATCTTTGACCCTAGCCCCGACTTAGGTTTACCAACAGAAACCATTCAAATCTTCCGACTTTTAATCATAATGATTTCTGCGCTTGGTTTTGCATTCATCATAGTTATGCGTAAAATCGAGCCAGGCGACAATCGCGTTTTTTGGCCACTTGTTTTAAACTGGTTTGCAACTCTTTGTATACTTGCAATTCTATCCATTCTCGGTTTTGGCAGTTTTGTTGCTTTATTTGCCCTTAGCCCCTATTCTTGGATTGTCGGCTTTGGTCTCATACCCATAATGCTCGAAATCGTTGCATTATGTTCTCCATTAATTTTGTTTTATGCCGGTGTGAGTCAATTTTTCACCGCTAGATATCGCCCTGATAAACTCTTTACTGTGACCACCCTAAATCTCATTACACTACTAACTTCAATCTACATACAACTATTTTCTTTGCATATTTTAGGCGCGTCAATTTTCTTACTAGTAATTATTGCTTCAGTAGCAATCATTTTGACAGTAGTAATAAATAAGTTTTTTGGTAATCGCCAAATACGCAACCCCAGACTTTGGCAAGTATTGTCAATATCCTTATCTATCTTATTTGCTGGTGCTTTCGGTTTTTCTTATTATGTTTTAGCTCAGCAAGCCCCTAGCATCGTCCAGCGAATTAATTTAATAAATAACAAAAACGATGTAGAAAATTACGAGACAAAAACAGAACGTAATAAAGCCGTCGATGAGGCGGATAAATTAGATGAAGATACCGACGAAGTAGACGAATCTGATACAGAAAATTTCGAGAGTCATAACGAAGATTTTGATGAATATGAAGAATATGACGAACCCGATGAATTTGAAGACGAATATGATGACGATTTCGACGAAGGCTACGATTATAGTGAAGATGATGAATTCGACGAAGATTTTGACGACGAAGATTTCTAGTGCTATTATAAAATCAATGGAAGGGAATCAAACTTTTGAAAAAGCGCCAAAGCGTCGGCGCCCTCGTTTTCGCTGGCGTCGTATCATTGCGCTCTTGATTCTGCTCGGCGGCATTACTTTTTGGCTAATTGTTAACCCCGCCAGCTATGAGTCCGAAATAATTTATCAAGCGCCTAGCGCCGACGCCACCGACACTAATGCTCCGCTCGCCACCGCCGTCCTCGCTCAGCTTGAAGTCAAAGGTCGTGCACCCAAGACTGGTTACGAGCGCACTCAGTTTTATGACGGCTGGCCTAATATGGAGGATGGCTGCAACCTTCGCCAAAAAATCCTCCGTCGCGACCTCGGCGATAGCGCCAAACTAGACGGTTGTAATGTCGTTAGTGGTGAATATACTGAGCCCTACACTGGCGAACATTTAATTTTTACTGCTCGCGAGCAGATTAGTAAAGGCCTCCAAATTGACCATATCGTAGCCCTGAGTGACGCTTGGCAAAAGGGCGCGCAAAATCTGGAGCAGGCCGTTCGCTATCAGCTCGCCACCGACCCACTCAATCTCGTAGCCGCCGACAGCTCCGCCAACCAAAAGAAATCCGACGGTGACGCCGCCACCTGGCTTCCTAGCAACAAAGCTTTTCGTTGCGAATATGTCGCTCGCCAAGTTTCAGTCAAATACAAATATCATCTCTGGGTCACCGAAGCTGAGCGTGACGCCATCAATAATGTCTTGCAAAATTGCCCCAACCAACTTGCGGTCGGGGTCACTTTACCCTCTGGACAAAATTAGCAAAATGTGATATAATAGATATATGAGCCCCCTAGATAACAAAAATTTAGCCGAAAAACTCAAAACTCTCCCCGCCTCCCCCGGGGTTTATTTTCATAAAAACGCTCAAGGCGAGATTATTTATGTCGGTAAAGCCGCCGTTCTCAAAAACCGCGTTCGTCAGTATTTTCACCGCACCAAAAAAGATCCCAAGACTACTGCTCTCGTCGCCGAAATCGCCGACACCGACTGGATTGTGGTTGATACCGAGATGGACGCCCTTTTTCTTGAGTCCGAGATGATTAAACGCTACAAGCCTAAATGGAACATTTTACTTCGCGATGACAAAGCCGTAAGCTATGTACGCATTGACCTTAAATCTCAAGTCCCTTATGTTTCTATTACACGCATTCCTCAGGATGACAAGGCGCGCTACATCGGTCCTTTTTATGGTAAGACTGCCATCCAGAAATCCCTCCGTATTTTAAGGCACATTTTCCCATATTATGACAAACCCTACACTGGCAAAAAGACCCTCAATACCGATCTCGGTCTTACTCCAGGTATTGAAGTTGCTACTAATAAAGAACAAGCCATCAAGGAATATAAACAAAACCTCCGCAAGCTTATCCTCTACCTCGAAGGCGGCCGCCAAAAGCTCTTAAAACAAACCGAAAAAGAAATGTATGAAGCCTCCAAAGCACAAAATTATGAGCTCGCCACTAAGCTCCGTAATCAACTCCAATCTCTTCAAGCATTACGCAAAAAAATCGTTTTCAGCGATAAAGAATTCTTAAATATTTCCTCCGATCAAGCCTTAAAGCAGCTTCAGATGTTGTTAAAATCACAACACCCAGCGCTCATCAAACCCCCAGTACGCATTGAAGGCTATGATGTCTCGCATCAGTCCGGCACCAACGCTGTCGCTAGCATGGTGGTATTTACCAACGGCACTGCTGATCGCGCCGAATATCGCAAGTTCAAAATCCGCCAGAAGAACTCTCAAGATGATCTCGCTAGTCTCACCGAAACTATCACTCGCCGTCTCAAGCATCCCGAATGGCCCTACCCCGACCTCATCATCCTTGATGGCGGTATTACTCAAATCAACGCTGTCAAAGACCAGCTCACCGAGCATCACATCGCCGTTATTGGTCGCGACAAGTCCGGTGATCACAGCCACTCTGCTCCCGTCAATATCGTCCTCGCTGATGGCACATACCACCCACTCCCTACTAGTTCACATATTGCTCGTCTAATCGCTCGCATCGACGAAGAAGCTCATCGCTTTGCTATCACTTACCACACCTTGTTAAAACGTAAAAATATGCTAAAATAAGCCTATGGTAAAAAACCAAATCCTAATTTTTCTATTGCGTTGGGCATTTTCTAGCGCTGGCATGTGGCTTTGTATTACTCTGTTTGGTCACCTTAGTAGTGAGCCAACTTTTTGGCTTTTTGTAGTCGCCGGCCTTGTTTTTTCGCTGGTTAATTCTATCGTCAAGCCTCTTGCCACCCTCATTTCTCTTCCGCTCATCATTCTCACCATGGGTATCTTTGTCGTCATTATCAACACCGCGATGGTCGGACTTACTATTTGGATTATGCCGGGCGTCGAAATTGGTTTTGGTGGCGCCGTTCTCTCGGCTCTCACCATGAGTATGATAAACTATCTTGTCAATTTGCTCGTTCCAGAGTATAATAGGAGTTAGTATGAATATTGGAGCTATTTTACAAACAATTATTTTAATCTCGGCCATTTTGATTGTCGTTTTAATCCTCTTGCAGCAACGCGGAGCCTCGCTTGGTGCTGGCTTCGGCGGTAGCGGGGAATTATATACCACTCGTCGCGGGCTTGATAAATCACTTTTTGTCACCACTATTGTTTTCTCGGTCATCTTTGTCTCTGCCATTATCGCGCTATTATTAATCCCATCATAATTATATGGCAAAGAAGTTAAGTAGGCGTGGGCAAAAGTTATCGCAAAAAATCAGTCGTTTTTCACGCGTCGCTAGCGAGGCCAGCCAAGAGCATATCAAGGAGAATCTCGTTGAAAAACTCCCTCACGCGCGCAATGTTCGCTTACTAATCCTTGAATGGAGTCTGTTGATGTCGGTATTAATTTTGCTCGCCATCACCCAGGCGTTTTGGTATTCTGATTCCAATGCCACTAATTCCTTTACTCGTGGCGGCACCTACACCGAGGCCACTATCGGCGAGATTAATTCTTTTAACCCTCTCTCAGCCACTACAAATTCCGAAAAAGTCCTTAGTCGCCTGATGTTTGCCACTCTCACTGCCAACGATTACTCTGGTCATGTGGGTATCGGGCTGGCCGATTCTGTCAAAGTCAACGACCTTGGTGATGTCTGGACTCTGCATCTGCGCGACAATCTCAAATGGTCGGACGGCGAGCCAATTACTAATCAAGATGTTATTTTTACCGTCAAATTAATCCAAGACGCCAATACCAGCACTGCTTACAGTTCTAATCTTGCCAAGGTTGAACTCACCGAAGACGAATCTCATAATCTTGTCTTCAAATTATCTAAGCCCTATATTAATTTTGATTCCGCCCTTGAAATCCCGATTTTGCCCGAACATATTCTAAAAGACACTGACCCCGCTAAGATTTCCGAGCATAATTTCAGTACTCTCAGTCCCGTCACATCAGGCGCCTTTACCTATAACGCTTCGCAAATCATTGATGTTGATACTGGCGAGCAAATCGTCTATCTCAAGTCTAATCCTTACTACTATAACGACGAGCCTCTAATTAACACTTTTGCCATTCACGCCTTTAATGATGCCGAGGCGGTCGTTAAGGCGCTCAATAGCGGCCTCGTCACCGCTACCGCCGAACTTGGCTCTACTGATCGTTCACAAATTACCTCGGGCAATATCTACGAACGCGAAACTGCCATCAACAACGGCGTCTATGCCTTTATCAACACCTCATCACGCGTTCTAAACAATCGTAATCTCCGCCAAGCCCTTCGCCAGGGCATCAATATGGACGAAATTCGTGCCCCTCTTGGCGACGAGCTTCCACTTGACTATCCAATTTTAGCCTCCCAAAACGCTGTCTCGCAGTATCCTGAGATTCCTAAGTACAACCTCACCGAAGCCAAGGAAGCTATCGCCGGTACCGAGTTTGACCGCGAAACCCCGATTAGCATCGTTACAGTATCAAATGGCTACCTGCCCGCTCTCGCCGAAAATTTCAAGACCGCCATTGAAAACTTAGGCCTCAAAGCCGAAACTATGGTTTATGATGCCAACCAAGATTTTCTCGCTCAAATCGTCCGCCCCCGCAATTACGATATTTTGATTTACGAAGTTGAGCTCGGCGTCGATACCGATTTGTTTGCTTATTATCATTCCTCGCAGGCTTCACAAAACGGTCTTAATCTCTCTAATTATCGTAACACTCTGGTAGACAACATCATCCTCTCTGCTCGTAGTACCATGGACAGTGAACTTCGCACCAACAAATACGAAACTTTCCTCAATTATTGGGTCAATGATGTCCCCGCTATCGGTATTTATCAGCCCAATATGGCCTATTATTTCAATAAAAACACCCGCAATTTCTCCGAAGATAACCACCTTGTCACCACCTTGGACCGTTTTGAAGATGTCAACTATTGGGGCGCCGTTCCCACCAAACTCAACCGCACCCCATAATTTTACCCGCAAAATCATAAATTATGGTATAATATACCTATGCACCTGTGGTGGAATTGGTAGACACGCTACCTTGAGGTGGTAGTGGCCGCTAAGGCTGTGCTAGTTCGAGTCTAGTCAGGTGCACCAAAAAGTCCCTTCGGGACATTTTTGTTATACCTGGGGCGTCTCAAGGGGCAAATAGGTACACCAAAACTTTAATACCCTAAATCTTCAATCAACTGTTTTGCGATACTTTCATCCGACCCCATAGTGATCGTCCGAATTAGTATAGGGCCATCAACTACATTCAGATAATACGACGAACGCTCATTTTTGGTTCCTTCAAAAACCACATTTCTCCATCCATATTTTGCAAAATTATTGCGTCTTTCTAGGACATCGTATTTTATATTTGGATCGTTCAAATCATCAATCCCCGCCCCCTCTAAGCCTAAAACATCTTGGTCATATTCAAGGTATTTAAGTTGGACAAATGTTTCACCATCTGTAGCGCTACCTTTTTCACATTCATCGTGTTTTTTGAGATGCTCGGCTGCGGGCATGGTTGTATTGCCTTCTATTTTTACGCATGATAGTCCTGAAGCAGAGGCTTTTCGCAAAAACTGCACTTCTGGAACAGCCTCTTCGGTATCAGAATTGGCAACGGATGTCTCTCCCAACCCGCTATTCAATCCGTCACTATTTTTATTACCATCTTGCGCTGAATTAATCATCATCAACACAGCAAATATTCCACCAACGATTATTAAACCGCCTAGAACTAATGTAAGTACTAACATTTTATGCGATTTCATATTATTATTTTAGCATAAAAAAGTAGCGAATGCTTATTCGCTACTTTTATTCCTCTTATTTACTGGCTTTACCGGGCTTGTTAGTTTCTTTTCTACTAATCAAACCTTCAATAAAGAGTTTAATCAGCGACCAGGCGACGATATTTGCGATACCCGTCACCATAGCAATCAGTGGTACTATGAGGATGCTGATACCTAGTGACTGGTCAAACAAAGCGATAGTACCAGCGACCACAAACGAGATAACGGCCAAAGCAAAGTAAGTAATCTCAACCAAGGTCAACTCACGACGCTCCTTGTACAGCCTAATCAAATCTTTATTCATTTTTAACTCCATTATTATTAACTCTAAAAGTGTATTATATCAATTATAACACACTTTACATATAAAGTCAACAGCTATACCATACTTGTTTCAATATTTTACAATTTTTGGGTGTAAAACCATTGTGTTTAAATAAAAACTGTGCTAATATATATAATATATTGTAGAAAAATAGAGTGTAACAGGAGGTATTAATGCTAAAAAAACTTATCAAAACTATCCCGGCTGTCGCCATTTTGCTCGGCGGGACTTTTTGTTTCGCTACACCAGCCATCGCCGAAGGTGAAGAGAACGGTGACACCCCCACGCCCGATGTCTGGCTCCAAATCTCGCCAGTCAGTAAGCGCACCAAGATTGCCCCAAATGAAGTTCAGGATGGCGATTTTGTCGTTGAAAACATCGGCGCCAAAGATTTCGACTACAAAGTTTATGCTACCCCATACTATTCTACTGGTGGTGAGAGTTACGACTGGAACTTTACTATTGAAAACACTTACACCCAAATCGCCCGTTGGATTACTTTTGAAGACAAAGACGGCAATTATGTCAAAGAAGCTACATTTCATCTAAAAAAGGGTGAGAAGCAAACCATCAAATACCGCATCACCACCCCAGCCGATGTACCCGCTGGCGGTCAATACGCTGCACTCTTTGCTCAATCTTTAGAGGAAGATTCTAATAATCAAGACGCCACCGCTGGTATTAAGACCATTTCACGCGTTGGCATGGTGCTCTATGCTAAGGCCGATGGCGATACTCGCGATGTTGCCGAGATTTCCAATTATAGTTTTGATAAGTTCAAGTTTAGCGGCAATCTTCAAGCTACCGCTACCATTAAGAACGAAGGCAACACCGATTTCGCCGCTAATATTGACTACACCGTCAAGACTCTATTCGGCAAGGAACTATATACTCTTCCCGAGGGTCAAAAAGCCTACATCCTTCTTCCAGAGACCGAACGCACCGTCAATATTGAGTGGGCAGATACCCCATTTATGGGCATTTTCCAGGTAAATTACAAGGTATCTGCGCTCAATCAGGTCAAAGATCAAAGCAGTATTGTCCTAGTTTTACCGATTTTTATTGGTATTATTGCGCTTTTGCTATTGACAGTTGTTGTCATATGGGTTATAATCCTTATCAGGAAACGTAATGAACGTAAGTCTAGGCTATTAGTCTAAACACTGCGAGGCGTTCATCAACATCCAAACAAACAATATCAACATAAAAATAAAAGAGAGTGTAGAGTATGAAAAGACTTACAAAACATATTTTAGGCTTTTTGGGCCTAATCCTTGTGGGCACACTAACTGTTGTCGCCTACAATTTACCCGAGCCGGTTTCGGCTACGGATGGCAATCAAGTAACTGATACTGTGGTGGTTACAGTATTGGAACACGGTTCGTCCAATATAGAATCTCCCAAGGATGGATCGGAGGTAAATAGCAACATTATACATGTAGTTACCGATTATACCGACACGAACGAGTTGGAATACTACTTGTCTTACTATGATGAATCCACTGGTCAATGGACTGAACCAGTTCTAGTGCATAATTTTTGCCCCACTATGCCAGGCGGAGTTTGCCCACCCACCAATGATGACGAGGCTAGTGGCAGACACGAGTTTGATCTTAATTTACCAAACGGTTACGGCAAATATGCTTTGACTGTCAAGCTGAAAAACGGTAATCATGTAGTAGTGAATGAACGAACTGTTACTATTACCTATGTTGGTAGCAGAAACATTCCAGTACCAAATACCGGTGTATTTGGCGCAGGTATCTTATCTGATCTTAACATCGGTCGTATCGACTTCTTGCTTACCGGACTAATCGTATTCTTCTGTGTTGCTGGTTTCTCAGCTTATCTAATTGTGAGGCGTCGCAAGAACACCAAATAGGTAATTTAGACTACACTCTGATATTGTAAAAACTCCGCTCGCGTGGTATAATTATTCCACGCGGGCGGTTAGCTCAGTTGGCTAGAGCGCGTCTTTGACGTAGACGAGGTCACAGGTTCGAATCCTGTATCGCCCACCACCGAAACCCCTCAAGGGTTTATTTTTTGTTCATTCAGGCAAAACAACCGTAAATGTCGTAGTGCGCTTATTACTTTCACAGCGGATACTCCAGCCATTTTGCTCGCAAATCGCCTTCGCAATCGCCAAGCCTAGGCCAGAACCGCTCACCGTTTTATCGGTTTGATAAAAACGATCAAAAACTTTCTCTAAATCATCTCGGGGAATCACGGCGCCGTCATTCACGATCGCAACACTGTCTTTATTTAAATTGATAGAAACTTTCTTATCGCCATATTTAGTAGCGTTATCCAGCAAAATATCCAATACTTGGAGGATGTCTTGTTTTGGCAACATTTTTGTCGCCGGCCCCTTGGCAACCTTAAAACTAATCTCACCAGCAAACTTCGGCTTAAATATCTCCATACGTTTTTTGATTTCCGTATTTAAATTAACTTTTTCCGGTACGCTCTTACTAATGCTACCAGCATCCATTTTGGCAAGTTGTAGCAGATTTAAGACCAAATTATTAGCGTGAGTTATCTCGTCCTCAATATTATCTTTCCACTTTTCGTTTTCCTTATCTACCTCGATCGCCTCCATATTTGCCTGTATGATCGCCAGCGGAGTTTTGAGCTCGTGCGAAGCATTAGCGATAAAAAGTTTTTGTTTTTCGTAAGCGTCTTTTACTGGCTCAACGATTTTTTGCGAAGCAAAATAAGTAATCAAAAATACTGCCACCTCAATTATCGCCCCCACATAAAATAGCGTCACCAGCAGGCGCGTATTGCCTTCCTCGCGGTCTGATCTAATATAATCTCTTAATTCTTGCTCGCCATAATAAGCCGGATTTGATGTATTGTAATCTAATTCAATTTGTAATTTTGGCTCTGGACGCATAGCAGACGAAAACAGCATTACAAACATCCCAGCCAACACCAAAACCGCGGTGGTAATGACCATTGTGATGACGATAATTCTATTTTTGAGTTTCTCAAACATGCTACTTGTCCGTTAATTTATATCCTAGCCCGCGCACAGTCACTATTTTAGTTTTGCTATGGACCCTCTTTAATATTTTGCGAATTCTTGAAATATACGATTCTACATAATTATCTTCACCCAAGCCATCCTCGCCCCAAACTTTGGCCAGCAAATGTTCCTTATTTATCAAAGTTTCTGGAGATTTCATCAGCTCGGCGACTATCTCAATTTCTTTGGCGGTCAATTGCTCACCGTTCAGGGTTGCATCGGCTCTACTCAGCACTAAATCACTATAAGTGATGTTAGAAATATCTATATTCTTGGGTCGGCGAAGCAAGGCTTTAATTCTTGCTACCAACTCGGCAGTCTTAAATGGCTTGGCGAGATAATCATCGGCACCATAGTCCAAATGATCAATTTTGGTTTCAACCTCCGAGAGTGCCGATAGCATAATTACTGGAGTCTGGACCTTTTTCTCGCGCATTCGCCTCAAAATATCCGTACCCGACAGCTTTGGTAGCATAATATCTAGCACCACGCAATCATAAATATTATCAAGCGCTTTTTCTAGGCCATCTTCGCCGTCGCTAGACAAATCTACTGTTATACCTTGTTTTTCTAGGTTGTGTTTGACGGCCTCGGCCAGGAAGGTTGTGTCTTCAATATAAAGTATTCGCATATTTCTCCTTATTTAATTATAATACAATTTTGCGCCCCGAAGCTAAAATGAAACTGAAAACTTTTTGCACCCTTTTTTCAGATTTATCTTATAACAACGGCGATACCAACCTGAGGATTGATTGCCACACCCCCTTCCAAAATCCCGCAGCACTCTCTTCGGGTGTAACCTCCCGGCTTTTACTTAGTGTATTTACTACATCCTTCTTCACCGCCTTTACTACCGGCGCATCTTCCATATAACAACCGCATTCAAAATGCAGATACAAGCTACGATAATCTAGATTAATCGTCCCTACCGTCGCGATATGGTCATCTGCTACGAATACCTTTGCGTGTATGAACCCTGGTTTGTATTTATAAACTTTTACTCCGCTTGAAGCTAACGGCTCTATATACGATTCGCTTAGAGTATAAACGATTTTCTTATCCGGTATACCCGGAATGATGATTTTTACATCTACCCCCCGCTTCGCCGCTCGGCTTAACGCACTAATCATTTCAGTATCAATAATTAGATATGGCGTCATAATATATATATAATCTTGCGCTTGGTTGATGATATTTAGATAGACATCTTCGCCGGTGATTTCTTCATCTAGCGGGGAATCAGCATAAGGCGCCACATAGCCTTTATCGGCCTTGCGGTTTTTGAACTCATATTTAAATTTGCTATAATCTTCGTCTTCGTGGCACACCGAATTCCACATTGTTAGAAACATCACTGTGTAACTCCATACCGCGTCTCCCGAGATTTTAATCGCGTTGTCTTTCCAATGGCCGTATTTACTGCCGATATTAATATATTCATCTGCCAAGTTAATCCCACCAGTAAACGCCACTCTGCCGTCTATCACTAAGATTTTGCGGTGATCGCGGTTATTCATGATAATTCCCACAAAAGCGTTCAAGCGATTAAACTGGATACATTTGATGCCTTTTTCTTCCAATTTTTTCGGGTAATTTTTATCAAGCAGAGCCACGCAACCAAAATCATCATACATCATTCGCACTTCTACGCCCTCTTTGGCTTTTTGTTCTAAAATCTTCAACATTGAATTCCACATTTTACCGTGATTGACGATGAAATATTCTAGGAAAATAAATTTCTTGGCTTTTTTCAATTCTTCTAGTATCGCCGGAAACGCCTCATCGCCTAGCGGATAATAACTAACATCGTTGTTACAAGTCACCGGGTAGCCCGAGAACTCACTGATATATTTTAGCCGGCCATTGTTACTTAGCTTGACTGATTTATCTTGTTCCAAATACCGGCTACTGATTTTTTCCTGCGCGGTGACATTTCTCAGGGTCTTGCTGTGTTTTTTGTTTTGCCCCAGTACAATATACAGGAGTGCCCCTACTAGGGGGAATATCAAGAGTAGAATTATCCAAGGCATAGTGTAGGAGTAATTTTTGCTCTTGCGTATCAAATAGAGTGCCAGTAGTAGCCCACCGATTGTATAAATTAAATCAATCAAGACTATATGTTCGGCAAAAAAGAGATTAATTATCACAAATACTACGATTTGCAATAACAAACCGATTACTGCGGCGGCAATTCTCCCAACGGCCATTCTCATAGTATTATTTTATCACAAAAACTATTTCTGTGCTTCGGCTTCAGCATGAAGCTTCTTGAATTTTTTGGATTTTTCATCCAACTTAGCAAATTCTTCTTCTGAGAATTGTTCGTTTTTGCCAGATTCAATGTAATTGCGTAGTACTCCGACTAGGATAAATGGTCGCACAAATGTTGAGTGTAAGATGCCCCACATAATCAAGCCAGCAATCGCAGAAGCTAGCACCATCAAGCCTTGCGCGGTAGTAAAGAATTCAGGAATGCTCGATTCTTCACTATCTGCAGATAATTCGCTGACTTCTGCTGCCAAGGCGTCAAATGCATCAGGAAATGCTGTGGTAATCAAATAGGAAACACCAAAGAACACCCCACCAATTACCACTAGCGAGGCTGCGCCGATACCAAACACACGCCCCAAGTTCTTAGCCAAAGTTTTGCCGTGTTTGAAGAATAGCACACCACCTTCGAGTGTCGCCTTGGTGGCACTTTCGTCTTTGCGATAAAATACCCAACCCAGACAGCAGTCGCAAAGGTAGTTTACGATAGTTTGCATAATGCCACCGATGGTGCCACCGACTGCGCCACCACCATCGCCACCAATCGCTTGTCCGACCGCGGTAATCGCACGACTTAGTTCGTTGAAGATGCCTTTGATGACATTAGTCACCGCATAATAAGCTGCCACGGTCAGGAAGCGTTCCTTGACCATTTTCTTACCTTCGCCCCAGACATCTTCAGGTAATTTACCATCAGCGATAGCCCTAGTCATCATGGCGATTTGCCCCGCCTTGAAGACGTAAGAAATGAAGTGTGAAATAATCGCGATTACGATAATCCCGATTACGATACCGACGACCAAGCCTATGAGTCCGGCGTCCATTAATTTATCGGCCAAGAGGAACCCGCATGCCGACACCACAATAATGATGGCAAACGCCGCGATATCCCACAGCAGCCTCCTTATCGAAAACGTCAATGTTTTCTTGTAAATTTCTTTATTGTCCATTTCTGGCAAACTCCTTTTGTTAATTACTTTAATTATACCACACGCTCTTAGTAAAAATGATATAATAAAGCTATAAAAAAGGAGCAAAATGGCAAAAGTATTTTTCACTAGATCAGTCACGCCTGAGGGTTTACAAAAAGTTTACGAAGCGCTAGGCGTTAAACTAAATGGCAAAGTGGGTGTCAAAGTTTCTACCGGCGAGCAGGGTGCCAAAGGTTATCTCAAAGCTGATTTGATTGGTCCTTTTGTTAAGTCTTTAAATGGCACAATTCTCGAATGTAATACCGCCTATCCAGGCGCTAGGACTAGTACCAAGAAGCATCTCAAGGTCGCCGGGGAGCATGGCTTTACTAGTTTTGCGGATGTTGATATTATGGATGCCAAAGGCGAGATCAAAATCCCAGTCCATAAAGGTAAGCACTTAGAATATGATTTGATTGGCCAAAATTTTGATAATTACGATTCGTATGTTAATCTCGCGCACGCCAAGGGGCATATGATGGGCGGCTTCGGCGCCAACCTCAAAAACCAAAGTATCGGTATCGCGTCGCGCCACGGTAAAGCCTACATCCATTCGGCCGGTAAATCTCGCAGTCCTCTGACGGTCTGGCATAATCTCCCTAAGCAAATTGATTTTATCGAGAGCATGGCCGAAGCCGCCCTCGCAGTCTCCGACCACATCAAAGCCCAGGGCAAGCAAATCATTTATATTTCAGTCATGAATGCGATTTCTACTTCCTGCGATTGCGACAAAAATCAAGACGACCCCGTCATGCCAGATCTTGGTATTATCGCTTCGCTCGACCCAGTAGCCAACGACCAAGCCTTCATAGATATGGTCTGGCAATTTGCCGCCGACCATCCCGAGCACGAAGGCGTCAAAGCTTTACAAAAACGCATCGACGACCAACTCGGCCGCGAAATCCTCCCCTACGCCGAAGCGATCGGGGTAGGGAAGCGGAAATATGAGTTAGTAGAAATTTAAGATAATTAAAAATACTAGCTACTACGCCTAAACATAATTATTATAAAATAACATAAGCATTATAGTCAAATTATCGATAACTGGTAAGAGCAGTATGCAATAATGCCACAACAGAGAAACAAAAAACTTAAAAACTATTGACATCTTTATATGTATATGCTATTTTAAGCACAGAGATAAGTGGAGGTAGCCCGCGCACCCTTATCTCGGCGGGAAAATGAGAAAACGCCACTGGCTAGTCGACCAATAGCGTCACTCGAACATTATTACTCAATATTTTCTCATTATATGTAAAAATAAATAATACGTCAAGCGAGGATAATCGTATTTTGAAATAACAATTATGTTTCAATATATAATGAATCGTAATTTTCAGCAGAACGGAGATTTAGAAATACATTGTTTAGGCAACCATTGCCCAAAACTCCCCGCTTCTAGCAATATGATACCACTAGGTTATTTTGAAAATTGTCATGAAGCAATTTCTGCTGCGAAAATACGATGGCCTCAATATGAAGCTAATATTGACGGATGCTATCATTGTTGCAGGCCCTGCCATACCCATTAAAGAGAAAACGGCCAAGAGCCGTTTTCTCTTTTTGTGTTATAATTGAACAAAGATATCTATAAATTAATCACGGAGGTAATCATGCCATCAACTATCCGAAAACTTACCGACAAAGAACAGCGTCAAGCAGCGAAAGAATTTGCGGAACGATGGAAAGATCGTGGGAAAGAAAAACAAGACGATCAATCATTTTGGAATGATTTACTTCATGATGTACTAGGGGTCGAGCGCCCATCTGACTTTATAGATTATCAAAAACGAGTACATTTTGAGGATGGCGTAAAATTTGCCGACGGATACATCAAAAGCACCAGAATATTAATTGAGCAAAAAAGCAATAACTTTGACTTATCAAAAGGGGAGAGGCAATCTGGCGATATACTTTTACGCCCTGATCAACAAGCAAGGCGCTATGCAAACAATATGCCGGTAGACGAAAGGCCAAAATACATTATCGCTTCCAACTTCAAGGAAATTTGGATTTACGACGAAAATCGCCCGCACTCAGACCCAGAAAAAATCCTCATAAAAGATTTACCAAAAGAATATTATCGCCTACAATTCATAGTTGATACGGTAAATGTTCATATCAAGAAAGAAATGGAACTCTCCATCAAGGCCGGTGAAATTATAGGTGATATTTATAACGCAATTCGTAAGCAATATGACAATCCAAATGATGATGACGCTATGAAGGGCTTAAATAAGCTATGCGTGCGACTAGTGTTTTGTTTCTATGCAGAGGACGCAGGATTATTTGGCAAGAAAAGCGCATTTCATGACTATTTAAAACATTATGATGCGAATGATCTGCGTGGAGCTTTGAAAGATTTGTTCGCGGTGCTAAATCAAGAACCAAGCGCTCGTGATAAATATTTGAAACCAGAGCTCGCGAGTTTTCCATATGTAAATGGTGGGCTGTTTGATGATGAAGAAATTGAAATCCCGCAGTTTACGGACGAGATTCGAGATTTGATTTTAGAGAAGGCGTCAAATGATTTTGATTGGAGTGAGATTAGCCCAACAATTTTCGGCGCAGTGTTTGAATCTACTTTGAATCCAGAAACTCGGCGCAAGGGCGGAATGCATTACACAAGTATTGAAAATATTCACAAGGTGATAGACCCACTGTTCTATGATGATTTATGTAAGGAATTTGAAAGAATTAAAAATATAAAAGTTAAGAAAACGCGAGACAAAGAGCTAGATGCTTTTCGTGATAAAATGGCAGGATTGAAGTTTTTGGATCCGGCTTGCGGATCCGGGAATTTCTTGACGGAAACTTATTTGTCGTTGCGCCGGCTGGAAAATGAAGCAATTCAGTTAATGCAGGGCGGTAAGACTTCGTTTGGATTTTTAAACCCGATAAAAGTGCATATTAGCCAGTTTTATGGAATTGAGATAAATGATTTTGCGGTGACGGTGGCGAAGACAGCACTGTGGATTGCGGAGTCGCAAATGATGCAAGAAACCGAGAGGATAATGCAACAGGATTTGGATTTCTTGCCACTCAAGACTTATTCAAATATTGTGGAGGGGAATGCACTTAGGGTTGATTGGAATACTGTAGTTCCGGCGGATGGATTAAATTATATTATGGGGAATCCGCCGTTTGTGGGCTATAAGTTACAGGATAAAAATCAAAAGGAAGATTTAAGACCTTTGTTTGGAAACGTTAAAAACATAGATTACGTATCTGGTTGGTATAGAAAAGCATGTGAAATGATGGCTGATAATAACAATATTAATGCTGCTTTCGTATCGACTAATTCAATAACACAAGGTGAGCAGGTTCCAAGTGTTTGGGGGACACTAAAAGAAAAATATAATGTAAAAATAGTTTTTGCGCATAGAACTTTTAGATGGGACAGTGAAGCATCAATAATGGCTCATGTTCATTGTGTGATAATAGGCTTCATCGTTGGTGAATATAAAAATAAAAAGAGGTTATACAATGAGAATGGAAGGATGAGAAAGGTAGGAAATATAAATTATTATTTAGTGGATGGTCCTGATGTGATTATTGAGCGTGAAGCAAAACCTTTATGTGATGTGCAGGAAATGAAATATGGAAGCGAGCCGCGAGAGGGTGGATTTTTAATCTTTAGTTCAGAGGAGCGCAAAGAATTGTTGAACGAATCGGCTAATTTATCGTCTATTATTAAACGATTTGTTAGTGCTGATGATTACATAAATGATAAGATAAGGTATTGTTTGTGGGTAAAGCAAGAAGACTTAAAGAATATTAGGAAATCTAAGATAATAATGAAGCGTTTGAATGCGTGTCGAGATTTTAGAGAGAAAAGTAAACAGGCTTCTGCACATGCTATGGCGCAGTATCCATATTACTTTACGACGCGGCAACAACCGGATTCTGATTATTTGTTGATTCCGATTGTATCGTCGGAACGGCGTAAATATGTACCAATTGGTTATTTGCCAAAGGAAATTATTGCAAGTAACGCTTGTTTTGTGATTCCGGATGCTACATTATATACTTTCGGGATAGTGAGTTCAAATGTTCATATGGCATGGATGAGAACTGTTTGCGGCAGATTAGAAAGTCGATATAGATATTCAAATTCGATAGTATATAATACTTTTCCGTGGCCGAAGCCTACCGCGAAGCAAAAGGAGAAGATTGAAAAAACTGCGCAAGGAATTTTGGATGCGCGGGCGAAATATCCGAATTCGTCTTTGGCGGATTTGTATGACGAAACTACGATGCCACCAGAACTTCGCAAAGCTCATCAAGCAAATGACCATGCAGTGATGGAAGCGTACGGATTCTGGGGTAAACTCAATTCTGAATCCGACTGCGTCGCCGAGTTAATGAAAATGTACCAGAAATTAATAAATAAAAACAATTAATCATAAAATACAATACTTTTTTGTTGACACTTAGATCGATAGAAAATTATTATTTAATTAGGCAAATATTTTTCTGCCACCAATAATAAAACCCAAAATACCACTTAATAGAAAGGAGATATATGGGAATAACAAACAAGCAGGAAATAATCTTAGAAGATTTTTATAAAACCCATTGCAAAAAAGAACACTATGGCATAAATAATTTTTTAAATAATAAATGCATAGAAAAAGAATACAAACCCAGTAACATCATTTTTGAGCTATACAACAACTATCCAAATAAATATAAAATAATTTTTGCTACGGCCCACGATAAACTCAATAATTTACTAGATTTTATGAATTTTAAAAAAAGATCTAATGGGCATTATAATGCCAATGAAAGCAGAGAATTACTGCATCTCATTTTGGATATTTTTGAATTACAGGACGGATTATCAAGGGCTGGCGTCCTATTGTTAATAGATAAAAAATATGAAATTAAAATGAAAGAATGTATGTTATTTTTGACAGAAAGTTACGGTTGCGAAATACCAGAAAAAACCGGTTATTTCAATATCACAAAATATGATCCAATATTCAGAATTAAAAATTTTTCAGAAAAAAATAGATTAAAAAAAAGCAAAAGTAAAGTTCAATAGTGCGTATCAGACAAAGCAGTCAGAGGAAATTTTAGACTTGGTCGAAATCGATTCTGTACGCGCAATAGGAGCAGCCAAAGAATATATAGAAGCTTGTTTGCAAACAATCCTAAGCGAAAAAATAAAGGACGTCGACAAGATGAGTATCGCTAGTTTAATGACAGAAGCTAGGAAATTATTCAAATTAAACGATTCATCCATAAAAGAAGCCGGAATAATTGTGAAAGGTTTATCTCAAGTTACAAATGGAATATGCGAGTTGCGGAATCACAAGGGCAGTGGCCATTCCCACAATAAATACTCTCCACCGAGCAAACGAGAAGCGCAATTGGCAGTAGACGCTGCAATCACAATAGTAAATTTTTATTGGAGCTTATATGAAGAGAAGATATTAAATTTTGAAAAATAGATAAAAATCGAAAGTTTTAATTCAGAATATAAAAAACTAAAAAAATTATTAAAGTTCAAGGACTGCTTATATTAAATGGTATAATTATAGCAATTAATCGAGGAAGAACCTATGGAAGAACCCAAAATCTGTCAAAGCTGTGGCATGCCACTCACGTCAGACGACATGCTCAGCACTGAAAAAGACGGCACCACTAATGCCGACTACTGCAAGTGGTGTTATAAAGACGGCGAATTTGTCGACGACGTCTCGATGGGGGAGTACATCGAAAAATGTTCGCAATTTGGCGAGCAGGCCGGCATGACCAACGAACAAATGAAAGAATATTGCACCAAACTTTTTCCCACGCTCAAGAGGTGGAAAAAATAGCAATCACCGAGCCTTATATTTTGTATATTTTTTAGACAAAAAGTCTTGAAAACCAGTTTTTTGTATGATAAGATTATAGTAGTTAATACAAAAAAGGAGGTTCGAGGCATGGCAGAAAAGAAAAACCCAAAGGATAAAACAGTTATCGTTTTTGGCGAAATGAATATTCGCCGAGAATGGGATGATGAGAACGAAAAATGGTGGTTTTCGGTGGTGGATGTCATCAAAGTACTGACGGATAGCGCGAAACCAAGAGATTACTGGTATAGATTAAAGGTTAGGGTCGAAGAAGAGAGCGGCTTTCAACTGTCGACAATTTGTCGACAGTTGAAATTACTATCTCCAAATGGTAAAAAATACGAAGCGGATGTATCCGATCAGGAGGGGATATTACGCATCATCCAATCCATCCCCTCCAAAAAAGCAGAACCCTTCAAGAGATGGCTAGCCCAAGTAGGCTCAGAAAGACTCGACCAAATAGCAGACCCAGAAAAATCGATTCAGCAAGCTTTAGCAGATTATCGCAGACTTGGCTACTCAGAAGATTGGATTAATCAGAGACTAAAGAGCATCGAGATTCGAAAGGATTTGACGGACGCTTGGGGTAAGCATGGTGTTTCTGGCCAGCAATATGCTTCGCTTACCGATATTATTTATAAAACTTGGGCGGGCAAAACCGCAAAAGAATACAAAGCTCACAAAGGGCTCAAAAAAGAAAATTTGCGTGATAATATGACCAACGGCGAACTTCTGATGAATATGCTAGCCGAATATTCGACCACTAGTATTACAAATTCCAAAAACCCTCAGACCTACCAAGAAAATAAGAATTGTGCGGTCGAAGGTGGTAATGTAGCCAAGACCGCAAGGGAACAACTCGAAGCAAAAACCGGAGAAAAAATTGTCTCAGAACTCAACGCTAGTGAAATTCGTAGACAGAAAATCCCAGAAGGAAAAATCGATGACAAACCTAATTACAAAAATAACATTGCTATGTTGCGACGGATGCGTGGATTTTCGCAAGTTTATATGGCAGAAAAATTAGGCGTGGCTCGGCAGACATATATTAATATAGAAAAAGGTCTCAAAGAATTGACGCTTTCACAAGTCGAGATATTAAAAGAAGTCCTCGGAGTGTCGTTTGATGATTTATTGGCGACGACCTCAGATAGCAAAGAATTCAATTATAAAAAATTTTTAGAATAAAAATTATGATGTATTCTGATTTTCGCACCAAACTTATTGCGGCCGCTGACGAAAAGTATCGCGAGTTTTCTCAAAAAGGTATTCCTTGCGAGCGGCCATTCGTCGGCGTTCGCATCCCCAAAATTCGCGCGTTAGTCAAAGAGATTCCGCCTGAGCATTTTGCTGAATTTCTCGACGCCGAGCCGATTGCTATTGAGGAGGTGATTGCTCGCGGATTTCTCATCGCTAGATTATCTTATGATGAGATGCTTGAAGTTTTTGATTCTCAAATCAAGCTTCTTGATAACTGGTGTACAGTTGATACTTTTTGTGCTGCGCTGCGTAAGACTATTAAGGGTCACGAAGCCGATTTTCTCGATCGCAAAGTCGAACTACTTTTAAGATCCAAAGGTGAATTTGCCACTCGCACTGGTCTAGTCTGTCTGCTAGATTTTTACGTCAAACCAGACTATTTAAATTTAATCTTTGATCGCGTTGAAGCCCTTAAAGATCGTCAAGACTACTATGTTAAAATGGCGCTCGCCTGGCTCCTCGCCGAATGTTTTATTAAATTTCCCACCGCTACCTTTGCTTATTTACAGATTTCTCATCTCGAAAAATGGACTTTTAATAAGACTATCTCTAAAATCTGTGACTCCTATCGTGTCGATGCCGACACCAAAGAAATCATCAAAAAACTCCGCCGCGCGTGATATAATTAAGCCATAACCACGGAGGAAATATGGACAAACTCACCTATCTCGGTCACGCCAGTCTATGTATTGAAACTAGCGAAGGCAAAATAATTTACATTGACCCCTACGCCGGTGACGATGCGGATTACGAGAGGCCAGCCGATTTAATTCTCGTCACGCACGACCATTACGATCACAACGAAATTTCTAAAGTCAAAAATCGCGCTACCGATGTCAAAATTATCACTGAAAGGGAAGCGTTAAAAGACGGTGCACATCAATCATTTCACCTTGGTTTTGCCGATATTGAAGCCGTCGAGGCCGGCTATAATAAATTTCATGACGAAACCAAATGTGTTGGCTATATCATCACCCTGACTAGCGGCGTCAAACTTTACGTTGCCGGTGATACCACTCTGACTCCGCAAATGAATACTTTCGCCGACCGTAATATCGACTACGCATTTTTCCCGATGGAAGGCATCTACACCATGACGCCCGAAGTAGCGACTACCGCCGCCCAAAAAGTTCAAGCCAAACACAACATTCCTTACCATACCGATGCTGAGTCCAACGAAATCAATCATGCCACCGTCGACAAATTTACCGCAGACAACAAATTAATCATCGAAAAAGGCGAGACTATCGACCTAAAGAAGTAAACAAACAAAAAACATAGAGTGAGCTTATCGCCCAAAAACTAAAACGACCCCTGTAAATTGGGGACGTTTTGATTACGAAATGACCCTCAAGGTCTATCGTATCTATGGTGAGTCGGGTGGGGCTCGAACCCACGACACCGGGCTTAAAAGGCCCGTGCTCTAACCAGCTGAGCTACCGACCCTAGCTAGAACTTCCTAATTATATCACAAAATACTAAAAATTTAAAGACTAAAGAAATTAACGGTTTAATTAAAGAATTCGGAACAAGCCGTTTTTAAGTAGTTATCTTCATTATAAAATAATTCTGGATTATTGTGTCGATTTTCCCATTCTCTAAGTATTAATTCTAGATCTTTTAAGTTAAATGTTAAATCTCTGTAAA
>JAFRJZ010000026.1 GCA_017431945.1 Candidatus Saccharimonadota bacterium
CTGTTAAACTTTTCATAGGAACAATCCTTTCTATAAATTAGTTGTTATTGCTAACTACTATTTTATAGGATTGTTCCTTTTTTGTTTCCTTTCACCTATTCTTACTTTTAATTTATTTCTTAATTCTTTAACTAAGCCTTTGAATTGCCGTATTCACGGAAACGGGTCCTGTCGTCGCATTTTCCCCCACTGCGCTAACGCTTGTGGGGGTCCCCCAAGCGACGCCACCCGTTTCCTTGCTAATCGGCATTTCTCAAGTGGCGCCACCCGCGACCTTGTCATCCGACATCCCCCAAGCGGCGTCACCAGTTTCCTTAAACTTCCGCTATTTCCTCGGGAGTGGGTTGGTCGATTGGGTGAACTCCGGTGCCGACTGGAATCTTGCGGCCGATGATGACGTTTTCCTTCAAGCCAGTGAGGTGATCGACACGACCGTTAATGGCAGCGTTGATAAGCACACGCGTGGTATCTTGGAAGGAAGCAGCCGACAAGAAGGAATCGGACCAAATCGAGACCTTGGTAATACCGAGTAGAAGTGGGGTAAAGGTGGCAGGATTTTTGCCCTCTTTTTCTAGCTCTTCATTTTCGGTGATTACGGCGGACTTGGAGACGATATCACCCGACACGAAGGTAGAATCGCCTGGTTCGTCAATCAAAACCCGACTAAACATCTGGCGAACGATAATTTCAAGGTGTTTAGCGGAAATCTCGTGACCTTGGGCGGCGTAAACAGCGGTGACATCATTCATGATATAACGCGCCGTAGCTTCGGCGCCCTTGTATTTCAAGAGATCTTGGAGATTTAAGGAACCAGCAGTGATACGATCACCGGCTTCAACGGTATCGCCAGACTTGACTACGAGTTCGGCGTCACCAGGAATTTCTAGGCGGACAGGGGCACTGGCGTTAGCGACAACGATAATTGCGTCGTCAACAAGTTCGGCAATGCCCGCGCAAGGCGATTTGAGCGATTCACCACCACGAGGTTTATTGGTGAGAGCTTCACCAGCCTTGACGGTAGCACCATCTTTGACCTTGGGCTTACGACCTTCAAGTGGCAAGCGAGTGGTTTCGCCAGCCTCGGGAGTGACTTGGACTACATAATGATTGCCATCTTCCCAAAGTTCAACAACACCGGTGACTGGACTGACCCAAGCTTGACCCTTAGGGGTACGGGCTTCAAGTAGCTCCTCAACACGCGGGAGACCGCGGGCGATAGCGCCAGAACCAGCCGAACCAGAGCTGTGCTTGGTGTCAAGCGTCAGCTGAGTACCTGGCTCGCCAAGGGACTGGGCGGCGATAACGCCGACCGGTTCGGCCGAAGCGACTAATTCACGCGTAGCCATATCAACACCGTAAGCCTTGCGGGGGATACCCTTGACGGCGGTAGTGGTGAGTACAGACTGAATCTTGACAGCGTCAATTTTGTCGTCGTTTTCAATTTGTTCAGCAATTTCCTTAGTAATCAGCTGGTCGGCTTCAAGGTAGCCTGGAATCGGCTCGGCAGTATAGCGACCGCTGAGACGAGCGGCAAAGCTGATACCAGTGTAATCAGATTCGGCACGATAAAGGGCAAAACCAGGATCATCAGCCTCTTCATCGGTGGTAAAGACATCCTGAGCGACATCTACCAAGCGACGGGTGAGATAACCAGAGTCGGCAGTACGAAGCGCCGTAGACACCTGACCCTGACGCGCACCACGAGTAACGATGAAGGATTCCAGGGTATTGAGACCCTTTTTGAAGCTTGATTTAACTGGAAGCTCAATCTCGTTGTTGTTAATATCAACCTGAATACCGATTTCGGCGGCAGCCAACTTGATGTTGGAAACCGAACCACGCGCACCGGAGTTTACCATGACGGCGATATCGGTGTCCATCTCGGAAAGTTTACTCTTGAGAAAATCAGAGATTTCGTTATCAATATCACGCCAGTTAGCAACGGTAAGATTGTAACGCTCTTCTTCGGTAACCATACCTTGGTCAAATTGTTCTTGAATCAGAGCAGTCTTGCCATCACCTTCGGCGATGAAATCATCAATCTCGGGGTAGGTCGGATAATCGTCCTTAGCGGTAGAAATAGAGGCGATAGTTTCGTACTCAAAGGCGAGGTCTTTGATGGCGTCGGCGGTCTTAACCGTAACTTCGGCACCGTAATCATCAAAGATGTCGGCCATTACTTTCTTTAACTGCTTGCTAGTCTGGACGCTGTTGTCGTAAGGATAATCCTCAGGCAAAACCTCATTAAAGAAGATACGACCGAGAGTGGTATCGCGAATCTCTTTCTTGGCAAAGACGCGAATAGGAGTCTGTAAGGCAATAATTCCCTGGTCGTAGGCCATTTCAGCTTCGTAAACCGAGCTAAACGCCTTGACATCCTTAGTGTCGGTGCCAGGTTTGTCGTAGGTGAGGTAGTAAATACCGAGCACGACATCCTGATAAATCGCTAGTACTGGGGCGCCATCGGCGGGCTTTAAGAGGTTCTTGTCGGCAGCCATCAACTCGCGCGCCTCGGCCTGAGCGGCGTTGGACAGAGGTAGATGAACCGCCATCTGGTCACCATCGTAGTCGGCGTTGAAACCGCTCGCGACTAAGGGGTGAAGCTGAATAGCTTTACCGTCTATGAGTTTAGGCTGGAACGCCTGAACTGACAAGCGGTGAAGTGACGGAGCGCGGTTTAAGAGGACATATTTGCCCTTAATACACTCATCAAGTGCATCCCAGATAACTGGCTCGCCAGCGTCAATCATACGCGAAGCAGCGCGAATATTGGCGGCCTTTTCATTGCGCACTAACCAACTGATAACAAAGGGTTTAAAGAGTTCTAGTGCCATCTGCTTAGGCAAGCCACATTGGTTGAGTTTGAGTTCTGGGCCGACGACGATTACCGAGCGACCAGAGTAATCAACACGCTTACCGAGCAAGTTTTGACGGAAGCGACCTTGTTTACCCTTGAGAAGATCAGAAATTGATTTGAGTTTGCGACGACCGTTTTGGGAACTGGCAGCACGCGAACCATGAGTGGCAGAATTATCAATCAAAGCGTCAACGGCCTCTTGGAGAATGCGCATTTCATTGCGACAAATCACCGCGGGAGCGTTGAGACTGATTAACTTCTTGAGACGATTATTACGGTTAATCACACGACGATAGAGGTCGTTAAGATCAGAGGCGGCAAAACGGCCACCAGGTAAAGAAATCATCGGGCGTAAATCTGGAGGAATCACCGGAACGACTGAGAGAATGAGATCAGTCGGCTTGATACCAGCAGATTCCATACCCTCGAGGGTTTTGAGGCGTTTGATGATTTTCTTCTGTTTTTGCCCCTTACAATTGTCGGCTTCCTCGTGGAGCTGAGAAATTAACTCTTTGAGGTCAATTTCTTTGAGCATGGCTTCGATAGCGGTAGCACCCATCTCAACAGTGATGAGCTCTTCGTACTCCTCGGGGAGATTACGATAGTCTAACTCAGAGATGACACCACCCTTAACCAGGCTGGTCAAAGTGCGTTTTCTACTGGTGTAATCTTCTTCTAATTCCTCTAATTCCTTGTTTTTAGCCGTTTCTAGGGCTTTTTGGTCTGCACCTTCCTCTTTGCTGGCTTTTTCGTAACGTAAGGCTATAGCGTCGCGTGCGGCGGTCGTTTGAGCCTCTAAATCGGTCAAAACTTGGCCAATTTGCTCAGTTTTGGCGTCAATAATTAGATAAGAGGCGAAATAAACCACTTTTTCAATGTTTTTGACGGTAAGATCGAGTAAAGTACTGAGAGCGCTCGGGGTACCGCGCATAAACCAAATGTGAACCACAGGGGCGGCAAGGGCAATGTGACCCATGCGCTCACGACGGGCAATAGATTTGGTAACTAGATTACCCTCTTTGTCAACAGCGGCCTCACGCGAGCGAACACCCTTGATCTTGGCATCGTGAGGGTTGATATCCTTGACTGGGCCAAAGATACGCTCACAGAACAGGCCGTCGCGTTCGGGTTTTTGCGTGCGATAGTTGATAGTTTCGGGCTTCAACACCTCACCGTAGCTCCAATTTAAGATATCTTCTTTACTGGCTACTGATAAGCGAATGGCATCAAAGTCGCTGGCACTAATAAAATTATCCATCCAAGCCATAATTACATCTCCTCTCCGAGGTCAACTGTACCGTCATCTTCGTCGAGATCGTCTCCTGGAGCTTCGTCGTCGACTGTTTCGGTAAAATCAGCCTCAATTATTTCTGCGCCTTCGGCGTCAAGATCTTCGTCAAGATCAACGAGGTCACCTTCGTTTTGGTTGCGAGCCTCAGACTGAGCCGCAGCGTAGATGAGTTCGTCGTCCTGAGAGCGTTCAATCTCGCGGGAAGTTTGTTCAATCACATCGCTGGCGTCGTTAGAACTGCCATGATCGAGTAGGTCAACTTTGAGACCAAGGCCTTGGAACTCCTTGACCAAGACATTAAAGCCTTCGGGGAGTTTAGGACCTTCAATTGGCTCGTTCTTGATAATAGCTTCGTAAGCCTTAGCACGGCCATAGACATCATCAGACTTGATAGTGAGCATCTCTTGGAGAGTGGTAGCAGCACCGTAAGCTTCAAGTGCCCAAACCTCCATCTCACCAAAGCGCTGACCACCGTTTTGGGCCTTACCACCGAGTGGTTGTTGGGTAACCATGGTGTAAGGACCAGTGGAACGGGCGTGAATCTTGTCTTCAACCATATGGTGAAGTTTGATGATGTGCATAATACCGACCGAGGTACGGCTATTAAACGGTTCGCCGGTGAGACCGTCGTAAAGTTGGACACGACCATCTTTATCAAAACCGGCTTTTTCAAGCTCTTTATTAATAATTTCATCGGGAACGCCATTGAAAGCGGGGGTGGCAACCTTGTAGCCAAGGGCTTTGGCGGCCATACCAAGATGAGTTTCAAAGAGCTGACCGAGATTCATACGGCTTGGTACACCCATCGGCGAAAGCAGGACATCTACTGGGGTACCGTCGGCCATAAAGGGCATATCTTCAACTGGTAGAATGCGCGAGACTACACCCTTGTTACCATGACGACCAGCGAGCTTATCACCGACATCAATTTTGCGCATCTCGGCGACGAAAATCTTAATCTGCATAAGCACGCCAGATTTGAGTTCGTGGCCTTGCTCGCGGGTGTAGATGCGAACATCAACTACTTTACCAGAGGTAGCACCATTCATACGAACAGAGGTATCGCGGACATCCTTGGCTTTTTCGCCAAAGATAGCACGAAGTAAGCGTTCCTCAGAGCTAAGCTCTTGCTCACCCTTAGGAGTAATCTTACCAACGAGGATGTCACCAGGATAAACCTCAGAGCCAAGCGTAACGATACCATCTTCACCGAGGTGGCGGAGCGAACGCTCAGGGACATTGGGAATATCGCGAGTAACCTGCTCGGGACCAAGCTTGGTGTCGCGGACTTCTACATCGTAATCTTTGATGTTGATAGAGGTGAGTTCGTCGTTTTCAACTAGGCGCGAAGAGATGACGATAGCGTCATCCATGTTGTAACCGCGCCAAGGCATAAAGGCAACGACAAGGTTCTTGCCAAGGGCTAATTCACCATCCTCAACCGAGGCGCCCTCAATAATAACATCGCCTTTTTTGACTTTTTGGCCACGCACGACCTTGGTGCGTTGGTTATAACAACGGCCTTCGTTAGTTTTTTCAAAATGTTTGACTTTGTATTCTTTTTCGCCGCCTTTGTCATATTTGATGACAACTGAGACAGCGTCAGATTTTTTAACGGTACCTGGACCTTCGGCGAGTATCAACTGAGAGGTGTTGAGAGCAACTTCGTGTTCAATACCGGTACCGACGATAGGGTTACTGTTTCTAAGCAGAGGGACGGCTTGCTTCTGCATGGCGCAGGCCATCAAAGAGCGGTCAACGCGATTCTTCTCAACAAATGGAATCAGGCTAGCAGAAACACCGAGAATCTCCTTGTGGACGGCATCAATATGGGTAACATATTTGGCTTCAACCTGGCTAGGCTTGCCATGGACACGAGCCGAGACCCATTCCTCAACAAATTTGCCATTTTTGTCAAGTTTGACTGAGGCGTCGGCGATCACCATGTTGTCTTCGGCAGCGGCGTCAACATAGATAACCTCATCAGTAACCTTACCGTTTTTGACGACGCGGTAAGGGGCTTCAATGAAGCCGTACTTATTGACCCGAGCGTAAGTGGCGAGATTAAGCACGAGACCGACATTGGCGCCCTCAGGAGTCTCAACAGTACAAATACGGCCATAGTGGGTAGGGTGAGCATCACGCACATCAAAACCGGCGCGTTCGCGGGTGAGGCCACCAGGACCCATAGAACTAAGACGACGCTTGTGAGAAAGCTCAGCAAAGGGGTTCGCTTCGTCCATTAACTGAGATAGTTGTGAGCTGGTAAAGAACTCCTTGACCGCAGCGACTACTGGGCGAGAGTTGAGTAGTTGAGCTGGAGTAGCTTCCTCGGGGTTGACCATTGACATACGGTCTAAAATATTGCGCTGTAAACGGAGCATACCGAGGCGGAACTGGCGCTGGACCAACTCACCGACCAATTTAACGCGACGATTGCTGAGTGAATCAATGTCGTCGGCTGGCTCCTGAGTGTTATTAAGGCGGATAATTTCGCTAATGATGGCAAAAACATCATCCATTTGGAGAGTACGGTGCTTGCTGTCATTAGGGGTGTCAAACCCGAGCCTGATATTAAGCTTAAAACGGCCAACATCAGAGCTGTCGTAACGCTTGGGATCAAAGAAAGCCCGCTCAATCATCTGCTTGGCGTTCTCAACAGTAGCGAGGTCGCCAGGACGCAAACGACGATAGACCTCAATCAATGCTTCGGATTGATTGCTAGTGGTATCTTTTTCAAGAGTAGCGTCAATGTAGCTAATCTCGCCAGTGTCAATCTTTTCAAAATGTTTCTTGATTTCAGAATCTTTGCTAACGCCGAGAGCGCGCAAGAAAGTAGTGACTGGAATCTTGCGACGGCGGTCAATTTTGACACTGATACAACCATTGGTGGCGGTCTCAAACTCTAGCCAAGCCCCGCGACCGGGGATGACTTTGGCGCCGTAATAGTTGCGAGTGTCAATGGTGGTGCTATTGAAAAATACACCAGCCGAACGAATAAGTTGCGATACAATCACACGCTCAGTACCGTTGATAATAAAAGTAGCGCGGTCAGTCATCCAGGGATAATTACCGAAGTAAATCTCCTGTTCTTTGACCTCGCCAGTAGTCTTATTAGTAAGCTCCACATTGACATGCAAAGCTGACTCATAAGTACTGAGGTTGTATTTAGCTTCGTGTTCATTCTCGGCTGGCGCTTTAAAGTGATAATCTTTAAAGCGTAATGAAAACTTTTGCCCGGTGTAGTCATCGATCGGATTGATTTCGTTGAAAATCTCTCGCAGACCGTTTTTGACAAAATCTTCCCAACTGTCCTTTTGATGGGCAATCAAATCAGGGACGGGAAGCGACTGGTCGCCTTCGGTGAAAAACACACGACCAGTTTGCTTGTTTTTAGTCTTTACTTCCACAAGTTACCTCTATTATTAGTGTTGATATAATCTTAGCGCCGAAGATTACTGCTGGGTTTAATGCTCTAAAGTCGCCAAATTTAGAGCATGCATAAAAACACAACACACTGCTTCTTGTCACTCATGATAGCATACTTTTTAAAAAAAGACAAGAAAACAAACTTTTTTCTCGCGACTTGAATTAGAAAAATGCTCCCTTACGGGTGGCATTTTTCTAATTCAAATCTGACTTAACAAATGCTCGAAAAAAGTTGTTTTCTTGCCTTAAATATCTAGGTCGTCTAAGTCAGCGAGTTCGGCGCGAGTTTTTTCGGCGAGCTCGGAGTTGTCGTGGTCCTCTTCGGCTTGCTCTTTGGCCTCTTCCTCGGCGACGGTTTCTTCGACTTCGTCGATAGGCTCGTCAGCCTTGGACTCAGCCTTGCTCTCAGGGGCGCCGGCGATATAATCATCAGTGTTGACGATTTTGAGGTTGTAGCGAGCGCCGTTCTTGGTGCCAAGGACGCGAAGTAGGGTACGGATGGACTGGGCGGTAGCACCACGCTTGCCGATGACACGACCGACATCCTCGGGGTCAACAGTAAGGCTAAGCAATACACCGCGCTCGTCAATGGTGCGCTCAACGGTAACTTTTTCTGGTTTGCTTACGAGAGTCTTAACGATGAACTCTACAAATTGTTGGTCAATAGTTGACATATCTGATTCTCCGATTAGTTAGTATTTACTCTATTATAGCACAAAATGGTTATGCTTCGGCGGGTTTTTCGGCCTCGCTGGGAGCTGGCTCAGTAGATTCAGCTGGTTCGGCGGACTCAGCGGGGGCTTCTGGGGCGGCCTCAGCAGGAGCTTCTTCGGCGGGAGCCTCTTTGGGCTGATTTTTGCGTAATTTATCAGCGTGCTTGGCTTTGGCCTGCTTCTTGGGAGCTTCCTTGTACCAATCAGGCAATTTAATCTTATTTTTCTTCAAAATGAAGGCGACGCGACTAGAAGGCTGGGCGCCATTTTTGAGGTAAAATTCTACCTTTTCTTTGTCAAGAATAGTCTTTTTGGTATGTGGGTTGTAGTTGCCGACCTCAGCCACAACACGACCCGAGAGAGGGTGGCGCTGGGATTCTTGGACGACTATCCGATACACAGGGTAGTGTGCTCGGCCATTACGTTGCATACGAATCGCAAGCATAAAAATCTCCTTAAATGTTAATTAGTTTTATAGTAGCATATTTTTGAAAAAAAGAAAAGCCCCCTTAGTCGGGGGCTTTGAAGATTAACGGGTTTTTTTAGGCTTAGGTTTGTAAGGTGGTAAGTCTCTCAAGGAGACTGGCTCGGCCAGATTTTTAATTCTGGTCTTGATTTTACCACGATAGCTGGCGGCGGTTTTGCCGTCAGTAACGTGCGTATCCAGCCAACCACGACTGATGCTTTCGACGTTCGCCTCCAGACAAAGGTCATCCAAGACCTCCAAAAGCCTTCTTAATTCCTGCTCGTCTTGGGTAATGTCACGCATGAGTTCGTTAATATTACTATTGTAATATTTTCGAATTACGTTCATCACCCTGAACTTGGTATTGGGGTTGCTGGCTGTATTATACAACTTACAACGACCCTGATACTTAGACCAGAAATCAATTACCGTTAATGCGGTATTCCAATACTTCGCCGATAAAGCGTCTGCATTGACGATTTTTTCGCAATCTGGGACGAGTTCGTCGCTCCAAGTGCGCTGGTCATCCGCTTCCTCAATCTTAAATTGGAGTTGTTCTCCAACTTCGTATTTGTTTGTCACACATATCACCCCCTATCTGTAAAGTACAAACAAACTACACTTTAATTATACCACACTTTGCTCAAAAAGTCAATTTTTCTGCTTCTTCTTGTAGATTTCGATTGCGGTGCGGGCGGCGTTGGTTTGGGCTTCTTGCTTGCTATGACCTTCGCCTTGGCTGACCATTTTGTCGTCCACAAATAGCCCAACAGTGAAATGTTTATCGTGATCAGGGCCCTCTTCGGTGAGGAGTTTGTAAGTCGGAACTTGACCGTCAATACTCTGGGTGAGTTCTTGAAAATACGACTTGGGGTCGCGCCAAGTACCTTCTTCAATAATTTCATCAATTTTGTTCAAAATATGCTCATCAATCACTCGCTTAGCGGTGTCATAACCTTGGTCAACATAAGTAGCGCCAATCACCGCCTCAAAACAGTCGGCAAAAATTGAATCGTGCGAGCGATCGTTGCCCTTGTTACGCTCGCCACGCGATAAGCGTACTAACGGAGCATAGCCTAGCTCGTAGCCGGCGGCGCCAATAGATTCGGTACGCACCAAGGCAGCGCGCCAGGCGGTCATAATTCCCTCTGGTTTGTCGTAATTGCGGTACAAAAAATCAGAAACAACTAATTCCAACACAGCGTCGCCGAGAAACTCCAAGCGCTCATTATGCTTGGAGCTTTTCTTGTGCTCGTTGACATAACTGCGGTGCGTCAAGGCCTCTACTAAGAGTTCGGGGTTTTTAAATTCAAAGCCTAGCTTGGCCTTGGCAAATTCTTGATAAGGGGTAATATTGACTTGGTCATTTAACTTGTCGGTTGATTTTTTCATTAAACTTCTCCTGCACGAATTTTCTTTTTGGCAATTAACATTAATTTTTCAATGTCCTCGTATTCAATAGCATCAAGGGCATCGGTAAACTTGAACCATTTGATGCCTTTCATCCATTTTTCCTTGGTAGGGGTTTCGGTATTGTCAAGAGAGTGGACTAGGTAAATCTGGGTGGTCATAAGGACGAGTTGGTCAAGCCGGCGATATTTAAAATTAATCTTGCCAAGCCAACCTAGCACCTTGATGTGATAAAGCCCCGCCTCCTCGCCAATTTCGCGGATGGCGGTCTGCTTGGCAGTTTCGCCCGGCTCAATATGCCCCTTGGGGATAGTCCAGCGATTTTTACTATCCTGGATAAGCAAAATTTCAATATCCTTACCGTCGGCACTCATGCGAAAAATCACACCACCAGCGGTCGGTTCGCGGACAATTTCCTTGATACTAGGTTTTTTGCGAAAAACTGTGGTTTTGATTCTCTCGGAAAAAGACTCTTTATACTTCTTAGTAGGTAAAGCCTCGGGGACTTTACGACTGTTTTGAATCTTGGGATTGAGATTTCTTCGGGGTTGATTGCGATTTTGACTTAGTCGATTTTGATGCATGGGTTCCTTTTTGGGCGTCTTCGGGATAAAGTTGGCGGAAAGCGGTGCCAAGGACGCCATTGACAAATTTAGAAGAGTTATCTGAACCAAACGCTTTGGCGAGCTCAACCGCTTCGTTGATGACAACTTTGGGCGGAACGGTATCGCTACAATACTGCAACTCGTATAGCCCGATGCGCAAAATGTTGCGGTCGATGGCCGAGATGGTCTCAATGGGCCACTCGGGGGCGATAGGCTGGAGGATTTTATCTAATTCCTTAGTAACTTCGGACACGCTACGCGCCAAAGTGTAGACAAATTCGGTGTCGCCGAGCGCCTTTTGATAAGGTTCGATATTTTTGGCGATGATAATGTCAAGGTCGGTATCTGGGTCGCCCGCCCCTTTACGAAATTCGTATTCGTACAAACTTTGTAAGACGATAATTCTACCGAGGTGCCGATTACTTGCCATTATTTTTTACTCTTTTTACATTTACAGGGGGACTCGCCACATTTGCGACAAGAAGTGGTCTTGACTTTGAGGTTTGGGGTCTGTTTCTTGGTCTCAAAAGCCTTGACCGGAGAGGTCTTGTTGACCGAGCGAGCCAGTTTCAAGCGCAAGTGGCTACGACGCAGACCAGTCTTGCGGGGACTGCTTTGTTTTTTAGGTTCAGGCATTTCTTGCTCCTTTATTTGATATGATAATTTATTTTATTTTATCACTTCAGCTTGAATTTGGCAAGATGAAAATACCCCTTGCCTTTAATTAGGCAAGGGGTGAGAGGGGGGTTAGGCATGTAAAATACCGTCAAGAGCGACACCTTTTACGCTTAATCATCTCTGGACTTTTTTTGCGGAACTGGGCGATTGCTAACGCAAAATAACATGCGCTCCGGCAGTCTTCTACCGCAAAGTCCGGGATGGTTTCGGGCGTGATGCGCTGAACGCGCTTCAAGAGCGCTAGCAAATCTTCGCCGAGAGTGTCCCATGTGTGACCAGTGTAATCTTTTTTACCCTTTTTCGCTTCGGTCATGATACTGACCACGCGACTCCACTCACGCGAGCGGATGACATTATTTTGGGGATTATATCCCGTATCCAGCCCTTTTAACTCGTAAGAGCCCTCGGGGCCGTAGTTGGCTTCTACTAATTTTGTCATAGATGCCAATTCTTTTTTGTCAACCTTTTCCCGCAGTCCTTTTTTAGCGCAGCCTTTCCGAATCGGTGCAAGCGTGACACCTGGTGTTCTTCCTTTTTTGTTCTCCTCTGTCATAATTTTTTCTCCTCCTCTGTAAAACTAGTGTGGTGCGACAATAACTTTAATCATTAGTGATAACTTTTAACCAGATTTAACTTACGCGCAAGCGAAAAATCCTCTCTGATAAGGAGCGTATTCCTCGCTCGCAAAAAAGAAGAAAGGAATATACTCTTCTATTATAGCACAGTTTATGCAAAAAGTCAACCCCAGTAACGGGGTTGACTTTAAGGGGAGAGTTATTTACTGTTGCGCTCGTCGATGATGCCCTGCGCGACGTTGGGTGGAACTTCTTCGTAGGCGTGGAGTTCCATGCTGGAAGCAGCACGGCCTTGCGACATTGAGCGAAGGTCTGAGGTGTAGCCAAAGAGGTTCGCTAGTGGACAGAAAGCGCGAATCAGCTTGGCGCCACCGTTCAAATCTTCCATCTCATCAATGCGGCCACGGCGGGAGTTGATGTCGCCAATAACGTCGCCCATGAATTCTTCTGGGGTGGTGATTTCCATCTTCATCACTGGTTCGAGAAGCACGGGGTTAGCTTTCTTAATACCCTCGCGGGTAGCGAGCGAGCCGGCGAGTTTGAATGCGAGCTCAGAGGAGTCGACATCGTGGTAAGAGCCATCGTAGAGAGTAGCCTTGATATCAACTACTGGGTAGCCAGCAATCACACCGCCACCGAGGGTTTCTTCAACACCTTGCTGGACAGGCTTACGATATTCCTGAGGCACCACGCCGCCTTTAATCTGATCAATAAATTCAAAGCCTTTGCCAGCCTCATTGGGTTCAAATTTAATCCAAACATCACCGTATTGACCGCGACCACCAGACTGCTTAACGTGTTTACCTTGGGCTTCGGCGGTACCGCGGATGGTTTCGCGGTAGGCGACTTGAGGCGCACCAGTGTTGGCATCTACCTTGTATTCGCGATGTAAGCGGTCAATGATAATTTCAAGGTGTAATTCGCCCATACCACTAATGATGGTTTGGCCGGTTTCTTCGTCGGTGTGGACGCGGAAGGTTGGGTCTTCCTCGGCGAGTTTCTGGAGGCCGAGCGCCATTTTTTCTTGGTCGGATTTGGTCTTGGGTTCCACAGCGATGGATACTGGAGGATCAGGAAATTCGATAGATTCAAGCAAAATCGGGTGGGCAGGGTCGCAAAGAGTGGTACCAGTAGTACAATCTTTGAGACCAACTACCGCAGCGATATCGCCAGCGGTGATTTCATTGATTTCTTCACGCTTATCGGCAAACATACGGACGATACGGCCGACACGCTCTTTATTGCCGGTAGAAGCATTCAAAATAAAGGAACCAGATTGTAATTTACCAGCGTAGACACGGATAAAGATGAGCTTGCCGACAAATGGGTCGGTAGCGATCTTAAAGGCAAGCGCGGTAAGTGGCTCTTTGTCATCGGCTTTGCGGATGATTTCGTCGCCAGTCTTGGGGTTGGTACCGACAGTCTGGCCCTGATCGCGATCTAGCGGCGAAGGTAGATAATCAGCCATCAGGTCAAGTACTTTTTCGACGATTACACCGCGGCCGTCACCACCGGTGACAAGGAAGAAATCGCCATCAAGTACGCGTTTCCTGAGAGCGGCCTTGAGTTCGTCGGTAGTAATGGCGTCTTCACCCTGGTCAAAGAATTTTTCCATCAAAGCTTCATCGGCTTGAACAGCTTCTTCGATGAGCATGGCGCGAGCGTTTTTGGCTTTTTCTTTCATGTCTTCAGGAATTTCACCGACAGTCAACTCGTGGTCGGTGTATTCTTTGTAGGTGTAGGCTTTCATATCGATAAGGTCGACCACACCACAGATATCTTTTTCGAAGCCAATTGGTAAGTGAATGGCGACAGCATTTTTGCTGAGGCGCTTATGAATACTATCGAGAGATTTGTAAAAATCGCCACCGATTTGGTTGATTTTATTAACAAAACAGATACGAGGCACACCGTACTTGGTAGCTTGGCGCCAGACGGTTTCGCTCTGAGCTTCGACGCCCATTTTGCCATCAAAGACCACCACTGCGCCATCAAGCACGCGAAGCGAGCGCTCTACCTCAGCGGTAAAGTCGATATGTCCTGGGGTATCAATGATGTTAATCTTGTGGTTCTTCCAGTAAACGGTGACTGCGGCAGAGGTAATAGTGATACCGCGTTCCTTTTCCTGTTCCATCCAGTCGGTTTCGGCACCACCAGTATCACCTTTAACAAGGTCAATTTTGTGCTTGAGGCCAGTACGATAGAGGATAGCCTCAGAAGTAGTGGTCTTACCGGCGTCAATATGAGCAATGATGCCGATGTTACGAAGTTTTGATAGGTCTTTGATTTCAGCTGCCATTTGGCTCCTTTATTCCTTTATTAAGCATTAAAAATAGACTTTTTCTATTATAGCAGACAAGTGGGCGGTTGACAAGAAGAATTGTGGTATAAAAGAAGTCCTCGCGCTAAGTGCATACTGCGCTCTGCGAGGACTTCGTTAGTTGTATTATATCAAATTAGGCCAAAAATGTCAATTATATTGCCTTTTTTCGTAATAAATAACATTCTTTTGATTTGTTTTTGCTCTCGACATTTTCGTATGAGAAATCTTTGAACTTTATCTTCTCGCATTTTTATACGCGAAGCATCGATTATGATATTAGGAGATTGTTTTAACGCCCTACGAAGTATCTGTTCTATTGACGAGGTCTTTTTCGTTTCTGGTGACTTTAACTCATATTCTGTCCCGTCAAGTAAGATATCTGGCGATTTTATGCTGATTTCTAGCAGAAACTCTACTTTGTATCCATTTATCGCCAAAATTTCTGCGACACGAAATTCGTGCGGCCAGGGTTTGTGTCCGGCTGAAATAATAATTTTACCTAATTTTTGATTTTTCATGTGTGGAGATGTAGCAAAAAGAGACCTAAAAAGCAAGCTCTAGCTCGATATTTTGTGGTACAGTGGGGGAGTATTCGGGAATACCCGCACCCCTTCTGTTAGGTTGGGGGATATTTTTATTTTTGTGTATTAAAAAGGCCCGGCTGGTGGCCGAGCCCAAAGTTTTAGGCTATCTCCTTGATTTCACTGTAAATTAACTCATTGAATGCATCGTAATATTCATAGCTCAGGCAGGTGACTGTTTTTCCTATCTTTGACTTGCCGTAACTCATAGGCGAAGTTTTAAGGGTATATTCTTCGCCTTCGCTTTCACGTTCAAGTTGAATTGTAACAAAATAATGTATGTTACCGATGAGAGGCTTTTTGCGGTTTTTATCAATGACTTTCCTTTCAACTTTTTTAATACGGGTATTAGCTATATATGGTTTGACATCATGGAGAAAATATATTTTACGACTAATCCTAGGACAGTCACCATAGAGTACGGCGACAGCGAATGAAATGGAAAGCAATAAAGTCGAAACAACACAACAGCAAAAGAAGCCGGGAAGAGTGTCGTAAAAATGAGTGAAGGCGGCAACGAATGATGCGACACCAGATGCGAGAAGCACGATTATGATTATTGGTTTAGCGTAATTTTTAACCACTTTTTCAGTATATTCCATGCTCTCCCTCCTTTCTATAGACGATTTTAAGGTGCCTAAAACTTGTTTTATTTTATCATATTTGCGCTGATTGGTCAATGGTTATAACGCCTTTTAGCCTTGACTTTTTTAAGCATTTGTGCTATAATTAGGGTATAAGTTGACACTTCGTACCTTGACAGTAAGATTATAAAGGTACATTTCATGAGGAGGGAAAATCATGATAAATAACAGAGCGGACGACGCAGTAGTTTATGTCGTTATGGGAATAGTTATTGCAATAGTACTGGCAATCATCTTTCATTCTTGGTGGGATAGTGGCCTAAAAGATGATTACGAAGATAGATTGGCCGATAGGGGCGAAACGATCCGAGCACAATACCTTGAAATAATTAAGGATGACCCAGCGGCATTAGCTGAGGCGGTCGAGTATGTAGATGACCGTACTCGCGATTATTCTTTCATGTCTGAGGCTTTGAAAAAGGCTGAAGACAAGGAGAAAAAGTCCGAGGACAAGGAAGCCGCGAAGGCGATTGACGAGGATCCTATTTGGACGCCTTCAGAAGGTGTTGGGAGGTCAGACAACGGGCCTGAGCCCAAAGATAAGTCACCGCAGGGACCTGGCGGCAACGGGAAACACCCAGATGGCTTGGACGTGGATGATCTGCGTGACTCGCCCCAAAAACCGATCGGCTCTAGTATATCGGGTAGTCCAACTGTAGGTGTATATAGGGATAATACTGAAGAAGATTTTATCGAACTGATTGAAAAGGACGCTGACGTTCATCAAGACGCTCTGGTATATGTGGCTCAATACCTGATTCGAACGTCATCGATCGATATCATAGACGGTAATTATGATAAAGATCCGCATAGTCCAGAGATATACGCTCTCTACGACTAATAATCTTTAAAAATCCGAGGTAAAACCTCGGATTTTTCTTGATTTTTATAGCGTATTTTTATGATATAATGAGGGTAAGATCGGTGGGCTAGGCCACCGATTGTTCTTTTGGAGATTACACCAAGGAGGTGGTAATAATGCGAGTTAGTTTTTATGCCGAAACGGTGCCGGCGTCAATGCAGACGACAAAAGAGCGGATGACGTTGGCCGGCCGTATGGCAGGAATTTGCTACATGCCCGGAGATTGTGACGAGATTTTTTCAGAGCCGGAAGAAAAGACTTTAAACCGGGCTGAGGGCTGTAAGAAAAATGCTCATCACAGTGTATTTCAGCATACGTCGATCACGCTCTTAATCGAGCGGATACCGAAGATTTTGGCGATGGTGCTGAATAACGAGAACGTGTATAACACCTCAGAGAAATCGGGGCGCTATACGTTCATGAAAAACAGCTATGAGCAGGACTTGCCGCCGGAAGAGCGGACGCGAGAGCGTGAGCTGTACGAGAAATGGCATCCGCAGTTTGCTGCGAAGATCAGCGAGCTGTACCCACGGATGAAACCCGGTGACGCGAAGAAATTGGCGATGGAAAATGCGCGGTTTCTGCTGTCGGCGTTTACGCCGGCGACTTCAATGTCACACACAACCAGTCTTTGTCAGTGGAACTACTATTTAGACTGGATGAATAAGTTTATCCAGCAAACGCCCGATGAACGGCCAGAGGGTTGCCCATATGACTTCGGCGAGCGCTTGGCGAAAGTTTATAGCGATTTTCGTGAAGAGTTGGTGCCGCTGGTAGATTTGCCAGGACTAAATGACCCGAAGGGACGCGAGTTCTCCCTGTTTGCGCGGCGTGTACGGGCTAACGAGTGGGGCGAAAATTACTGTACCACGTATATGGGGACGCTCGTCCACATAGCACAAGCCCTGCGGCACCGGACGCTAGACTATGAAATCACGCTGCCACGCCATTACCCGCAGTTTTATGTGCCGGAGTTTATCGCTGACACTGAGCTGAAAGACGAGTGGCTGCGCGATATCGGTAGCCTGGCAGATGATTATCCGCTCGGTATGCTAGTACGCATCAATGAGCGCGGTACTTTGGAGAACTTTGTGTTGAAGTTACAGGAGCGGTTCTGCGGACATGCGCAAGTGGAGATTTGTAAGGCTACGCATAACACGCTGCTGACTTATTATTCCAATGTGCGGAGGTATGTGCTGGATGGTCGGAGTGCTTATCGGCCGGCGTTAGAGTTGCTAGAGAAACACTTGGATAAGTCAGTGTGCCGCTTCGAGGGACTGAACCATGTCTGTAACAATCCGTGTTACTGCGGTCCAGACGGTATTTTTACCCGTAAGGTGTAAGCTAGAAGCCTCGCTAAGGTTGGCGGGGCTTTTTGCTGGCTTTACTATCAGCGGTGAGAAGATAGAGGTGATGCTTGGCGCGCGTGGTGGCGACGTAGTAAAGGCGGTGCTGATCTTCGCGGTTAGTGGTATGGTTGTCGCCAAAGATTTCAAAAAGGTTATTTTTAGGGTCGCTAAATAATATCTGGTTGTCGGCTTCGAGGATGATGATAACGTCAGCTTCGAGACCTTTGGAACGGTGGATGGTGAGCCAACTGATTTTTTGGTCAAATTCTGTGGCGGTAAGGATGTAGTTGTTGATGGCGACGGTTTTCAAAGCTTGGTGAAATTTAGACATCGTTAGTCCCGGATAAGAGGTAAAATTGTGACGGTGAAGTAAAAGAATTTGTCTAGCACGGCGGTGTTTTTTGATGATTTTGAGGGTGGATTTGAGGAGTTTGGCGGCGGCGGTAGGCGGAAGATTGATAGCGTTTGGTGGGTAGATTTCGTGTGCGAGCGCGTATTGAAACGCCGAATCGTGAAGTGCGTCACCCTTGATATCCTCGGTATCAAAACGGGTTTTAAGATAGTTAACCCGGTGGATTTTGCCGGATTTTTTACTAAAAGCAGTGATTTTGGCAGCGTTCTGACCGGTGGCGTTAATCATATATTCACTGGCGGTGTCGACAATTTTGCGGTCGCTGCGGTAATTAGTGATGAGGTTGATTTTATGAGCGTCCTCGGGGAAAAAGTCAGCAAAATTAAGGAAATAGGTGCAATCGGAGCCGGCAAAACGGTTAATCGCCTGCCAGTCGTCACCGACGGCAAAGAGATGAGCTTCAGGGCAGAGCTTGCGAAGTTGATTGACGAGGTTTAAAAATAGATAGGAAAAATCTTGATACTCGTCGATGAGAAGATGGCGCTTGGCTTGTAATACACGAATTAGCATGATAGTGCTTTTTCGGGTCGCGTCGGCGCGGCCCGTCTTCACGGGCGCGCCGCGCTCAGTCTGTCCGCGTCCCAAGGGGCGAACGGCAGCAGCCTGCGAAAGTCCCTCAAAAGCACTATCCATGCTAATTCTAGCGAGCCAGCCGGCGGCGTTGCTCATGAGGATATTGAAGTCGATTTTATCCTGCTTTTTAAGAGCTTGGCAGTATTCGCGATAGATAGGCAGGGCGAAGTCGTAAAATATTTTGGTTTGCGGGTCAGCGCTGTAATTACCGACAGCCTGAGTGAGTTTTCTAAAGCCAATCGCGCCAGGGTATTTTTGCTGAGTACGGTTGATAAACTGCGATACAAGGCTAAGAGTCTGAGCCTCGGCGGGAGTGGATGGTTGGAGGATGTGGGCGGTTTTTAATGGATTTTTAATCTTAGTGTGGCACCAAATGAGGGTTTGGAGGAGTTGGCTTCGGTCATCCTCGGAGATAATATGCGGCTTTTGACCGGCCTGTTTGAGCGTATCAAGAGCGAATTTATGAAAAGTGGTGGCGATACTGGGAGTTTCGGCGAGCAAAGGTGTGCCGTCGATTTTGACCTCAGTAAGGCGCTGGTTGATTTCGGCAGCAGCAGTACGGTTAAAGACAAAGGCCGAAATCTCCTCTGGCTTAATTCCCTCTTGATGGATAAGATAAGCAATCTTGGCGACAATAATACGCGTCTTACCCGAACCGGCGCGCGCAGTCACTAGAGTATTCTTGTGGCTATCGCACACCGCCGCGGCCTGCTCCTTATCCAAAAAATATGACTCACCGTGTAACGACACGTGCCGTTCAAACCATGCTTGAATTTCGCCTGGAATTGACATAAACTTTATTGACAATGATGGATTATTTTTATATAATTTATATTATTGAAAGGATTGCTAGATTATCCTTTCGTTGTGTTGTAGTCTAACCTTAATGGTTAGACTTTTCTTTTGGTTTCTTGTCAAAATTGAGAATTATTAGTCCAATTTGAAGCATAACAATTACTCCTTTCTGGTAGTCCTAGCCTATCTAGCATCAGCCTTTTTAGTGGACCCCCACCGACCCACAAACTACGACTATGTTTGTGATTAAAGCCCACTAATCTCCAAAAGTACAACACGCGACGCAGTGTAGCAAAAAGACCGACAGAATTCAAGCTTGAGCTCAATATTTTAAAAAGAAAATGATGTTTACAAAATAATTTGTTTGATTTCGGTGAAAATTTCTTCGATGGTACCAGAAGCGTCGATGATTTGGAGATTGAAATCTTTGGCAATGCGCGGATAAGCGGCGTTGACTTTTTGCTGAAAAGTGTCGGGCTTGGCTTCAAAAGTTTCAGTATCTTTACCGCGACCAGATTGGCGAGTAAGGCGAACTTCGTCTGGTACAGTGAGAATAAAGCCATAATCAGGTCGGAAATATTTTTCGGGTAATAAATCCTTAGTGATACGGATAATTTTGTTACGCGACACGCCTTCACCATAACCTTGATAGGCCAGTGTTGACCAGTAATTGCGAGCTGATATGACGATGCCGCCGCGTTTTAGGACTGGCTCAGCGATTTTGTACCAAAGCTCCACGCGGGCGGCCGTGAATAACAGGACATTGGTAATAGGCTCCAAGTGATAACCGCGAGACAAAATCATATCATGTAAATCATGCGCTTGAGGTAAGTCGCCGTCTGGCTCCTCGAGCATGACGACTTCTCTGCCTTGCTCCTTGAAATATTTTGTTAATAATTCGGCTTGAGTGGATTTGCCAGTACCGTCTTGGCCTTCGATAACTATGTACATCACTAGACCTTTTCCAGATATTTTTGATAACAAGCCGGACAGAGTGCGCGATATTCAACTTTACTAGTGCCATCGTCAATTAAAATATCTGGACCGGTAGTGATAAGCTTATTATCGACAAAACGAACATTGCGAGTGGCTTTATGGCCGCATTCGCAGATGGTTTTGATTTCTTCGATATCATGAGCGATCTGCAATAAGCGCGTCGCGCCCTCAAAACCACCGTCGTTTTGACGAAAATTAAGGCGAAGTCCATAAGCTATAACGGGGATACTCAATTTGGTGGTGATTAGCATTAATTGGTCAGCCTGAATAGGAGTAAGAAATTGAGCCTCGTCGACCAGAACACAGTCGACCTTAGGGTAATTTTTACAAATTTCGTCATATAAATTAGTTTTATGGCTGAAACAGAGGTCAGTTTCGCGTTCGGGACCGATACGAGTAAGTAATTTGGTACCGTTTTTGGTATCAATTTTAGGTTTGATCACGCAGACTTGGTGACCTCGCTCCTCGTAATTGAAAGCGACCTGTAGAAGCTGCATAGTTTTGCCACATCCCATCGCGCCATAGCGAAAATATAACTTTGCCATGTCTTTATTTTAGCATAGTTTATGGTTATAGTGTTGGCGGAAAATGAATTATCAAAAAAGAGGGCTGGGCCTCGCACCTCCGGCGCAAGGTCGCCCTCGATACTTTTATTGTAGCATATTTGCTACTAGAATTCAAGTAGTCTATGATCTTTCGTAATAATTTTTAACTGCTTACAAGAATTAATTTGCTTGAAACACCTCTTAAGTTCTTTTATCGCAATCTCTTCTGGCATTTTTGATTTTGACAAATCTATAATTACATTTTCGGATTGCTTAGTAGCTTTTTTGATAATATGTTCCAAAGATATTTTACTTTTACCTTGCGGACTTTTCATCTCCCATTCTTTACCCGACATTATAAAATCTGGGGTTTTAGTCTTGGGACTATTGGATGGTGGTATGAGTTCTATATCGTAACCGAGATTAGTCAAGAATAGAATTGTATCGTATTCGTGTTTTTCTAGCTTTACGCCGTTGGGTTTAATCTTTCCTGATTTTTGATTTTTCATATGCGAGAATGTAACAAAATGAACCGTAAAATGCAAGCGCTAGCCTGATATTTTACAAAAAAGTAGCCCCGGTCGTTTAGACCGAGGCTGAGCTTTCTAGACCGAAACATCTATTTGGTTTAATTCAGGCCCTATTATTTCTAAATCAAATAAAGAACCGTCTGGGGCAATGTATTTTTCGACCGCAACGACAAATATATCGCCCACTTCTACTGAATACCATAATTCTTCGTTGTTGAATTTATGGATTTCCCCATTAATTCTCGTCACGACATAGTGACGATCATCATCGGTGCAAAATATTCTCGTGTCGCCAAAGCGATACTTATCTATAACTTCGCACCAAAGCGTCGTTTCAATCTTCTTAGCGCGACGTCTGTTCCAGGTTTTGTTTGTTTCTTCCCAATATACGATTGTCATTAACATCCAAAATGCTGAAATCTCCCATATCGCTAAAGCAGGAATATCGACGTCGTACCACACGCCAGCAACATAAAACAAACGTATAAACGCTAGAATACTCACCGTCGCCGTCCCTGAAACAATTCTTGCCGAATAGTTATGCTTCTTCATGATAAACCCCCTATCTTTTAATGTGCTCTAGAAGCTCATAACCTTTTACGGTTATTTTTACATTATATCACACTTATGCTATTTTGTCAATAGCCAAAACATGTTTTACTGGGGTAGTGCAAAAAAACGGCCCTGGTCTATGCTAGACTGATATTCTGTAAGAAAAGGTTTTATGATAAAATAAAAGTGCTTATGGATGATATATCGACTATCTGTTTTATAACCGCGCAAGTTATTGGGCTGGTGGCGATTATTGTGGATATGCTGAGTTTTCAAAAAAACAGCAAAAACGAGCTTTTGAAATTGCAGATTGCTTCTAATTTTCTGTTTGCTGTGCAGTACATGTTTCTAGGGGCGTTTTCGGGGGCTTTGATTAATGTAGTGTGTATGGCGAGGAATTACCTCTTTCGAAAGTTTAAGAAAATACCGTTTTACCTGTTGCTGATAGTGCTGGTGGCGTTTGTGGTGTTTACGGTGGTAACTTACGACGGGCCGGAGAGCCTGCTGCCGCTGTTTGCAATGAGTATATACACCCTGGCGCTTTACACCGGTAATACTACTAAAATTCGGTTGGCCGAAATTAACGGTTGTATTTTGATGATTATTTATAACGTGATGGTGCTGGCGATATTTGGCACGATAGCGACGGCGCTAGTGATGGCGTCGACCATCGTGGCGATGGTGAGGTATCGGGGCGGCAAAAAGCCGGCGAGAGAAAAATAGCCCCGGTCATTTAGACCGAGGCTAGCTTTCTAGACTACTTTTTTAATGAGAGCGAAATAACTTTTGCTCCCTCGACATGATAGCGACCGCCGTAAAGATGGCGTGTTACCGAACACTTTACTTCTACTTTGTCGTACGCATTTATGTTTTTCCATAAATGCGGATCTACTTCTGCCCAACACGGCCAGTAAACGTCAGTGTCGTCTTCCAAGCCAAGACTGAGCCCGCATTTTTTGTTATGAACCCAACGTTCATAGACGATTGCATCCAAGATTTCTTCTTCTTGGATTAACGCTCCAAACCTTTTGTTTAGAGCATAGTTTATACGTCCGAAGTTCTTGTCGGTCAACGTGGCTTTGTAAACAGGGATGCCGATTGCAGCAACCACCCCCAAAAAAACAATAGTAGCTGCAAAAGCATTTTGAGGATTTCCCCTCGTGTGCAGTGCGGCTAATACGCCAGCGGCTATAATCAGCACTAAGCTCAGGCCCTGAATTACATTTTCGTAGTCGACATAAAATCTTTTCATAATAACCTCCCTATTATTGAACTATTGTCATTGTGAATGTACTCTAGAAAGTGTATAACCTTTTATGGTTATGCTTACATTATATCACACTTATGCTAAAAAGTCAATAGGTAGAACATATTTAACAGGGGTAATGTTGGCAGAAATAGCGGTAAAGCTCGTCGCAGAGCTTAGGGTCCATAGGGGGTTTGTCTTGATAAGGGCTAATGCGCCCGAGCTTGGCGTATTTATCGCTGCCAAGTTTGTGATAGGGGAGAAAATCTACCCGCTCGACATTTTCAAGATGCGTGCGTAGAAACTGGGCGAGGTCGCGCATGTACTGCTTGCTATCGTGAACCTCTGGTACCACGACTTGGCGAATCCAAACTGGTTTTTTGGACTGATTAAGGGCCTTGGTAAACTCCAAAAACCTGTCTAAATAGGCTTTGGAGGTGATTTCTTGATAACCATCTGGGGTGATGTGCTTGATATCAAGTAAAACTAAATCCACATTTTGCAAAATTTCATCGTAGCGCCCGAGGCCAATACCGGCGGTATCAAGAGCGATATGAACGCCTTCTTGATGTAATTTTTTGCAAGTTTCTAGCAATAACAGAGGCTGTAAAAGTGGCTCGCCGCCCGAAAAAGTCACCCCGCCACCTCGCTTAAAATATGGCTTATTGCGGAGAACTTTTTTAACAATTTCATCCGGGGTAATATTATCTGGCTGGCGTTCCTGCATCTCGGGGTTGTGACAATACCGACAGCGTAGCATGCAGCCGTTCAGAAACACCACGGTGCGGATGCCGGGGCCATCGGTAAGACCGAAACTTTCGATTTCGGCGACCGAACCCTTACATGTGGTCATGGAAAGTGCGGTCGATTACTTCTTGCTGTTGCTCAGGGGTAAGACGGTTGAAACGCACCGCGTAGCCAGATACGCGGATAGTCAAAAGCGGGTATTTCTCGGGGTGATTCTTGGCGTCGATTAAGGTTTCGCGATTTAGTACGTTGACATTGAGATGATGGGCGCCTTGCGAGAAATAGCCATCCATTAGTGCTACGAGATTTTCGGTGCGGTCTTCGATAGTAATGCCGAGCGACTGAGGGATGATAGAAAATGTATTTGAGATACCATCGCGACAACATTTGGCCCAGTCGAGCTTCGCTACAGAGTTCAGTGAGGCGATCGCACCACTCTTGTCGCGCCCGTGCATCGGATTCGCCCCTGGTGCAAACGGTACTTTAGCTTTGCGGCCATCAGGGGTGGCACCAGTATTGTGGCCATAAACAACATTAGAGGTAATAGTAAGTACCGACATCGTTGGTATTGCATCGCGATAACAGGGGTGAGAAGCAAGCTCGGCATAGAATTTTTCTAGTAACTCCTCTGCCATGTTATCCACGCGATCGTCATCGTTGCCATACTGGGGGTAATCGCCTTCGATTTTGAAATCTACTGCTAGGCCGTCTTTGTTGCGAATAGGGGTGACTTTGGCATATCTGATGGCTGAGAGTGAATCGGTCGCTACTGAAAGCCCCGCAACGCCATAAGCCATAAGGCGCCTGACGTCGGTATCGTGGAGCGCCATCTGGCTGGCCTCGTAGGCGTATTTGTCGTGCATGTAGTGGATGATATTCATGGTCTGATTGTAAATACGTGCGACTTCTTTCAACACCTTATGGTAGGCAGATTTGACTTGGCGATAATCCAGTACCGCATCAGTTGTGGGCTCAAAACCGGGCAAAACCGTCTCGCCAGTCATCTCATCTACGCCCCCGTTAATCGCGTACAATAAGGCCTTAGCTAGGTTACAACGAGCCCCAAAGAATTGCATATCTTTACCCTCACGCATCGCCGACACGCAACAAGCAATGGCATAATCGTCGCCCATATGGGGTCGCATCACGTCGTCGTTTTCGTATTGAATAGAATCAGTATCAATGCTGACTTTGGCGCAGTATTCTTTCCAGGGAGTGGGGAGCTTTTCTGCCCAGAGGACGGTCATATTGGGCTCAGGGGAAGATTTGAGGTTTTCGAGGGTGTGAACGATACGGAATGAGGTTTTGGTAACAAGCGATTTGTGGCCGCTAGTGGTCAAACCACCTACCGAGCAAGTGACCCACGTCGGATCGCCGGAGAACAGTTCATCATAATCAGGGGTGCGCAAGTGTCTAACTGCGCGTAGTTTAATAACAAAATTATCGATGATCTCTTGGGCTTTGCGCTCATTTAACGTGCCCTCCCTAAAATCGCGCTCGAAGTAAATATCGAGAAACGCATCGACACGCCCGAGGCTCATAGCGGCACCGTTGTTTTCCTTGACGGCGGCTAGATAAGCAAAATAAGTCCATTGTACGGCCTCTTTGGCATTTCTGGCGGGTCGAGAGATATCAAAGCCATAACTCTTGGCCATTTTTTTAATTTTGCCTAGTGCCTTATACTGCATAGCAATTTCTTCACGCAAGCGAATCGTGGCATCATCCATCTGGTGAATTGGCATTTCGTCCCAATCTTTGCGTTTTTCTCGCATCAGAAAATCGATGCCATAAAGTGCCACACGGCGATAGTCGCCAATAATGCGACCGCGACCATAGCTATCGGGGAGACCGGTCAGAAGTTTGTTATGGCGAGCACGGCGAATTTCAGAGGTATAAGCGTCAAACACCCCGTCGTTGTGTGATTTGAAAAGACCGGAATTAAGGAATTTCTTGAGGTTGGCGCCCATTTCGTAACCATAGATATCGAGCTCATTATAAACCATGCGAAGACCGCCCTTAGGGACGATACTGCGACGGCCGAGTTTGTCAGTCTGCAAACCAACGATGACATTGTCTTCTCTAGAAATATAGCCCGGCTCAAAAGCATCAACATCGGCTGGATGTATGGTGTCGATATCGATAACGTGCTTTTTGATCTCTTTGCGATTCATTTTGTTGAAAATTTCTAGAAGTCGTAAAGTTTTAGGGGTGGGACCGGCAAGAAAATCTTCACCGCCACGGTATTCACGGTAATTTTGCTTGATAAAATTGCTTACGTCAACGGTGTTTGTCCATGTGCCGGCTTTAAAGCCACGCCAGCCTTCATACATAGTGTACCTCCTAAAATGTTTATGTAGTTATTATAGCATAAAAATCATTAGCGTGTTTGAAATTATTTCACCTCTGTTAATATGTTCTTATTATTGACATTTTAGCATAAGTGTGATATAATGTAAGCATAACCGTAAAGGTTATGAGCTTTCTAGAACATTAAGAGTTTTAACAATAGGGAGGTTATTGTTATGAAAAAGATGAAAGAAGTTTTTACTGATAATTGTCTGTCGCCTTCGTTGCCGCCCACTAATCGTTTTAGCGTGGCACTGGACGATGAACCCGGAAGTGAAGATTTGAGTGATTTTCATTTCTATAACGAAAAACTCGAAGAGTCCGAAGAAGAGGTCTTATATAGATTTAAAATATATGTGGCCCCGAATGTTTGTAGAGAATTTACCCTTGTGAAACGCCCCAAAAAACATTTGTCATCACACTAGAAAGCCCCGCCTCGGTCTCACGGCCGGGGCTTTTTCTTGGCTAAATTGTTGTTGAAGTTGTGTTACAATGAGGGTATGGCAAAGTTATATTTTCGTTATGGGGCGATGGGATGTGGCAAAACGATGCAACTGTTACAGGTGGCATTTAACTACGAAGAGCGCGGGCACCGAGTCTGCGTGATTAAACCACAAACCGATATCAAAAACGGCACTAAATTACTAACTCGTATCGGCCCCGAGCGCGAGACGGATTTTTGTTTTGATCGCGAGACAAATTTGTATGAAGAAATACGAAAAAATTACGCCAAAGTTGACTGCGTCTTGGTAGATGAAGCGCAGTTTTTGACGCCAACGCAAGCCGACCAATTGATGTTGATTACGGTTAAACTTCATATTCCGGTAATTGCCTATGGATTGAGGTTAAACTTTCGCCTTAACGACGGCGGGTTTGAGGGGGCGACGAGGTTGTTGCAAATTGCTCATAATATCGAGGAACTCAAAACTATTTGCGAATGCGGCCACAAGGCGACCATCAACGCGCGGTTCGTAGATGACAAACTAGCTACTAGTGGTCCCGATGTTTTGATTGATGGTACTGATAGCAAGGTTGAATACCGTGCGCTTTGCCCGGTTTGTTATGAGAAGCATCTTGAGGGGGTGCGCTGATGTATATAGTGATTGAAGGCCAAGATGGCACCGGCAAATCTACCCAAGCCGAGCTTTTGACTACATATTTCAAAAAACAAGGTAAAGAAGTGGTGATGCTAGAGGAGCCAGATGGTGATTTGCCGCAGGCGCATGATTTACATGATATGATTTTGGCGCGCGGCTATCAACTGGAGCCGATCACTAATGTGTTGCTATTTACGGCGGCGCGAGTTGAGTTGTGGCGCAAAATTGCCGAGCCGGTATTGAAACGTGGTGGTATTGTGATTTCGGCGCGTAATTATTGGTCGACGCTCGCCTATCAAGGTTATGGCGAGGGAGTGTCGCGGAATAAGATTATTCGCATCACTAAAGATTTGTTGCCTGAGAAATATTTCAAGCCTGATTATGGGTTTATTTTGGTCGTGCCAGATGAAGTGCGTTTGAAGCGTCAATCGGGGCGTGGCAAAAATACTGAAACTTTTGAGGCCAAACCTGATGCTTTTCAGCAGAAGGTCAACGCCGCTTATCCACGCATTGCCAAAGATTTTGGTCTAACAGTTATTGACGCTTCGGGAACTATTGAGGAAATCTTTGCTGAAATTAAGCAACATTTAGTTTGATAATTATTTACTAAGTTTGGTGCGGAGGATTTGCTGGACGGCGGAAGGATTGGCTTGGCCGTGAGATTCTTTCATGACTTGACCGACGAGAAAACCGATGACTTTATCTTGACCAGCCTTGAAGTCGGCTTGGGCTTTTTGGGTTTCGGGTTTAGCGAGCACAGTGTCGACGATTTTCTCGAGAGCAGCGGTGTCATTTTCTTGGATGACGCCGAGTTCTTTGGCGATGTCTTTAGTAGATTTGGTTTTCATCTGGGGGTCGAAGAATTTCAAGAAAACTTCTTTGGTAGCGGTAGAGCTGAGTTCTTTATCGGAATTCATCTTAACGAGGTCACGGAGTTGAGCTACAGAGGGTAAATCGTTCAGATACTCAGCGGATTTTTCTTCGGCTAGCAAGACTGACGCAAACAAATTCGCGACTTTTGAGATGATTTGAACATCCTTTCTCGGCACGCTCGCGACGCCCGCCGTCGCGGGGTCGCTCGCTGCTTCTCGTCGTGACTGCGAACGCGCCTCGAAAGGATGGTTCAAATCATCTAACTCTCCTAATTTTTCCATCAGCGGTTGGTAGTCGAGGAGGATTTCGAGAGTGTCGTGAGGGATGGCGTCAGCGAAGCGGGCGCGGTAGTCGGATGGCAGTAACGGAAGTGCGGATTTTTCGGTAGCGATATATTCGTCGGACAGATGAATCGGCGGAACATCGGGTTCGGGCATATAGCGGTAATCTTGAGCCTCTTCCTTGCTGCGTTGAGCGGTAGTCTTGCCAGTATCGTCACTCCAACCGCGAGTTTCCTGTTTGACTTTTTCACCTTTATCTAGCAACTTGGACTGACGTTGGTATTCATATTCTACAGCACGTTCAACTGAGCGGAAAGAGTTAAGATTCTTAATCTCGGCGCGTGTACCAAGTTCTTTCGCCCCTTCTGGCGCGAGTGAAATGTTGACATCAAAACGCATATTGCCGTTATAAAGATCACCATAAGTAACTCCAGCGTAAGTCATGATACGCCAGAGCTCTTTGCAATAATCGCGAGCGTGAGCGGCAGAATGGATGTCGGGCATGGAAACGATTTCAATCAACGGAGTGCCGGCACGATTTAAATCAACTAGCGAGTAACTGCCGAAATGGCTGAGTTTGCCAGCATCCTCCTCGAGATGGGCGTGTTCAATGCGTACTTTGGTGCCATCAGGAAGCTCAATAAAGCCAGCACCGATAATCGGCTGATAAAGTTGGGAAATCTGATAACCCTTAGGTAAATCTGGGTAATAATAGTGCTTGCGATCAAAGCGAGAAATCGGATTAATCTCAGCGTTCATAGCGTGACCAGCACGCACAGCAAAGCGCACCGCTTCGGCATTTAAGCGTGGCAACATCCCCGGCAAAGCATAATCTACCGGCGACACGCAAGAGTTTGGCTCCTTACCGCGCGCGTCATTGTCAACCTCGCTAAATAATTTGGTCTTGGTGGCTAATTGGACATGACATTCAATACCGATGGTAATTTCGTATTTACTCATTAGATGGCTCCTAGGTCTTTAAGGGCTTGGTAGAACGAATTTAGAGCACGCTTAGCCTGCAAATATTCAACAGAAAAACCATGCTCATGGGCAATCTGATTGCGAAGTTTATGCGCGTGCCAAACGGCGTTTAACTGGGTAAATTTTCCACTACTACGTTTAAGGCGTTCGCCCATATTTTTGCCAGGAGTGCCCATTTCGCGCAGAGCCTTGTCGAGTAATTTGTCGGCCTCAACCACCGACATATTGTAAGTAGCGGGATTGTCTTTGACGAGAGAATTTTCGATTTTGAGCCAATCGCTCTGATACTTGGCGGTATTAAAAACGTGGCCACGTTTTTGAGTCATTAAAATTGATACAAAAATCAAAATGCCAACAATGAGGACCGCAATTAAGAGAAACCAAACCGAGATATTCACATTAACTCCTTTGAAAGTTCAATTAGATTAGCATCGCTGCGGCGAGGGCCGATGAGCTGAAGGCCGAGGGGGAGATTGTCTTTAGTGGTGCCAGCAGGAATGGTGAGTGCAGGCAGGCCAGCGAGATTAATTGGGGTAGACATGACGTCTTCAAGATACATGGCGACGGGGTCATTGACCTTTTCACCGAGCTTGAAGGGCGGATTTGGCGCTACTGGCGTCAATATAAAATCACATTTTTCAAAAGCTTTGGCATATTCTTCGATAATCAGGGTGCGGACTTTTTGAGCTTTGAGATAATAAGCATCATAAAAACCAGAGCTAAGGACGAAATTGCCAATCATAATACGGCGCTTGTTTTCGGCCATGAAACCTTCGTTGCGGGTGTTGGCGTAGACGTCGTCGAGATTCTTGACTTTGTCGGAGCGGAAACCGTAGCGGACGCCGTCGTGGCGGCTGAGATTGCTAGAAATTTCGGCAGGGACGACGATGTAATAGACTGCGAGTGCGTATTTGAGCATTGGCATGTCGAGCTCAATGATTTCGTGACCCTTTTGCTTTAATTGCTCTACTTTGTCTTTGAGTGCTTGGCGAATCTCGGGATGAACCGTATCGTTATCGAAATCCTTGATAGCGCCAACACGAATACTGGATGATTTTCGGCACGCTCGCTCGGGCCCGTCGTTACGGGCCTCGCTCGCTATGTTGCGCTCCCCGTCGGGCGCAAAATACCTCAAATCATCAGTATTCGTGTTGTAAAAGTCCGGCAAGGTGGTCATGTCGTACGGGTCTTGGCCGGCGCAGATGGACATGAGGAGGTCCATATCCTCGGGAGTGCGAGTGAGGAAACCGATGCTGTCGGTGCTGGAAGCCATCGCCACGATGCCATAACGCGATACGGCGCCGTAGGTAGGCTTGAGGCCGTAAATGCCGTTAAAGGCAGCAGGCTGGCGGATGGAACCACCAGTGTCGGTACCAGTAGCAAACGGAACAATATCAAGAGCGACTGCGACGGCAGAGCCGCCACTAGATCCACCGGCGACGCGAGTTTGATCGGCGGAGTTCAAAGTCGGGCCATAGTAAGAATTTTCGGTGGAAGAGCCATGGGCAAAAGCATCCAGATTAGTGCGGCCGACCAAAATTGCGCCCTCGGCTTCGAGCTTTTTGATTACCGTCGCGGTAACGGGGCTAACAAAACCTTCCAAAATGTGAGCTGAGGCGGTAGTACTACCTACGGGTGCGAGAAAATTGTCTTTAATAGCGAACGGCACACCAGCCAAACGGCCGACGTTTTCACCTTTTTTGATGCGCTTATCAATTTCGGCGGCTTTTTTCAAAGCATTTTCATTGTCTAGGAAATTAAATACATGATAATCGGCGAATTTCTGAGCTTTTTTCAAAGCTTCTTCAACCAAACTGACAGCAGTAGTATTTTTATCAGCAATCTTCATTACAAAACCTTTGGTACTTTAATTTGATTATCTTGTTGTTCTTTGGTCAAAGCGAGGAGTTGCTCGCGGTCGGCTTCTTGGGGTTGAATTTCGTCAGGACGCCAGACATTTTCCATCTCAAAAACTTGATAGGTCGGCTCTACGCCTTTGACATCTAGCTCATCTAATTGTGAAATATATTTAATGATGTTTTCGAGGTCTGTACCCAGACTTTTGGCCTCCTCATCAGAGAGCGAAAAATTGGAAAGTTGAGCTAAATGATTAATTTCCTCGCGTGTAATTTTCATCTTTATTATTATAGCACAGAAATAGTCGTAATAGATAGATTTTATGATTGATTTTGTTATTTTTTATGGTCTTTAAGCTCAGCAATTTGGTCGCGCAAAAGCGCGGCGCGTTCAAAATCAAGGTTGGCGGCGGCAAGTTGCATTTGAGATGTAAGTTCTTTAATAAGTGATGGAAACTCTTCGGGGGGCACGCGCCTTAAATCAAGTTTGGTAGCTTGTTCTTTTTCAGGAATGACTGCCCGCAAGCCTTTGCTAACTTCGCGCTGAATTGATTTAGGCGTAATATGGTGCTCGCGATTATAAGTTTGTTGAATCTCGCGACGACGATTAGTCTCAGAAATCGCGCGCTCCATAGATTCGGTGATATTATCGGCGTACATAATGACTTTACCCTCGACATGACGAGCAGCGCGGCCGATAGTCTGAATCAGCGCCGATTCGCTACGCAAAAAGCCTTCTTTGTCTGCGTCGAGAATTGCCACTAGTGAAACTTCAGGTAAGTCCAAACCCTCACGCAACAGATTAATGCCCACTAGCACATCATAAACGCCGGCGCGGAGGTCGCGCAAAATATCACCGCGCTCGAGAGTATCAATATCGGAGTGGATATAAGCAGTCTTGACGCCGCGTTCTTGCAGATGCTCGGTAAGATCTTCGGCCATGCGTTTGGTGAGAGTAGTAATGAGTACGCGCTGATGCTTAGCGATGCGCTGGTCGATCTCTTCCATAAGATTATCAATTTGACCGTTACTAGAGCGCACTTCGACCTCGGGGTCGAGTAGACCGGTAGGGCGAATTACTTGCTCGACCGGCTGAGGCGAATGTTCTAATTCGTATTTCCCTGGTGTAGCTGAAACATAAATAATTTGATTTAGACGTTCATCGAACTCAGTAAAAGTGAGCGGACGATTATCAAGGGCACTAGGCAAGCGGAAGCCGTGTTCTACTAGAGTAGTTTTGCGAGCATGGTCGCCATTAAACATACCTCGCACCTGCGGAATGGTCATGTGTGATTCGTCTATTATAAGTAGAAAATCTTTTGGAAAAAAGTCAAGGAGAGTGTAGGGTGGCTCGCCTTCCGCCCGACCTTCAAGATGGCGCGAATAGTTTTCAATTCCCTTGACCATGCCGGTGTTTTCTAACATTTCAAGGTCGTATTTGGTGCGTTGCGAGAGGCGTTGTGCTTCTAGGTATTTGCGATTGTCATTGAAAAATTGCAAACGGTCTTTGAATTCAGCTTCGATATTGACCAGTGCGCGTTCCATGTCTTCTTGTGGTGTAGCGTAGTGGGTGTTGGGAAAAATGTGGATGTGGTCGGGCTTTTCGCGGAGTTCAAAAGTGAGGGGATGGACGATTTTGACTTCACGGAGTTCATCAAAATCAAATTCAAAACGATAGGCGTGTTCGCCGTTGGCGGGAAAGAGGTCGATGGTGTCGCCATGGACGCGGAAGTTGCCACGCTCGAACGCTAAGTCGTTGCGATGGTACTGCATCGTCACCAAGGCCTTGATGAGATCTGATTGGGTTAAAACAATTGATTTTCGGCACGCTTCGTCGCGCCCGTCTTCACGGGGCTCCTCGCTAACTTGCTCCCAGCCGGTCGCAAAATGCCTCGAATCAATCATTTTAACCCACCTATTTTCCTTCTTCCATAACGGCAAGGACATTGCGGTGTAGTGGGCGGGGGAGCCGATGCCGTAGATGCAAGAGACACTGGCGACTACGATGACATCATTACGAGTCAGCAGAGCTTCGGTGGCACCATGACGCAAGCGGTCGATTTCTTCATTAATCGCCGAATCCTTTTCAATATAAGTATCGGTGCTAGCAATATAGGCCTCAGGCTGATAATAGTCAAAATAAGAGACGAAGAAATGCACTTCATTGTCAGGGAAAAATTCACGAAATTCGGAATAGAGTTGAGCAGCGAGAGTCTTATTGTGCGCCAATACCAGCGTCGGGCGCTGAGTCTGCTCGATGATATTGGCCATAGTAAAAGTTTTGCCCGAGCCAGTGACGCCGAGCAAAGTTTGTTCACGCTCGCCAAATTTAATACCGTCTACTAGCTGTTTGATAGCGGTAGGTTGGTCGCCAGATGGGCGGTATTTACTCTGGAGTTTGAACTTTGGCATAATGTTTTATTATATCACAGATTACTAATTTTGTCAATCGCCATACAACTGACTAGATGCCGGGATTATCGCGCGTGCCAAAACCGTCGTAGTAATTATCAGAAATCTTGGGGTGACCGACCTTGTTGGCGGCAGCAATAATCTCAGCGGGGTCGTCGGTGAGTCTACAAATAGTAGTGTCATGCGGGGCAATAAATTTACCCTTGACTAGTTGATTAGCAATGTAGCGCTCAAAGGGGCGCCAGAAACTTTTACCAAAGAGATGAACTGGCATCTTAGGCATCTTGCCCTCTTGAATCAGTACTAGTACCTCAGTAAGCTCATCTAGCGTGCCAAAACCGCCCGGGAAAAACACATAGGCTTTGGATGCCATCACCAGCATCACTTTGCGGGAGAAGAAATATTTAAACTCAATAGAGTCAGTGAGATAGGGATTAGTGTTTTGCTCGTGCGGAAGAACGATATTGAAGCCGATTGAGCGGCCGCCGTATTCGTAAGCACCGCGGTTGGCGGCTTCCATGATGCCAGGGCCACCGCCGGTGATCACAGCGTGACCGTTCTGGGCGAGTAACTGTCCGACTTCGCGAGCTTTGGCGTAGTATTTATCATCTTCGCCAATACGAGCAGAGCCAAAAATCGTCACGCCTTGGGCAAAGGTATGGAGCTCTTTAAAACCTTTTTCAAAATCTTTACCATAAGCAGTGGCGCGTTCAATATCGGCAATCGTATAATCTTTAAAAATGTTTGGATCTATAGACATATTTCCTCCTTAACTTAATACCACACCGCGCTTATCGGCCTCGGCGATTAGGGCTTTATAGATGGCGGGGCGCTCGGTGGAATTGGTAATAGCACTGCCAACATTAATTACATCAACATCGGAATGGGCGATGGCGCGAATGTTACTGAGATTGACACCGCCATCCCAGCCGATTTCAACATTTTTGTTAATTGAGCGAACAATGGGGATTTTCTCAATTTGGAGCATATCGGCAGTACCACCTTGCTTGCCAAGGTCGCCAGCAAAAATCAAGACATGGTCAGAAGCGTTGATGGTTTCCTTGACGCGCCCTGGATAGGTGCTTTTTAATAAGGCCACGCCGACTTTGATGCCAGCGTTGCGAAGTTGCTCCATGATGGGAATTAAATCTTCCTCAACTTCAGCGTGAAAAATCACCAGTGATGGTTTTAATTTAAGGAGAGCAGGTAGATGTTCGGAGGGCTTGGCGACCATCATGTGAAGGTCGGTCTCCCATTCGCGGGGCCACCAAGTAGAAAAATCGGGGATGGTGGCGGGCTGAGCAAAAACACCGTCAGCAATATCAATTTGAACGCGACGTGTAAAAGTGTTGAAAGATTCAACCAGAGCGCGATATTCGTTGGTGTCGGTGGTAAGAATAGTAGGAACTATAGTAGCCATATTAAACCTCCTTGTCTAGGCGTTGGTTGCGACGCTCGTAACGCTCTTTGCCGGTGTATTTGGTGGTAAAGAATTCTTTGACGATGGCTTCAAGTTGGTCGGGTTTTAGTTGGTCGGCGGAAAGACAGAGGACATTGGCATTGTTGTGCTCGCGACCTAGTTTGGCGCGCTCTTCATCTAATGGGTTAACAGCGCGAATCTGCTTAAAGCGATTGGCTTGGATACAGACGCCAAATGACGAGCCGCAAATGAGAACACCAAAATTATGGTCGAGATCTTTGATAATATTGCGACAGACTAGAATCGCTGGGTCGTTGAAATCGTCGTTTTCGTCGTATTTAATAGGACCACAGTCTATGACCATCTCGATGTCAGGGAGTTTTTTAAGAATGGGCAAAAGTGCCTCCTTAGCTTTAAAACCGCGGTGGTCGGCGCCGATAAAAATTCTACGCATTTATTTATCCTTTCCAAAATCAACCGCCAGCTCAACCAAGCGATTGGAGTAGCCCCATTCGTTATCGTACCAGGCGACGATTTTAATTAAATTACCGCCCACCACATTTGTTAATGGCAAATCGACAATTGCCGAGTGCGGGTCGCCCTTGAAGTCGCACGAGACTAGCTCGCGCTCGGTGACATCTAGGATGCCCTGATAATAAGGCTCCTCGGCCGCTTTTTTGAAAATCTTATTAAGCTGAGCGATAGTAGTTTTTTTCTTGGTGACGGCGGTGATGTCGGCGAGCGATACAACTGGGGTGGGTACGCGAATGGAGAGGCCATCAAACTTGCCTTTGAGCGACGGAATAGTGAGGGTTGCGGACTTGGAGGCGCCGGTGGTAGTAGGAATGATATTCTCAGCGGCAGCGCGAGACTCGCGCAAATCCTTCGCCGGGGCATCTTGGAGTTTTTGTGAGGCGGTATAGGAGTGAACTGTAGTCATCAGGGCTTTTTCAATGCCGAGAGTGTCTTCCAAAACTTTCATCACTGGAGCAATACAGTTGGTAGTACAAGAGGCGTTACTGATAAGAACATCTTTGTCTTTGATGGCGTCATCATTGACACCGAGGACGACAGTCCTGACGGTGTTTCTAGGATCCTTCTTGGCGGGGGCGGAGAGAACGACTTTGCGGGCGCCAGCCTTGATGTGCTTCTTAGCCTGGTCGGGCTCATTGAGGTGGCCGCTACATTCCATCACTACATCAACGCCGAGCTTTTTCCAGGGGAGGTTGAGCGGGTCACGCTCGTGAAAACAAGGGATAGTATGGCCATCAATGATTAAATTTTGCGTGTCATAAGTAACTTGACGATCGTAAATGCCATAGGAGGAGTCAAATTGGAGTAGTTGGGCTAGAGCTTCGTTGTCGTTAGGATCGTTGATAGCGATAATCTCAACATCGCGACGCTCAAAAGCAATCTTAAAGGCAGAGCGACCGATGCGCCCAAACCCGTTTATTACTACCTTTACCATATAAAATAAACCTCCTATTTTGCTTAAGTCTATTATAGCACAAAAATAAAGCCCCGCAAGGGCTTTTTAAATATTGGACGGGTCCTGTCGCCACATTTTCCCCCAAGTGGCGCCACCCGTCCAGTATCTATCTAGCGAAGTGCGCGAAGGCGCGGTTTGCTTCGGCCATACGGTGGCAATCTTCTTTCTTCTTGAAGGCGGCACCAGTTTCGTTGTAGGCGTCAACGATTTCTAGTTCAAGGCGCTTAGTATAAGGCATACCTTTGCGCTCGCGCGCAGCCTGAACGAGCCAAGAGAAGGCAAAGTGAAGTTGCCTGTGGCCCGAAATCGGAAACGGAATTTGGTAGTTGGCGCCACCGACGCGGCGCGACTTGACCTCAAAATCAGGCGAAACATTAGCAATGGCTTTTTCTAGTACCTCAACTGGGTTCTCGCTGTCTAATTTCTTGGCGGCGTTCTCAATAGCCGAATATACGGCACGCTCGGCGACTTGCTTCTTGCCGTTGAGCATGGATTTGTTAATCAAACGCTGGACCAAGACCGACTGGTACTTGCGATCAGGTGAGACTTTGCGTTGTAATGATTTGGTAACTTTGCGCATAGTTAATCTCCTTTCTTGGCACCATATTTAGAACGACCTTGTTTACGCCCCTGAACACCTTGTAGGTCAAGTGTGCCGCGGACAATATGATAACGAACACCTGGCAAATCAGGCACACGACCACCGCGCACTAGCACCACAGCGTGCTCCTGCAAATTGTGACCTTCGCCACCGATGTAGGCCCAAACCTCCTGGCCATTGGTCAGGCGGACACGCGCGACTTTGCGCATGGCGGAGTTTGGCTTCTTAGGTGTCTTGGTAGTAACTTTGATACAGACCCCACGCTTCAAAGGAGCAGATTGGCCATAACGGCGAGTCTTGAGCGTATTGACAATAGAGCCAAGCGCTGGCGCCTTAGACTTTTTGGCTGTCTTTTTGCGGGGTTTTCGAATCAACTGATTAATAGTTGGCATTGAAATTTCCTCTTAAATGGTTAATATTGATGGTGCCCAGATTATTTACAGCAATAATAACCCGAGCGTGAAACTCTTTAGATTATTATAGCAAAAAAGGTTTGAGTTGACAAGGGGAAATAAAAAAAGAAGTTTCGCGGTAGGTACCTTCGGCGCCGTGCGAAACTCCAATAATTTAATTGTATCAGATTAGAGTAGATATGTCAATTACTTTCCCTTGCTTAGTGACCAATAGGAGTTTTTTAATTTGTTTTCTTGAGCGCATTTGATTGATAAGGAAGTTGCGAATTTTATCATTTTGGACTTTTTTAATACGAGATGTATCTATGATAATATTTTTAGATTGTCTTAATGCTTTTTTGATATTATGTTCTAGTGAATTGGCATTAGATGATTTTGGCGATTTTATTTCAAACTCAACTTCGTTTACTAAAATATCAGCTGAATGTAGGTTTCCTTCAGGTAGAAACTCAACGCGATGCCCAGTTGATGCTAGAATTTCTGCGACACGAAATTCGTGTGACCAGGGTTTGCGTCCGGCTGAAATAATAATTTTACCTAATTTTTGATTTTTCATACGCGAAAATGTAGCAAAAAGAAATCTAAAAAGCAAGCTTGAGCTCAATACTTTATGAAAAATTTTTAAGAATGACGGAAGGCGAATGATGGGGGTTTGTGGGTGACTTGAACTAATAAATACTCACAAAACCCCCATTACCTCGCCCTTCTAAGACCCAGCTATACAACGTAATGAGAAGCCGTAAGACTTACTGCCGTAGTTTGACGGGCTGAAACTGCTAGCGTAGAAGTACAGTTGGTACGCGCGGTTACTAGTGTTGGCGGTACGCGACCAATAGCGGGTGAATTTACTCCTATCGTAGATCGAACCGCTGGCGTAGCCGGAATAGAGGAAGTTATTGGGATAATGGCGGAAACTGGCAGTTTTGGTGGTTGCGGAGGTAGTATCCATGGTACTAGCAAGATAGCCAAAAGAGCCCGCAGTACTAGTAGTATTACTAATTGGCAAAGACCAGTTATAAGGGCAGATAGAGCCAGTAGTAGCACCCGATGAAGGATTACGGCCAGCGGTAGCAGTGTACCAAGGATAATAGACACCATAAGAGTAAATGTTATCGTTTTCAGAGGTTGGATTGGATGCAGGGGAGGCAATATTATCGTTGCGAAGAGCGTTAGTGGTGGTACTAGATGACGATGTTGATGAGGTGGGCCTTACTAGGAATAATAATTTTCTTAGGCTTACCCGTGACGAATTTTTGGACATTAGGGTCGTTTAGGGCCAGGTCGGTGATTTTTTCGGCGTCGTGGATTTCGCTGAGGGGGATTTGGAGGCGCGAGCGGAGTTTGCCGTTGACTTGAATGACAAATTCAACGGTGTCAGCAACGAGATATTTGGCGTCATAAGTCGGCCAAGTGTCGTCGGCATCTAAGTACTCTAACATTTCGCAAGCAAGATGAGGAGCAAAGGGTTTGAGGAGCTTAGCGAGCGCGATTAAATCTTCCTTTTCGGGAGTGGTCTTATAAAGCTCATTGACATACTCCATGAGAGCCGCGACGGCGGTGTTGAACGACTGGCGCCCTAGATCGTCGGTGACTTTTTTGATGGTTTTGTGGCGGACAGAAATGGTAATATGGTCTTCTTCGGGACGCTCCTCGGGCCTGTCGTCACAGGCCTCGTCGCTGCGTCCTCGTCGTAACTGCGGATGCCCCTCAGAAGACATATTACCCATTTCTGCCTCACCGCCAAAGCATAAACTCCAGCAACGATTTAGGAAGCGGTGGACGCCGCCGATGGCGTGGGGGTTCCAAGTAGCGTCTAGTTCATAAGGGCCGATAAACATCTCATAAGTACGGAGAGTGTCGGCGCCATAGCCACTATTGACAACCTCTAGCGGATCAACGACATTGCCTTTGCTTTTGCTCATCTTCTTGCCATCTGGGGCATTAATATAACCGTTATATAATAACTTTTTAATTGGCTCGCGGAAGGGTAAGTAGCCTTGGTCGGCAAAGAATTTACACCAAAAACGAATATAAAGTAGGTGCGCTACCGCGTGGTCGGCGCCACAATAAATATCAAGTGGTTCCCAATATTTGATGGCGTCAGGATCCCAAGCGTGTTTGTCGTCGTGTGGGCTGGCATAACGCCAAAGATACCAACTAGAGCAGGCGTAGCCGTCCAAAGTGTCAGTTTCGCGCGTCATTTCCTCACCGTCAATTTTAACTTTGAGCCAGTCCTTAGCCTTGGCGAGGGCACTGTGGCCGGTATTGTCGGGCTGGTAATCTTCGACTTCAGGAATCATGACCGGTAATTGGTCTTCGGGGATGGGGTGAGGATTACCATCTTTGTCATAAGCGATAGGAATCGGGCAACCCCAATAGCGTTGACGCGAAATCAGCCAATCGCGCATGCGATAATTGATTTTCTTTTCGCCAAATTTATCAAAATCACAGAAGTCGGCTTCAACGATAGGTAGATCAAACTTTTCGGCAAATTCGCGGTCGCGCTCATCATAAGCTGGCACTGCCATGATAGCGCCAGTACCATAACCCATTAATACATAGTCGGAAATCCAGATAGGGATTTGCTCTTTGGTGGCGGGGTTAATGGCATAACTGCCAGTGAAAACGCCGGTTTTTTGTTTGTTTTCTTGACGTTCGATTTCGGATTTTTTCAAAGACTCGGTGCGGTATTTGTCAACTTGTTGGCGGGTTTTTTCATTGACTAATTTGGAAACTAATGGATGTTCGGGGGCGAGAACTAAGAATGTCGCACCGTAAATGGTGTCGGGCCTAGTGGTGAATACTGAGATATACGGCGCAGGGCCTGCCGCCACATGTTCCCCCACCGTGCTCACTTCGTTGCGCGCGGCGGGGGTCCCCCAAGTGGCGTCACCCGCGCCTGTATTAGCAACCTCAAAATCAATCACGGCGCCTTCACTGCGGCCGATCCAGTTTTTTTGCATTACCTTGATCTTGTCGGGCCAGTCGAGAGAGTCAATGTCGTTTAATAATTCATCAGCGTAGGCGGTGATTTTGAAGAACCATTGTTTCATTTTTTTCTTTTCAACTTCGTGGCCACAGCGCCAGCAACGACCGTTCTCAACCTGCTCGTTAGCAAGTACGGTCTGGTCTACTGGGCACCACCACTGATACGATTCTTTTTGGTAGGCTAGGCCCTTTTTGTAGAGTTGCAAGAAACACCATTGAGTCCAGCGGTAATATTCGGGATCAGAAGTATTGATTTCGCGTGACCAGTCAATAGCAAAGCCGAGAGTTTTGGCTTGATTGCGGAAATTATCAATATTGGTCTTGGTAGCGGACTGGGGTGAGATGCCGGTTTTGATGGCATAATTCTCGGCTGGTAAGCCAAAAGTGTCATAACCAAAGGGGCGTAAAACATTTAAACCTTTTTGGGCATAATAACGAGCGAGGACATCTACGATCGTAAAATTGCGCACATGACCGACATGAAGCCCAGCACCGCTGGGGTATGGAAACATCTCGGCGAGGAACATTTTGTCTTTTTTGCTATCCTCAGTAGCCTTAAAGGCCTCGGTATCGGCCCAAATTTTTTGCCATTTTTGCTCAATTTTTAACGGATCGTATCTATTCATAGAGATAATTATAACATATTTTAGGGATTTATGATATTCTATGGGTATGGTTTTAAAAGTAGTATTACATAATATCCGCTCAGTCTATAATGTAGGGGCGATTCTCAGAACTTGTGAAGGGTTTGGGGTGGATGAGGTAGTGCTGTCGGGGTATACGCCGCGCTATGACGATAAAGAATTATTACCGCACTTAAGAGATAAATTAAATAAGCAGATTGCAAAAACTGCACTGGGGGCCGAAAAGCTTTTGAATATTTATGCGTCGGGTGATATATTTGCGAATTTAACAGAGTGGAAAAAACAGGATTATAAGATAGTAGGGTTAGAGAATAATATTCAGGATACGAGATTAAGACGTCTAAATGAGCCGGGATTGAAAGATGAGATTGACGAAAAAGTAGTGCTAATTTTAGGTGAAGAGGTGAACGGAATTGATCAAAAATTATATGAATTAATTGATGTTTTTGTGGAGATTCCAATGCGAGGTAAAAAAGAATCTTTCAATGTATCAGTAGCAGCTGGGATTGCGATCTATACACTAAATGAAAGTTAATAAGTAATTTTGTTCGTGGCTTGAATTGAAAAAATGCTCCCTTACGGGTGGCATTTTTTCAATTCAAATCTGACTTAACAAATACTCACAAAATTACTTATTAACTTTCGCCTAGCTTAGTTCGATGTCGTCTTCTTCCTCTTCATCTTTGCGGCGGCGCTTGGCGGCGACGAGGATGATGATACCGGCGGTGGCGGTGGCAGCGCTGACGCTGAGGAGCGAGGCAAGGAGAGCGGTGTCAGCATTAGAGGACTTGCTGGTATCGTAGGAATCAATGGCGCCTTGTGGCTCGACATTGTTGGAGTTGGCATCGCCAGAGTTGGTGGAGTCACTATTGCCACTATTGTTGGTACTGGCAAAGCCACGGGTCGGGCTAGTGGTGATCGTACGAGTGGAAGCGCCTTGGTTAGCGCCAGTTTCGGTGACGGCGCTACCGCTAACTGTGATGCCGGTGACGGTGCCAGACTTAGTGATGCCATTATCGGTGTAGGAAATAGTAACGGAAGTTTGGCCGGCAGTCAAAGGATTACCACCGTTGACTGTATATTGGCCATCAGTCAGCAAGACTTGCTTACCGTCGCTATAAACCGCATAGATGGTAAGACCGTCGGTATTGAAGTAGTTGCCGGGAGCGTATTGTGTCTGAGTGGGAGTACCAGAAATGGTAAGGCTACTGAGAGTAATAGCGTCATTAGCAGTAGCGGTGACGGTAACAGTGTTTTGATAAATCGCATTTTGGACGGTAGTCGGAGGTAAGACACCAAAAGTCAGCGTAGTAGTGTCAGCGCTGGCTGTGGTGTGGGTGCGTTTAAGATTCAAGGTATTATAGGTACTACCATTAACGGTCGGCAATGGACGATAGTTGGTAGCATCAAGGGCAAAACCCCAACCACCAGTGGTAGGATTTTGTTCAAAAGCAGCTTGTCTTTGGACCTTAGTGATAGACGGAATATATTCAGAAGAAGTGTAATATAAGGTGTTGGTAGAGCCGGCAGTCTGGCTCTCGGACATCTGCATAGATAGAGTATAACCATTGGCACTGTTGGTAGTGACAGAAACTGTAGCGTTACTAGAATAGAAAACACCTGGAGTTAAATCGTTATCACTATTGAAGGTGACGAGGGGTGAACCGGTAATAGAAATGGAGCTGGGAACGACTAGGTTAACGGTAGTGTTACAAGAAGCGCTACTAGTACCGCTACTAGAGCAGTCAACGGCGCTCGCATCAGAGCCAGCTAGGCCCATGGTCGTCAGCAAACCAGCTAAGATTAACAAGCTAAAAGCAGGAAACATCACATTATTAGCTGTTTGGTGTTTGTTGTGACCTTTACGCATATCCTTATTATATAGTACATTCTAAAAAAACACAACCACTTTTTTGGACTTTTTTTAAAAAGTTTTAATTAATTTTGACTTTTTCAGCGCCTAACAAATCTTTGAGAGCTGATAGCATTACATTATTAGTATCAACGCGGAAAGGCAACCTCAAAGGGCGCTTAGTATCGCCGTCTTTTAGCACCAAAACAATCTCGCGCACTCCGGGGTGCTGATTACAAATATGGCGAATTTGGTTTAGGGTATCGGTATCGTCGGGATTCTCTAGTAGTATATAGAGGCGCTCGGGATGGGGGCGAGTGGCGACCGGCTTGCCAGTGACAGGCTTAGCGGGGGCGGGCTGAGGAGCAGGTTTGGTAAATTTGCGCGATTTACTAACACCAGTAGAACGAGTGCGAACTTTACTAGCCTCGGGCAAGAGTAATTTTTGCCCAGTAGGGCGGTAATTTTCTAATTCTTCGTCGGTGATAACAGTGATGTCTTCGGCGATAATTTTAATTTCAGTGGCCGGGCGGCCGTCACGGTCGGTGGCGTTGATGCGACCACGTACTTTGATGACGGTATCTTGTTGGATTTTGCCACCAACTTGGCTGAATAAATCGGGAAATACAATAACTTCGGTTTCGGAGGTTTTGTTTTCTAATTTAACGAAGGCCATGTGGGTATTAGACTTAGTAAGAATGTTACGGACTGACGAGATAATGCCACCGACAGTAATGATTTTGTTGTCGTTTTCGTGATTAATTAAGTCAAAGCCGTGAGTTTGCTCATCAAAATAAGTGTCGTATTTGTCAAGCGGGTGAGCAGAAAGATAAAGCCCCATCAGTTCGCGCTCCCATAATAACTGCTCTTTTTCGGAAGCTTGGGCGGGAGCAGGCTTAATCTCAACCTCGGGAATCTGACCAGCATCGCCAAAGGCGCCGAATAAATCAGTCTGACCGTTTTTAGCATCTTTTTGAATCTTGGCGCCGTAGCCTTGGATGGCTTCAAGATTAAATAATATATCGGAGCGGGTGGCAAATTTGTCAAAAGCACCAGTTTTGATAGCGGCTTCCCAGGATTTTTTATTGAATTTAGTACTATCGACGCGCTTAGCAAAATCGCAAATACTCTTGAAGGGGCCATTTTCGTCGCGCTCGGGAATTACGATGTCTTCAATAAGAGATTTACCCATGCCTTTAACGCCACTGAGGCCAAAACGGATAGTATTTTCACCACCGACAATCGCAAAATCACCATAAGATTGGTTGATGTCTGGGCCGAGGACTTTGAGCCCCATGTGCTGACATTCGGACATTTCAATAGCAAGGCGATCGGTAGAGTTCATGTCGGCCGTCATTAGAGCCGCCATGAAAGCATCTGGGTAGTGGGCTTTGAGATAAGCAGTCCAATAAGCGATTAAAGCATAGCACGCAGCGTGCGACTTATTAAAACAGTAATTAGCAAATTCAAGTAGCTGACTCCAAAAAGTCTCGGCGATTTCTTCGGTAGCCCCGCCAACTTTGATAGCACCTTCGATAAATTCGGGTTTGACCTTTTTCATTAAGTCAATTTTCTTTTTACCGACTGCTTTGCGTAAAGTGTCCGCCTGGCCACCGGTAAAACCACACCATTCCTTAGAAATCTGCATGAACTGCTCTTGGTAGATGAGAATACCATAAGTGCTCTTGAGGGCATTCTCAAGGCCGGGGTGAAGGTAAGTAATCGGTTCCTGGCCATGCTTGCGACGAATAAATGAATCAATAAATTGCATCGGGCCGGGGCGATAAAGCGCCACCATAGCGATGATATCTTCAAAAGTAGAGGCTTTGAGATCTTTGAGGTAGCGCTTCATACCGGCAGATTCTAGCTGGAAGACACCGGTAGTCTCGGCGCGTTGGAAAAGTTCGTAGGTTTTTTGGTCGTCTAGTGGTAGAGTGGAGAGATCAATGTCGTTGTGGTAGACTTTACGCACCATCCTGAGGGCATTATTAATCACTGAAAGGTTGGAAAGGCCAAGGAAATCCATTTTGAGTAGGCCAATTTCTTCAACGGTGCCCATCGGGAATTGAGCGGCGAGCGGGCCTTTTTGGGAGACTTCAAGGGGGAGAAACTTGACCAAATCATCAGGGGCGATAATGACACCGCAAGCGTGAACGCCATGATTGCGAATAGTTCCCTCCAGGCGGATGGCAAAATCTAAGACCTCTTTGCTGGTGGGGTTGGTCTCGTATTCTTGTTTTAATTCTGGCACATCTTTAATGGCGTCGGCGAGATGGACATGGTGGCCCATGGTGGGGTCGGGCACCATCTTGGCGAGGCGATCGGCCTCGGCGTAAGGGACTTCAAGTACGCGGGCGACATCACGCACCGCGTTTTTGGCCATCATTTTACCGAAGGTGACGATATTAGAAACGCGCGGTTCAAGAAAATTGCCATCTTTATCTTTTTCAGTATATTTATTAGTACAATAATCAATCACTTCGTCGCGACGCGTATCTTGGATGTCGGTATCAATATCGGGCATTGAGATACGGTCGGGATTTAAGAAGCGCTCAAAGAGCAAGTCGTATTTGAGTGGGTCAAGATCGGTGATTTTGAGGGCGTAGGCGAGAATGGAGCCAGCGGCCGAGCCACGCCCGGGACCAAAGACAATACGCTGGGATTTGCCCCAGTTAATAAAATCTTGGACAATCAAAAAGTAGCCATTGTATCCCATTTTATCAACTACTGATAATTCATAATCAATACGCGGGAGGATTTTGTGGAGGTCGTCGCGTTCTTTGTCGGCCGTTTCAAGCAATTTGCGACAATCTTTGATAGATAATTTTTCGGATTCTTCAAGCGTTTTACCAGCATAACGGTAAGCAAGGCCCTGAAAAACTAAAGTGTCGAGATGTGATTTTTCAGTCTCGCCTTTAGGTACGGGAAATTTTGGAATTAGAATACGATCAAGATCAAGTTCAACATTACAGCGGTCGGCGATTTGCTTGGTGTTTTTGACAGCTTCAGGGCAAGTTTTGCCCCAACGCTTGATAATATCCTCGGGCGGGATGACATGAAGTTCAAAATCTTTGAGGCTCATGCGGTTGGTATCAGAAATATTGGAGCCGGTACCGACACAAAGTAGGACTTCGTGAGCCTCTTGGTCTTCGTGCTTTAAGTAGTGAGCATCGCAAGTAACTACGAGAGGGAGGTTTAATTCCTTGGCGTGGTCCATAAACCATTGGTTGATACGATTTTGCTTGTCCCAGTGAGTAGGCGAATCGGGGTGGCCATGATCTTGCATTTCAAGGTAAAAACGGTCTTTGAAAGTCTGAGCGTACCAATTGATGAGTTCACGAGCGCGCTTATCGTCACCGTTAGCAATAGCTTCAGAAATTTCGGAGCCGGCACAACCCGAGAGGCAAATTACGCCTTCACTGAATTTTTCTAGCATCTCGTGATCGGTGCGCGGTTTGTAGTATTTACCGTTAATCTCGGCATCGGTAATTAGGCGACAGAGATTTTCAAAGCCCTTGTTATTCATCGCTAATAGAGTGACATGAAAGCGTGGTTTGTCTTTTTGTGGGTCCTTGTCAGTACGTTTGCGAGCAGCGACATAAGCTTCAAGCCCAAGGATGGGCTTGATGTCGTTGTCTTTACAAGTTTTATAAAGCTCCACCAGGCCACTCATGGTACCATGATCAGTAACCGCGACCGCTTCCATACCATGACTTTTGACAAAATCAACTAGCTCTGGAACTTTGGTTAGACCATCTAACAAAGAATAGTGGGTGTGATTGTGCAGATGAACAAAATCACTGGGCTTTAAAGTCATTATTTTGTGGCTTTGCTAGATTTAGTAGTCTTGGTTGATGAGGTTGATGATTTTGACGAGGTTGATGATTTGCGAACGCTCTCATTGGCAGCGGCGGCTTTGTTGTTAATATAACTGCTAGCAAAAGTCTTGACCACGCCGCCAATTGAAGTCATATCTTTGATGTTGCCAGCAACATCATCGGCTTTGTCGGCGATTTGCTGGCTAGTAGCAATGACTTGCTTGGCGTCTTTGGTGAGACTGATAATCTTGGCGAGCAAGATAATGGCCAAAACCAAAAAGACAAATAGTGTGACAACTAGGATAATGGCGATAATCCATTCGGCAGTGTTTAAATTCATAAGTTACCTCCTTTGATGATTTGTTTAATTTCCTCAGCATAATCTGAATATTTGAGATTATATTGAAGAAGCGCGAGAAAGTAGTTCTTGGGGTCGCCAGTGGTGAGCCAGTGACCTTCGCTCTTGACGACATATACATCGCCGGTTTCGGCGAGCTTGGTGACAGCGTCGACAGTCCAGAGCTCATCGTCAAGGCCAACATTTTTGGAATTAAGATATTGAAAAACTTCTGGAGTAAGTAGATAGCGACCGTAAGAGGTGAGATTGCTGGGAGATAGCTCGGGGGTCTCAGGTTTTTCAACGATGTGACTTAAAGTATGCTTGGCTTCGTCCTTGATGGCGATCATGCCGTATTTGTGCCAAACTTCGCGCGGCATCTCTTGAGCAGAAATCACACCCTTGGCATCGGGGTGCTCCTTAAAGGCGTCAATGAGAGTCTTGATATCGCTAGCACCGATAATGAGGTCATCACTATAAAGTACCACAAAGGCCTCATCGTCATCAATAAATTCGCGGGCACTGACGATAGGTGAACCATTGCCATAGGGCAAGCTCTTGTCCTGCTCGATGACGGTAATCTTGGGAAAATCTAGGACTTCTTTGACTGGATCAAAGCGCTCGGCCTTGCCCTGCCTTTCAAGCAGAACGCGGACATTTTCGGAAGGATTATGAAAATAATCGTCATAAATCTCTTTACTTTTAGTGCCAGGGGTGGCAACGATGATAATCTCGGTGATGCCAGCGGCGACACATTCTTCAATACAAAGTTGCATCACTGGCTTGGCACCCATAGGGGTCATGGCCTTAGGGATAGTCTTGGTAATTGGTAAGAAACGACTGGCAAAACCAGCGTCGGTAATGATGGCTTTGGTGGGTGTTTTATAGCTCATTGGTATAACTCCTTATTATATCACATTATTTCTTTTTTGTCAACCTACCTTGGGATTTGGAAATTTTGGGGGTAGATTTCTTATGAGCAGTACTGCGGGCGAGGCGGTCTTCTTCTTTTTGGTCGCGATTGTGGACACCGTAAATGAGGTCAGAAAGCCCGATAATCATAAGGTAAGAACCAAAGAATTTGACAAAAGTGCCGGGACTGAAATGCCCGGAATTAAAGACGATAAAGGCAAAGATGATGCCACAAATGCCACAAAGAAGCCAGATAAAGCGATCGGTGGTATCGTCAATGGAACGGATGGCAATTAAAATCTCAAAGACGCCCCGCACCAAAGCGTAGGCAGAGAGTATAATCATCGCGACGGCAGAGTTCTGCGAGAGTGAAGCGAGCAGAGCGAGAGCGGTGACTAGTTCAAAAATGGCAATAACTGCCGAAAAGCCCCAGGTACTGCGGAAATGTTCGCGGTGGAGGACATTAAAAAGCTCAATCAGCCCAAGAATTAAGAGCATACAGCTGATAGTAGCGGTGAGAAATGTGGTATCTTGACTGTTGGAAAACAGGACGAACCAGCCAAAGATAAGCGCAACCACACCCTCGACGCCAAAGACTAACCAGTGGCTATCGATATATTTACGTTGGATTTTAGGCATAATATTTCTCCTTTGCCTTAATTATATCACAAGTGGCACTAGACATGGCGGACTTTTTTGCGAATAGTTTCGATAGTTTTGGTGGCGAGGTATTTTTTGGGGTCGATGATAAGATCGTGGGCGGGGGTGTATTTGAGCTCAGTGACGCCAAAACTGCGTTTAAAACTAGAGACGCCATAAAAGCGGTGTTTAGTATCGTCAAGATCAACGATGCCCCAAAAGTTGTAGCGACCGATGCCTTTTTGGCGGGCATCACGCATCGCTTCTAGGTGGAGTAAGGGCGCGGCAGAGTACTTGGTACCGAGGTCGCTTGAAACACCATAGTGGTAGCTGGCCTCGTTGCCGTAGAAAATGATGAAATTTTGGGCAAGAATTTCATCGCCGAGTTTGGCAGTATACATAGTGACTTCGTGATTTTTGGCAAAAGCAATGAACTGTTTGGTGAGAAAATCCTCGGAAAAGGCGTAAAACTTTTGACGTGCGGCGGTCTGAAGCTGAATTTGGTAAAAAGTTTTGACAGAAGCGGGATCTTCGGACTTTTCAATAGTGATATTATTTTTCTGGGCTTTGCGAATCTTGCGGCGTAGACCCTGAGAGGCGCCTTGGAGGATTTCTTCTTCGGTTTTGCTAAGATCGAGGATGCCGGCGTATTCAACTGAGAGGTACATAGGAGCTTTCCTCAGTCCAAGGTCAGCCATGAGTTTTAATGACTCAGCAGAGAGTTCAAGTTGCGGGCGAACTCTGACAAAAGCACAGTGATTTTTAATTCCCTGCTCTTTGATGTCGGCAAAAACCGCCTTAACGAGTTTGCGGTCAGTCCAGTCTAAAATCGGACCGCCGGCGATTGCTAGGTGATGACCACGTTTGGCAAGCTCAACTACGCCGGCATAGGCGGAGATAATTTTACCCTTATCATCTACCGCGATACGGCGAACGATAGGATTGCCACGCGAGGCATGAAATTCGTAAAAATCCCAAGATTGAAGAAAGTTGGCTTCGGGATGACTGGTGACAAACTTGTCCCATTTGGTGCGAGAAGTAGCATCAGTAATTTTCATTAGAGGTGTCTCCTTTTTTTGCGGACGGTTTCAATGGCAAAGTTTACTTTGTAGCGAATCGGATCAATGATAAGGTCATGAGCGGGGATAAATTCGGTGACCTCGCCACCAAAACCAGTCTTAAAAGTGGTGACACCGGCATAGCGGTGGTTGGGCTGATTTTTAGGAGCAATGCCCCAGAGGTTGTAACGTTTGATGCCCTGTTTTTTAAGGTCTCTAATAACTTGCCATTGGAGAGCGTAGGCGCCAGGAAGCTTGCGATTAAGGTCGGTACTGGCAGCCTCGTAATAGTCACCCTCGCCGTTGCCAGTGAGGATGAGGCCGTAAGCAATTGGTTCGCCTTCCTTAGTGGTGGCTTTGTAAATCATCGCATTATCTTGAAAAGCTTTGTGTTCAGCCATCAAGACATCAAGAGTGGGCGGAATAAAGTGCTGGCGCGCGGCGGTTTGGGTCTGTATCTTATGAAACTCTTTGAAAATCGCTTCAGTATTGGACTTTTCTACTTTGATTTCAAGTTTGCCGGCGCGACGAACTTCGTAACGAGTCTGGCGACGCATATTGGCGAGTAGTTCATCTTCGGGAGGGGTAAGATCAATCATTACGGTGTGCTCGGCGGCAAGGTGCATAGGGGCAATTTTTAACCCCAGTTTGGCAAGCTTGGCGCGGTTTTCTTTGGAGTCCAAAATTTGAGGACGGATACGGACAAAGGCACAGTTAAGGTCAGTAGCGACCTTTTTTAGCTTGGTAAACACTGCGTTAATGGCGGCTTCGTCGTCCCAATCCAGGATGGGGCCACCCGGCACTTCAAGGTAGTGCCCGCGCTTGGCGTGCTTATCAAAGGCAACGAATAGGCCATGGTCGGTAATTTCAATCAGGGGCGAAAAACCCATCAAGCGGTTGGCTTCAGCCCATACCTTGGTTTGGAGAAAATTAGCTTCGGGGTGAGCTTTGATGATTTTTTGCCATTTGGCGCGCTGGTCACTGCTAATCTTCATAGGGGTGCTCCTTGATAATTTTAACGGCGGGCTTTAGTTGTTCCTTGCTATAATAATCGGGTAAATTAACGATGTGAGCGGAGATTTTGGTGGCATTGGGGCACTCAGCTTCGTCAAAATGGACTTTTTTGTAGTAGCGGGCGGGCGAAATTGGGGTTTCGTACCAGATTTCTTGGAAAATATAACCTTGGTCGGCTAATTTGGCGAGAACTCGGTCGCGATTGTCTACTAGATATGGCTCGCGTAGGGGTGGGCGGCGACGGGCGGGGCGAGCCTTGAGTTTGCTAAGGGCGAGGCGAGCCTGCCAGTGGGTGAGGCGGACTTTGGGATCGAGCACTGCGTCGGCCGAACGCTCAATCAGCCTTAGCTTCAAGAATACGCCGGTGACGATTTTGTGAGCATGAAGGTGGCGAGCCCCGCGCATAATCGCACCGAGTACGGGGTACCAGCGGTCGCGCAGGGAGTCAGAAAGTGGCGTGCGCTCCAATGGTTGAGTCACAGTAACATCATGCATGATGAGAGCACCGCCCGAGATAGTATCAATAGATTTACCCTTGCCAAAAGATAGGGCCGTAGCATTGCCGACGGTGCCAACCTCGCGACCATCTTTATATTTAGTGCCAGTGCAATGCGCTAAATCTTCAATAATTATCAGCTGGTGCTGTTTGGCAATTTTTTCTATTTTAGCAATATCAACGGTGATACCGAGTGAATTTTGAATAATAATTGCTTTTAAATTGGGGTGCTGTTTGATTTTTGATTCTAATTCGGTGGCGTCGTAGTGCAAAGTGGCCTCATTGATATCGGCAAAAACTGGAGTGAGGCGAGCCGAGCGTACCGCTTCAACTACCGCAAAGCAGGTAAAACCATTGACCAGCACCTCTGCATGAGTTGGCAAGAGGAGTTTGAGCGCGTGCGCCAACGCCGAACGGCCATTATGAAATAGAGCCACTTTATCGGGGGTGGATTGATAGCGGACCGCTAGATAACGCCGTAAATCCTTGGAATCGTCGGCATTGCCAATCGCAAAGAGATGCTTAAATATATCACCAGGCGAATAATTGGCAGACTGACCGAGGAAAAACATCACTTTTTTCCCTCTTTTAGGGTAGCGAGGATAGCGCTGGCGAGTTCTTGGGGATGAGAAATATAGGGTGCGTGAGTCCAACTGTTGAATAATTTTAGCGTGCTGCCAGAGATAGCGCGATGAATCACCGAGGCTTGGCGGGGTGGCGTGACGGTATCGGCACGACCCCAAAGGATACTGGTAGGGGTGGTGACCTTAGTGAGGTCAAGATTTTTATCGGAATCAATCATATTAGCGAGAGTCTGCTTCATGTTTTCAGGGGCTTTAGAATAATCACTAGCGCCAGTTAGTTTATGAACGACTTTTTGCAGATATGGCACTTTTTTGAGTGGAGCGAGGGTCTTACTGAGGTGGCGCATGAGGTTGCGCTTGGTGGATTCTTCGTAGACGCCGGCCGAATCAAGCAAAATCAAGTGTTTGAGCTTGTCAGGTTTTTGGTCACAAAGATTTAAAAGGATACGACCGCCATTACTGTGACCAAGCGCAATTGCACCATCAGGGATGTTTTGGTCGGCCCATTTGACATATTCGTCGATAGTCCAAACTTTTTGGGAAGGAGCGGTAAGACCGGGAACATTTAGCATCTTGATATTGACGCCTTTTTCTTTTAATAAAGCGATAGTCTTGGCCCAAGGTTTGGTGGTGTAAGTCCAGCCATGAATTACGTATAGCACCATTAGTCTAGCCCTCGTTTATGACGACGTTTGACGGCAGCTGGCTCACGACGACAGAGCTTGCTGGCGTCTTCGGGATTTTTTAATAATTTTTCAATAATCCATTCCAAATATTGGCTACCCTTGAAAATCAAGGTTTCATCACCGACAGTGTTCTTTTCAATATATTGTAGAGCCTTCTTGGGGTCTAAGGTAGTCTGGACGGTAAAACCGAGTTCTTTGAGGCGGGGGGCGGTGTACTGCTTGGTGCGACGACCTACCAGGATGATTTTTTCGGGCTTAACCTTGGCAATCATATCGGCAAGTTTGGTGTGTTCCTCGCCTTCAATAGAGCCTTGATCAACAATGTCGCCAATAATTAACCATTTGTGGCCGGCTTTTAGATGCTTAGCCATATCAAGAATCGATTCGACACTGATAAGGTGAGCGTTGTAACTGCTATCGATGATTTTGAGGCCGTTTTTGCCTTCAAGATAGGAGCTACGCCCGGGTGGAAACGGAGTGTTGGAAAAATCAGTCTTGAGCGAAATTTTAAGATATTTGACTAATTTTTCTAACATCAGGAGCTGGATAGTAAGGTCGCGCGGCTGAGGTTGAGCAAAATGAAAAGTGGTGCCCTCAAAGACAAAATCGGTGCGAGTGGGGTATACCGAGTAACGCTTGAGCTCGGCTTGGCTAACCTTGGTGACTTTGGCCTTGATATTAGAAGTGGCCTCAACCATCTGCGGGACATCACCATCTATGAAAACTTGCTTGGTGGTGTTCTGAGGCAAAGTAGCAAATTCGTGTGAAATTGCGGTCTTTAAATCAGGGAATTTGCCAGCTTCAACCTCTTGTTCAAACTGGACGGCATGTGACAGACCAAAAGATATCCATAAAGTGACTTCGGGCTTCAGCCAACTGGCGAGAAACTCGGTCTCGCGCGGGCGTTCGCCGTCAATTTCAACTACATAGAATTTTTCGTGACGAGTGTAGTAAAATGACCTGATCAGTGCTGCCGGAAATAAGTAGAGCCAGCGCAATTTGCTACCCCTTATACCTTGAAGCCCAAGGATATCAAAAGCGATACCAAAAGCAGAGTTGGCATCATGCGAATAATGCGCCTTATCTCCTAGTTCGGCTTCTACTAAGTGCAACATGGTAGTTTTGCCAACCGAGCCGGTAATTGCAATTACTCGGGGACGCCAACGCTGTAAAGAGCGGTCGGCGAAAAAGCGAAAGTACTTGGCCGCTACGAAGTAAAAGCGTTTCTTAAAGCGAGCAAAGAAAGTCATAAGCTTATTATATTACATTTTGATTTCTGGGTCTACACCCGCAGGGAGGGAGAGATTCTGCAAAGAATCAATGGTCTTGGGTGAAGCGTTGCTGATGTCAATCAGGCGTTTGTGGACTTTCATTTCAAAAGCTTCACCACCAGTCTTGTAAACATGGGGAGACTTGACGACAGTAAAAGTGCTGCGCTTGGTCGGTAGAGGTACTGGACCACTGACGGTAGCACCGGTACGGATGGCGGTGTCAACAATCTGCTTGGCGCTCTGGTCAATTACGCGATGGTCGTAAGCCTTGAGACGAATGCGGATTTTGAGACCGGTTTCGTTCTTAGTGGCTGGTTTTTTGGCCGCTGGTTTCTTGGTAGCGGGTTTTTTGGTGGTTTTGGTAGTTTTGGCTTCTGCCATTTTGATGCCTTTCTTCTCTGTAATCTTAGATGCGGGCTAGACGCCGTGTCGATAAGTTATCAGAGATGGATAATTAATAGTTAATATGTAACTATATTATACACTATTTTGTAAAAAATACAACAAAAAAATTTGATTACGTTTCCCTCGGGGACGCGTCGCCACGGCCCGTCGTCACGGGCGTGGCGCGCTCCTTCTCGGCCGTAGCCTCCGAACGGCCCCGAGTGAAAGTAATCAAATTTTAAATGTCACCTACGCTATTTGATAATCTTGGTGATGACGCCGGAGCCGACGGTTTTGCCGCCTTCGCGGATGGCAAAACGGTCGTTGTTGTTCATGGCGATTGGGGCAAGTAATTTCGCCTTGAAGGTAACGGTGTCACCTGGCATGACGATTTCCTTGTCATCTGGAAGCTCTACTTCACCAGTCACATCGGTGGTGCGGAAGTAGAATTGAGGTTTGTAACCCTTGGAAAATGGAGTGTGGCGGCCGCCCTCCTCTTTCTTAAGGATATAAACTTCAGCTTCAAATTCAGTGTGTGGGGTAATGGAGCCTGGTTTGGCGATTACTTGACCACGCTCAATCTGATCGCGTTCGATACCACGGAGGAGCAAACCAGCGTTGTCGCCAGCTTGACCTTGATCGAGAGTCTTGTGGAAGGCTTCGATACCGGTAACGACGGATTTTTGCGTATCTTTGAGACCAACGATTTCAACTTCGTCGTTAATCTTGACGACGCCTTGCTCGATACGACCGGTGGCAACAGTACCACGGCCTTTGATAGAGAAGACATCTTCGATTGGCATCAAGAATGGTTTGTCAAGATCGTGTTCTGGGACATCAAAGTATTCATCCATAGCCTTGACGAGTTCCATGATAGCTTCTTCGTTCTCAGCATCACCTTCGAGAGCCTTAGTAGCAGAACCCTTGATAATAGGAGCGTTGTCGCCATCGAAACCGTATTTATTCAAAAGTTCGCGGACATCCATCTCGACGAGCTCGACGAGTTCTGGATCAGCAAGGTCCATCTTGTTCAAGAAAACGATAATCTTAGGTACGTTTACCTGGTGAGCGAGAAGGACGTGCTCACGAGTCTGTGGCAGAGGGCCATCATTCGCAGCAACTACGAGGATGGCGCCGTCAATCTGGGCAGCACCGGTAATCATGTTCTTGATGTAGTCGGCGTGACCTGGCATATCGACGTGAGCGTAGTGACGCTTGTCACTTTCGTACTCTTGGTGAGAAGTGGCGATGGTAATACCACGAGCCTTTTCTTCAGGAGCGTTGTCGATTTGGTCATAAGCGACGGACTTGTTAACTTCGGAAGGAAGCTTTTTTGCTAGGACGCTGGTAATAGCAGCGGTAAGAGTGGTTTTGCCGTGGTCAACGTGACCCATGGTGCCGACGTTGATGTGTGGCTTGGAACGGTCGAAATTTGCCATTCTAATTTTTCTCCTTATTTTATTATTATGTCAGGAGCGCTAATATCAACCAGCTCCAGACTTCTACATCTTATATTCTATATGATTTTTGAAAAAATGTAAAGCACTTTTGATAAAATAGTGAAATAGGCCCTTTTGTTCGCGACTTGAATTAGAAAAATGCTCCCTTACGGGTGGCATTTTTCTAATTCAAATCTGACTTAACAAATGCTTACAAAAGGGCCTATTTCACTTATTCTTTCGCTTTACTTTTTTTGAAATTCGTGTCATAATAGAAATAAGAGGGGTGTACATTACAAACTTGGTGTTTTTTGTTCGTTATTGCTGATTAAGGTCATTGCTTGATGATTGTTTGAGGAAGCGAGGAGAATATATGGTAAAAATGACAAAGCAAGAACAGAGAAAACATATAGCGAAGGTTTTTGCAAAAATCAATGATGATTTTAGTTTAGCCGAAGCGTGTGAACAATTGCACGAAGAAGGAATCGACGAAAAACTACTATTCAGAAAGTCCAAGGAAATCTTTGGCGTGTGGATTAGGAACTATTATTTTGAGCCTGAGAAAGCGCGCGATTTTATGGCTGTGATGCAAACTTTTTGGAATCGTGGCCTTGACCAGAAAACCACCTTAGATAAAATTGAAGAGTTTATTGAGGACGAAACATTTTACTTTTTCCTCTATAAGCGGGGTCCGAGATACGGCATGAAATTTGATAAAGTAGAACTGGGCAAACATTTCCTGATAGACTTCACTGACTATGTACATACGCATTTTCAGATGCTGGTAGAAGGTTTTGAACTGAGTAGTGACGATATTTTGGAGATTATCACCGACCCAACGGTGGTTAGTATTGTGGGCGTGAACCCTGATACTTACGAAACGATTTTGGAAGATTGCCTTGACTCGAACTGCTTTGAGTATGATATTGATGATATAGCCGAGCGCTATGTGGATGTCATTGGTTACAGTACGGCGCCAATCTGGCTGATTGAGGTAATGGGCAGGTTAATTGATAACGGAGCTAGCGTCATTGACATTGATAATTTTGCCGAAAATGTCTTATTCCTAAAAGAAAAAGAAGGAGTAAACTGGAGCTTAGCCGACCAAGATTTTTACGAAGATTTGCTGAGCAAATACGGCGCTGATTATCGTTTAATCGAAGCCTTAGTCGTTGAAAATGACCGCAATCATTACGATAGGTTATTAGTAAATTAATTACCACCTCTTAAAAAACACTGAGTTTAACGAAAAAGGGAGCTTAAATTAAGCTCTCTTTTCCACACTCTACCAATTAACTTCATAGGTCTAATCTCGCAGTTGACCTTGACTAATTCTATATCAGTGGCTGGGATGGAGGGATTAGAACACCCGAATGGTGGGACAAGAACCCACTGCCTTACCACTTGGCGACATCCCATGACCCATAGATGCTTTATAGTAAGTAGTCTTTTTGCATTATAGCACTAATCGTGAGCGAAATCAAGTACTTTTTTCTCGATTTTTGCCCCGAGAGCGGCGATTTTGATGGGATTAATTTTGCTAGTCATGACTACAATGGCGTAGTGATGCGGGGTGTCGTCAAGGTTGCTAGAAATTTCGGTAATAGCGGCATCATGGTAAAGGTTCCAATAGCCGTCGGGATTGTAATCCCAGCCGACTTTATTGTAAACTTTGGTGGCGGGGTCGGTAAAACCGCTGGGCAGGCCTTGACGCCAGTCGCAGTAGCCGTCACAGAGTTCGCTATGGGTTACTGGTTGGTTGAGCATTGAGTCAAGAATTTTAGCATAAGTGTCGGCAGATAATTCGGGATGGTGGTAGTATTTTTGTAGGACCTTAATAATGTCGCTGGGGGTGGATTGGAGGCCGGATACATTGGTGCTTACAGTTCCCCACTCGTTGGCGGATTGTTGGATTTGATCAGCGCCGATGGACTTAACTAATAATTCGGCACAGGTAGAGTTGGATTCGCGCAAGGCGAGGTCAAGACATTCGCTGATGGTGTGGCCGTCGGCGAGTTTGGTGGTGGAATTGAATTGACCTTTTTCAACGGCGGTGTAGCCGGTATAGACTGGGAATAATTTATAGAGTGAGGCAGTGGCGAAAATGTCATCTGGCTGGTACTGGGCAGAAACGCGATCATGGTCAAGGTCGTAGATAATAACACCTTTGGCGCCAGGGGTGCTATTGATCCACTCATCAAGGGTGGATTGGAGGTCAATAAAATCTGGTTTGTTAGTAGGGGCTGTAACAGGGGTGGATTCGATGTTTGATGACGCGCTCTGATTATCTTCGTGATGAGCAATAAGGGCGGAAATTGCAAAACAGGCGATAAAACTTAGTACCGCGATGCCGACTAAAATTAGCGGTGTGACTGACCGAGGCGGGCGAGAAACCATCGCGAAGTCTCCTCATCCATTAAGGTAGGTTGGAAATTACCATCGTAGACAGTAGGCGAGATACGAGTTTGGGTGTATTTGCCATTGATAAAGTAGTGCGTGAGAACCAGGCTGCGGGTAGTGCCGGGCCACCAGCTCTGGTCAAAGAAGAGGTTGCCGAGGCCGTAATAAATCGGCTTGTCGTGATAAAGTTCGTAAATTTGAGGTTGGTGAGCCGAAGTGCCAATAACGATATCGGCACCGAGATCGGCGATTTCGTGAAATAGTTCGGTTTGGCCAGCAACTGGGGCGTCACAGGCGGTGTTTTCGCTGGCGGTGTCGTATTCACTACATTCATAAAACTGAACATCGACGATGACAAAATCACCGTTGTTTTTGGCGGATTCAATATCGGTTTTGGCCTTTTCGGTGGTATAGAAATTGGCCCCGGGGGTATTGTCGGTGGTGTAGCCACCGGTGGAAAGGTTGTAGCCAAGAAGAGTGATTTTGGTATTTTTGGCATCAATAATAGCCGGCTCAGCAGCCTCAGCGGCGTTTTTACCACCACCAAAGACCTGAATGTCATTATCTTTATAAATATCAATTGTCTTGATAGCGTCCTCGTCGCCACAATCTTGATTGTGATTGCCGGTGAGCTCAACTACATCGAGGCCGATTGCGGTAAGGGCGCTGAGCATCTCGGGCTTAGAGCAGATATTTTCAGAGGTGGCGGAGTCAGAAAAAGAAGCCTCGTTGGAGGTATGGGTGTAATCTTTACTAGAAAGAAAATCTTTGATATTGGCAGCAAAATAGCTAGCGTCACCGACTTGGCTGAGCTTGGCGGCCATGGCGCGCGAAAGGGCGATAACCCCGGTCTGGGCGAAAGAAAGAACGGTATCATCAGTGGGGCGAACTTGAAGGTGGGGGGTAATGAGTTCGCGAGCCTCGGTCTGGTCTTTACTATCGAGGTTAAAAACGCGGTAATAGGCACCCGAATCGAGGGTATCAAGGAAATAATTGCCGTCTAAGGCAAGGAGTTTGTGGTCGGGGGTGAGGTCGCTGAGGGAGATGAGCCTAATATCGGGGTTGGTGCTAGTGGGGATACCGTCGGTATTTTCGGTGTTGAAAGACGCGCCGTCGATGTCATTACCAGGGTAATAAAAATCGGCTATGGGTACCAAAATATCGTAGATGAGGCCATCATCGTCATCTCCGGGAGGTGAATTTTTGGTGACGGCCGAGATAGTAACATCGTTTTTTAGTTTGGTGTCTTCGGTAAAGATGTTGGTGAGAAAGGATTTTTCGCTGTCAGTGAGAGAGGCATCGTAAGTAACCTCGCCTGGTTTGATGAAAAGTTGCGAAAATAGCCAGACGCCGACAAAAGCCAGCCCAGCGACGAGGACGAAAACCAAGGGGAGTAAAATAGCGGACTTGTTGGCCAGCTTTTTAGTCATTAAGGGCCTCCGCGGTAATAATTAGACGCTCAGGATATTCGCCATTAATAGGGGTGCCAGCGCAAGTCATGATAATCAAAGTAGGGCGCTGAGCGGGAGCGAGGATATCGCTCATATCAATCTGCTCGGTTGGCTGATAAGTCATAGCGGTAACGACATAAGTATGGTCGGCATAAGTGAGGACGTCGCCCACTTGAGTAGTGTGGAGATTAGCAAAAATAGTGGATGAATGGCCGATAATGAGAGTCTTATTAAGACTATTAGAATAGGCGCCAGCGATGGTATCAGGGGCAACGAGGCGATGTTCGCTGTTTAGAGTGATTGGTTTGACAGGGGCGGTAAGGTTAATGTTGGCAATATTTAGGGTGTCGTAATTAAACTCGGCGGGGTCGGCGGCGGTAGCAGGCTGAAGGCCGATGATGAAATAAATCGGCACAAAAATCCCGCAGAACACCGCAAAAGCGATTTTAACGGTGCGTGTAGACCAATTAAAAGGGTTTAGCTTACTCAACACACTCCTCCTATGCCTCTATTATAACATAAGATTTATAAGTTGTGTGGACTTTTTATTACGGAAGCGGGCCCTGTCGTTTTTACGGTTGTGGGTCCTGCCGCCACATATTCCCCCGCCGTGCTCACTTCGTTGCGCGCGTCGGGGGTCCCCCAAGTGGCGTCACCCACAACCTTGTCACCCGTTTCCGAGCCTAATCAGCGTATACGATAAAGCGTTGGGAGTCATTGGCGCCATAACAGGTCATGAGAGAGATGTTGTGTCCGCCGGCGCCGACTACTTCGTCCATCCTCGCTTGAACTTCGCTATACGACAGAGAGAAAGCTTTCTTGACTTTATAAGTCTGACCACCTAACACGATATAATCGCCACGCTCGGCGCTGGGAAGTTGGGCGAAGGCGCCGGCGCGGTGGGCGTAATAAAACTTGGCGCCGTAGTCCATACAGTGAATAATGCCAGCACCGGCGTCGTATTCGGTACAGTAGGTGTTGCCGACCTTGGATTTAGGGGTGATAGATTGATTGAAATACAAGGTTTTAGGACCGCTAACAGAGGCGCTAGCGGTGGTAACAGGGGCGGAATAGGTAGAACCACTAGTGGTTTTGAAAGATTGGGCGATATCAGGGGTGTCAGTCTGGTCAGTAGTGTCTTTGACAGAGGTGATAGTACTCTTATTAATACCACCGGTGTCGCGGATTTCAGAGGTGGGGTAACCAAAAATATGACTACCGAGCGCAACAGCGCCGATAAAGGCGAAACAGACGGTTTGATAGAGGGCACGGAGCCCTGTTAGCTCAAAATATCTCATACACACTCCCAATTAAGGTTATGCTCTAATTATATCACAGATTGCAAAATTAGTCAACCCCTGGGGAGAAGTGTTTTAATTTACGGCGATGATCTTTATAATTGGGGTCGTGGTGGGCGACTTCGACCCAGAAGGCGGGCGAGTGGTCCATGTGGTTGAGGTGGGCGAGTTCGTGCAAAATCACATAATCGCGCAACACCGGCGGGACTTTCATCAGGCCAATATTGAGAGAAATCGTGCGGTTGGATGAGCAACTACCCCAGCGAGTGTTGGCGTGAGAGAGGCGACATTTGTCATAATTATAGCTATATTTAGTGGCGAGATATTCAAGACGATAAGGTAACTCGGCGCGAGCCTGCTTGGTAAGCAACTTTTTCTTAGCGTCGCGGGCACGCTGAGTGGTGGGGTTTTTGACTGGCAACTGGGTGCGGATGGCGGAACGGCTGTAATTCAAGAACTTGCGCACTGCGCGGTCACTGGTATACTTGGGTACCGACATTTGCAACCTCCCAGAGGTAGAAATGGAAAAACGCGCCGAGCGTGCCAAAGCGTTACGGCGCACAATCACCTCGCCAAATTCGGGATCTTCAATAATCATTACTCGGCGAGCTGGGTTAGCACATGTTTGGCTTGGGTGGGATAGGTGTGCTTACCAGAGAGGATGATAGCGGACTCGGTGTCGGATGGGGCTTCTAGACGCTTGACTTTATTGTCGTATTCGGCCTTGGCCTTGGAGACGGATTTGAGGCGAGTCTTGAGGCGGGACTTGATGGTAGAGACATCAGTCTGAATCCAGACGAGCGAAGGTTCGTAGCCGGCTTTGCGTAAGAGGTTACGCAGTTCCTGGCGGTCGGCCTCGGTATCGATGCCGCCTTCTAATACAAAAGTAACGCCGGTCTTGGCGATCTGCTCAACTAGCATCACGAGCTGCTTTCTGGATAAGTTATATTCGGTTTTGAGTTGGCTCAGGTCATAATACGGAGCCTTGAATTGGTTTGAGAATTTTTTGCAAAAAGTGGACTTGCCGCTGCAAGGGGCGCCAAACACCAAGATTGCGCGTGAGATTGATTTTTTACCTTCCATAATAATCTTATTTTAACACAGGTTCTTTGCTTATGGCAAGTAGAATTTGCGCTGGTAAATAGAAAATCCAACAAAGCCAGCTGGTGATGGATTCGGGAACAAGACCGACAAAACCAATGACAATACAGAGGTCGCAGGCGATAAAAAGAGCGAAGCCGAGAGCAGTGCGACGGTCTTGCTTGAGGGTAAAAATGAGGTTAAAGACTTCGGTGATGGCGTAAACAGCGGAGTAGACGAAAATATTAGGAATAAAGAGCGCAGTTAGGATGAGCGGGAGATAGATTTTGAGAAAAGTTTTGTGCGGGCAGTGACGGCAAAAGTAGGCAAGCTGAGCGAAACAAAAGACCATGGTGCCAACGGGGAGCAGACTATCAATGTTATTAGCAGTAGCGATGGCGAGGATAACATCAGAGGCGAGAGTAAAAAGAAAAGCAATTTTGAGTAGATAATCTTTGTCCTTGCGCTGTAAAACATAAATAAACAGGGCAAGAATCAGGAGAACTTTGATAATATTAATAATAAGCATAATCATAGAATATTTTGCGGTTTGTGAGATTATTTGAGACCGGTTTTGAGGTAGGTTTTGAGGATATCCCAGCCGCGAGTACCGTCAATGGCGCCCTCTTCGCCATTATAAAAAACTGAGGGCATACCGCTGACAACCTTGGCGGTCTTAGCGGTGGCGTCTTCGACCGCTTCGGCGGTGGCATGAGTATCAAGGCAATCTTTGAAACTTTCACCGAGGCCAACGGATTGGCCGATTTTATACCAGTAATCGTCGGGGAGGTTCTTGATCTGGGGAGAGGTCTTGCTAATAGCGACACCTTTAGACTGGTAATCTTGGTAAAGTTTCTCGAGGGCGGCGGAGTAATAATCCCAGAATTTGCCTTCATTTTTAGCACAATAGATTGATTCGGCGGCGGGGCGCGAGGAATCAATATCACTGCCTTCGTAGAGATAGTCGGTGATACGGACTTCCCAGAGGACATCGTTGTCGGCGAGCCACTGCTTGAATTCATCTTGGTTGTGGATAATCGTCTGGCCGAGCACCGCGCAATAGGGGCACATAATGTCAGTATAGAGGACAAAATGATTCTTGGCCTCGAGGCTACCGATGGTAGTCTGTTGATCCCAGACTTGCTCGGCGGTGGATTTTTGACCAGTGAATAGGCTGATTGAAATTAACGCGCCGATGGCGACGATGATAGCGACGATGATAGCAATTCTACCGGCTTTTTGCATTTGATTTCCTCCTTTTACGATATTCTTCATCTTTGATTATAACATAAGTTTCGAGTCCAAGCTTTTTGAGGGTCAAAATTGCTACGATGAGGGCAAGCGCCATTAGAGTCCAAGAGAGGAAGCCGGCGAGAAAATAACTACCAGTGCTGGTAAGAGCACCGATCAACGGAGCAAGTAGAGTGGTACCACAGGTGGGGCAGCCAGAGCCAAGCACCGCTAGCCCGGTGACAATGCCGACATTTTGGAGTTCGTCGGTGGCCTTGCGTTTTTTGATGATGAGTGCAATCAGGCCGATGAGGATGCCTTGCAAGAGAGAGATAGAGAATACTAGGAGCCAGTCGGTAAAAGTACGGCCAACGCCGAAAGTAGCGAGAAAAGCGTCACTTAAAATTTGCCATTTGCCAGTTAAATCGGCGACAAATAGGGCTTTAAAAGTGCTAAAACCGGTGAATAAAAGATTCATGAGTAGGCCAAAGAGGAGAAAACTGATAACAGAGGTGATGATAAAACGGGGCTCTCTCAGGGCTAATTTGAGGCCTTTGAACGCTAAGAGCCACTCATCGCACCATTTGGCGAAAACTTGCTTAAATGGGCGGGGGGGCTTAGAGGCGGTTTTGGGGGATTTTGAGGCCGGATTTTGGGCGGATTTGGTGGATTTTGGCATTATTTGACCTCAGTAGTCTTGATTTCGTTGTTATCGATATAGAGGGTGTATTCGCCTGGGGTGATGAGTTCGTTGCTAATGACGACGGTACGGAAACTAGCAGGGGCGGTATAGGTGGCGACTTTAATGCCGTCGTCGCTGCAAACTTTAATAACGCTACCAGCGGGATAAATCTGGCGGAGGCTGAAACTAGCAGAGCGGGGCTTAATATCGGGGAGCAGGGCGTCGTTGCTGACTGGGGCTTCGAGCATGTCGGTGCCAAGAATAGTGACATCGCCACCCTTTATCCAATACTTATCCCGAGTAGAAACACCAGCACCGGTGCTAGTAGCTCCGCCAATTAATACAACCTCGCCCCCGTAAATGCCCATATTGTTGGCTAGGACAGCGACGCCCCGCCCCGTATCGGCTTGATGATTCTGGACGGTGAGTATTCCCTCGCCATCGATGGCGAGGTGACCGACGGTATCAATAACAGTATCGGCGGTAGAAGTGATGGTATTGACAGTTTTGATTGGGGTGATAAGAGTGATGTCGCTAGGATGGATACTCTTGATAGCGGTGGTATCAGAGGCGATATTAACATTATTGAGAAAAAGCGTAACTTGGAGTTTGGCCTCGGTATCCTCCTCGGTGGGGAGATCAATTTTAATCAGATGGGTAAAATCACCGTAAAGCTGGTATTCGCCCGCCTCGGTAAGGGCGATGTTAGTATTATAATTACTAAGGTTGATCTCGTGCTCGCGGACTTCGGTGGCTTCGATAACTTCGGCTGGTTCGTCAGAATCGTTAATATTAGCGGTGTTGATCAGGTTGATAATCAAAATAGCCAGGCCGAAGCCAACCACCACGCCGGCAATCATACCTAAAACAATAAATAACTTTTTCATTAATCTAATTATATCATAAACATTTTTTAAAACGGTAAAAAGTGGGTAAAAAATGAGCAAAATTTGCGAAAAATGCTGAAAATATTTTAGAATATTTTTGCTATTTGTCAATAGTTTAGAGGCTTTTTACCCCTGTTAGAGCGTAAAATATTATAACATATTCTGGTGTAAAAACAATATTGACATTAAACACGAGCGTGATACAATGGATGTAGGAATTCGGATGAATCTGACGTTGAGAGGCACCCGACTTCCCAAAAAGAATGGTGGGGGAGTGTAGAGATATTTTGGTTATAATGGTCTATGGTCCGTCCACCTAGAATTTGAACACAAACAAAAGTGCGCTTGCCGGTGGTTGAGCGCACTTTGGGTATATTACCGATGTTAGACTACTAGAAGTGATTAGAAGAGGTCTTTGACCTCGTATTTTTTGGTCTTAGCTTCTTCTTCGCCGATGACGATGGCTTGCTTGGCGATTTTGCTAGCGTATTTAAATTTATCACCGAGTTTTTTGTCGGTAAAAATGACGTCGACAGATTTACCTTGCTCACGGAGTTCGTTGGCGACTTGATGAGCGTAATTATATTCGCTATGACTCAATGGAATGATGGCGATATCAATGGGGGCTTCGGTGGTCTCTTTGATGAGATTGTTGGCGCCGAGGATATAAAAGAGGCGAGTAAGGCCAATGGAGCCACCGACTCCGGGGAGGACTTGGTCGGTGAAATTACTGGCAAGATTCTCATAGCGACCACCACCACAGATAGAGCCGATATTGGCGTAGTCGGGGAGAATATACTCAAAGACGGTGCCAGTATAATAATCAAGTCCGCGAACGATGCGCATATCGGCGATGTAGTGATCTTTTAGCCCCTGTTGCTCGAGGAGTTCTAGAACCTCTAGGAGTTCGGTGACGCCTTCGTTGAAAGTGGGGTCGTCAACGATGCCGAGAGTTTGGAGCTTTTTCTCAATTTCGGATTTAGAACCGTGAATATCGGCAAATGTTGTAATTTTTACAATATCTTCACTGCCGATGTTGAGTTCCTCTAATGATTCCCTGGTGACCTCGGGGGTGACTTTTTCAACATGATCAATGATGCCAAAAATCTCGGTGGCAAAATTGTTGAGATTGAGAGCGTTGAGTAGGCCAGTGAGAATCTTGCGGTTACTAATACGCATTAAGACTGGTGGTAAATCAAAGGCAGAAGTGAGCGCATGATAAAGCGTGGCAATAACTTCGGCGTCATAAGCGATTGGTAGATTGCCACGACCAATTACATCAACATCACACTGATAAAGCTCGCGAAAACGGCCTTTTTGGGCGCGTTCACCACGAAAATTGCGACCAATCTGGGTAACTTTAAACGGAAAAGCGAGGTCGTTTTCGTGCTCAACGACATAGCGAGCCAGGGGGACGGTGTGATCAAACCTGAGAGCTTGGTCGGCATCGTCGGCCGTTTCGGCGGTTTTGACGACTTTGTAAATTTGCTTCTCGGTATCGCCGCCAGCTTTGGCGAGCAAAATGTCGGTGCGGTCAATAACTGGGGTCTCGATATGTTGAAAGCCATGGGACTTAAAGATCTGGGCGAGGCTGTGTTTGGCGCTATCAAACACCGCCTGAGATGGTGGTAATAATTCTTGCATGCCACTAATGGGCGAAGTATTGATTTTTTTCATAACATAATTTTAACATATTTTTGGGATATGTGGTATAATTGAGGGAGAGGGTTGCCGTATTCGGCTCTGGTCGCTAACGCTCCCAGAACCTCACTCAAAGAAAATTTCTCGCTCGGCTCTGTAGCTCAGTTGGTAGAGCAGAGGCCTGAAGAGCCTTGTGTCACTGGTTCAAGTCCAGTCGGAGCCACCAGATTATATATAACTCGGCATTTTCGCCGATTTTTTAGTAGTAATTTTCTGTTAAGTACCTTGCAGTAATAGTATGCAATTTTGAACTATTTTTGCATCAAAAAACCGCCAAAAATGCGGTTTTCACCCCTGTTAAAATGTCTGTTAATACCCTAAACAATTATTCAGTACAAGTTACGCTTTCTTAGATTCTAGGTATGCTTTTATAAATTTCTCAGACGGGGAATAAAGATTATCTGGTAGTTTATCCAGTGAAAACCATCGCCATTCATCTTCGCTCTCCGGTTCCATAACCTTAAGCTTGCCACTGAACTCCCTAGCAATTACGTGCATAGTAATATAATGTCTATCTGGTTGGATATCATCTGCCGCACCAAATAATTCTAGTTTATCAATATCTAAATTAGTTTCTTCCTTAACTTCCCGTTTTGCGCCCTCAAAAAACGTTTCATCATATTCTTGTTTTCCTCCAGGAAGAGTCCAACAGTCTGTTTCATATATACCACCAGTATCTTTTTTATTGGTAGCTCGATGCCCCAATAAGATTTTGTCATCATCAAGGAGCATTACTCCAATTCCAATTTTAATAATATCTTGCACAGTAGCCTCCACTTATATTAGTTTAATTATACCACGTTTACAATCCAACTTCGCTTGCAAATCTTCTCTATATAGTGTTAATGCCTGCCCAATTCGCCCCCACCAAAAATCGCCCTTTGGGCGAATTTTGTTGTCTCTGGAACTTCGTAAACGGGGCCACCAAACCCTTGAGAAAATTGAAACAAGATGAAGTCGCATTTGACCGCTTAATATGGGTTAAGAGTAGCGAATATTTTTAATATATATTATAATTATTGACTGTAGTGTCTAAAATATGATATAATCAGTGCGTACTTTTAAGGAAAGGAGGTGGGAATATGAAAGTAAGTAGCTTTAACAGTTGGCGCGATAAACCGAAAAAGCGTTTGTCGACCGCAAGTATGCAGGACGTCTTGGCTGGCAAAAAGGTATTTACGAATGCTGGTGGCGACTGTAGTTGCTCTGGAAGCGGCGGAGATGGTAGTGGAAGCTGCTCGAGCTGTGGCTCGTGTGGTAGTAATACGCATTAACGCCAAACAATCCGGGGGAAGCAGACTATACAATCTGCTTCCTCCATAATTGTAAGGAGGACACTATGTTTCCAGGTACTTTTTCTATGCAGTGGCATATCACGAACGACTGCGATCAACGATGTAAGCACTGTTATATCTTTAATTCAAGTAATGCCCCTAGTATATGTAAGTGGAATTTAGATAACGCTATACAGTTATTGGATAGCTATTTAAATTTTTGCGAAAAATATCGTAAAAATCCAAACATAGCACTGACCGGCGGAGATCCTCTTTTACACCCGAACTTTTGGGAAATAATTCAAGAAATCAAAAATAGGAATATCCCTTTTGTAATTCTTGGCAACCCATTTCATGTGAGTAAAAATGAGGCAAACGCGCTCGTAGATGCTGGTTGTTGGTGTTATCAAGTATCGATTGATGGATTAAGAAAGACTCACGATGCCATGAGAAAACCAGGTTCGTTTGATGCTACCATAAAATGGTTAAGGGCAGCACAAGAATGGGACTTGAGAACATCCGTAATGACGACCGTATCTCGCTTAAACTATGAACAAATCCCAGCTATTGCGAAACTTGCTATTGAACTTGGCGTAAATGTATACGCCTTTGCTCGTTATTGTCCTACGCATGGTGATACCGACTCCAATATATCACCCCTGGAATATCGTATTTTCCTTGAAAAAATGTGGTGCTTTTACGAAGATAATGTAGATAAGGGTACTACATTCGCATTTAAAGATCATCTATGGAAAGCGTTGATGCTGGAAAAAGGCATTTTATCAACCGAAGATGATGATGTGATATATGATGGTTGTCACTGCGGCTTTACACACATAACTTTTTTAGAGAATGGAGATGCATATGCATGCCGTCGCATGGAAAGTAAGGTAGGGCATTTTCCAGAAGATAGTGTTGAAGAAATTTTCTTCGGTAAAAAAATGCAGGAATATCGCAATATTGAACAAATAGAAGGGTGTAATAACTGTCAACTTTTGAGATATTGCCGGGGATGTAGGGCTGTTGCTTACGGAACTACAGGAAATTTTTTATCTAAGGATCCTCAATGCTGGATCTGCGCAAAGTCAACTGAAAACGAAAGAGCTCATTGAAAATGAGCTCTTTTTCAATTATAATGTAATTATATGGGAAATGAATTATTATTTGCCAGAAAGGCAGTAAAGGCGTTCCATGGTGAAGGCAAGGAAGCTATAGATTTAGGGTGTGGATATGGCAGAAACGCCCTATTTCTGATGCAGCATGGTTTCGATGTAACCGCAGTAGATAAACATCCGGACTGTCTTGCCGAAATAAAGAAAAAAACTGACAAAATTACTACCGTACAAGCTGATTTAACTGATTATGAATTTACAAAAAAGTACGATTTTATACTATGCACTTTTGTTTTACATTATTTTGAAAAAAATATAGCACAGGAATTGGCGGGAAAAATGGTCGCGCACTTAAAAAAGGGTGGGGTATTGGCAATATCATTAATAAAGACTCCGCAAAAACTAAATGCAGACGAATTATTGAATAGCGTTACTGAGCTATCAACCGTAAGTGTCGTCGAAAAAAGCATCCACGATAATCCGCATACGGGTGCAAATTATCCGCACGATCACGATGTTGTTTTTTACATTGGCACAAAATAATCTTGCTTTATTATCTCCTCTATATATTTATTAGGGATTTTCGGGATTTTGTGATATAATGGCCGTAGGGGTATATTAACAATTTGCTGGAGTCGTCTAGTGGCAATGACAAGAGACTGTAAATCTCTCGCGCTTCGCGCTTCGTAGGTTCGAGTCCTACCTCCAGCACCACTGAATAAAAATCGGGAGCTTGCTCACGATTTTTTGAGCGGCGTGCAGAGAAAATCCGTGAGCCTGCTTCCAGTGTCACGATTTGATAATCATAACATTATATCATTTGATACGGAGTTAGTTCTTCGTATTTTTGTTTTGAAAATATTCTCCATGATATATATGTACATTTCCCTGTTTATGCTATAATATTTTATATAATAAAAGGAGGAATATGAGTAAAATTTATGATTTTAAGGTTAAAACACGCGACGGTAAAGATTTAGATTTGAGCAAGTTTAAAGGTAAGGTGTTACTAATAGTAAATACTGCAACGGGATGTGGATTTACGCCGCAGTATGAAGGATTAGAAAAATTATACGAAAAATATCATGATAAGGGGTTGGAGATTTTGGATTTCCCTTGCGATCAATTTGGGCATCAAGCACCTGGCACTAACGAGGAAATTCATAATTTTTGCGTTTTAAAATATGATACGAAATTTGACCAGCTGGCAAAAATTGAGGTGGATGGTGACGAGGCGGAGCCACTTTATAACTTTCTCAAAGACGCTCAACCAGAAGACAAAGTTCCTGAAGGCATGAAGGAAAAACTTACCATGAAGGCGCTCGGTAAATTGGGCAAATTTGCAAAAGAAAAGGGCTTTATCAAGTGGAACTTTACCAAATTCTTGGTAGACAGAGACGGTAACGTGGTGGAGCGTTATGCACCAACCTATACGCCAGAGCTAATCGAGGAGGACTTGAAGAAATATGTATGATACGATAATCATTGGTGCAGGACCGGCAGGACTGACAGCAGCGATTTATATGCGGCGCGCCAACAAGAAAACTTTGGTTTTGGAAGCAAAAGTATGTGGTGGACAAATTGTCAACACTATGGATATCGAAAATTATCCAGCTGAGATGCATATTTCGGGCATGGAGCTTTCGGACAGATTGCAAAACCAAGCGAAGGAATTGGGGGCTGAGATTAAATACGAAAAAGCAATTGAAATCAGGAAAATTGACGATTTTTATGAAGTAGTAACTGATGAGAGCAAGCATAAAACGCGTACGCTGATTGTAGCGACTGGCGCTGATAATCGCAAACTCGGCTTAGAGAATGAAGACGAACTGCTAGGCAAAGGTGTGTCTTACTGTGCAACTTGTGACGGCGCGTTTTATAAAGACAAAGATGTCGCAGTAGTTGGAGGTGGCAACACGGCACTTGAAGAAGCGCTGTATTTATCTAAGATTGCTAGCAAAGTATATTTAATACATCGCGGTAATATGTTTAGTGGCGACGAGAAGACGGTGGACTTACTAAAAAAGCAGAAAAACGTCAAAATGATAATGAATAGTAATGTAGTGGAAATGATTACCGGTGATGATGGTAAGTTAATGGAAATAAAAGTCGTAGATGACGATGACAAAGAAAGCTCGGTGAAGGTGGATGGAGTGTTTATTGCGATTGGTTACATCCCGGAAACACAGAACTTTGCTAAGCTAATCAAACTGAATCGGGCTGGATATGTGAAGGCGGATGAAGATTGCGAGACTAACGAGCCGGGGATTTTCGTGGCAGGTGATGCGCGTACTAAGGAGGTGCGACAATTAGTGACCGCCACTAGTGATGGCGCAATCGCTGCCACCAAGGCAATTAAATATCTCAATAATTTGTAAAGTATTGAGACCAGTAGGTCTGATATTGGGTGGTGGGGTCAAAAGTGAAACCGACGGAGAGCTTGGTGAAATCGCCGTTCAGAATGTTGGCGCGGTGTTCGGGGGAGTTCATCCAGAGGGCCACGACGGTGGCGGGCGAGACGGCGGCGTTGCCGACGGCGAGATTTTCGCCACTGACGCCACCTTCGCTAGGAATCGGACAGGCGGTGGACCACTGAGTGCCACTGGGGCGAGTGTGAGAATAATTGTTGACAATTTCTTCGGCACGAAGGCTGGCGGCGGCTTCACAAGTCTCACCCCAACTGAGTACGGAGAGATTATTATTCACCCGCTCTTTGTTGACGACATCAAGAACTTCATGACGCCATTCGTCAATTGGCGGCGAAACTACTGTGAGGCTGATAGTATCATGGCGTGCGCCATCATAAGTACCAGCAGTGATGGTGGTAGTGCCGGTGCCGGTGATGATGGGGTATTTACAAGTTTTAGAATCGTACCCGAGCCAGGTGCGAGCGGTGGCGTAAAAACCGGAGATGACTTCGGGGTTACTAGTCTGCCAGTACATATCGCCGATATCCTTGAGGCCGCCGCCGACACAGAGGTCGTAATTAGCAGTTTGATACATGGAGATATCATTCTCATTCCAAAGTTGATCGCCAGGAACTGGGTCGTCGCTGATACCTTCGGCGGTCTTGCTACCGGCGAGAGCGTAGGCGGTTTCGTCATCAAAAAGGGCGGCGCCAGGAGCGGCTTGATCGGTAACATCCGAATACTCTGACACTACACGAAATTCGATACCTTCGTTAAGACCAATGGCACTAGCAATCAAAATCCCCGCAATCACAATTGCCACTGCGTTCAAAGAAAGCAGAATCGTGAGCCTGGTTTGCTTGAGCATTACACTGGCCATGGGCTATTTCCTCATATGCAATTTGGATTCAGCAACCGCAGCGACTAGATTAATGATCATCTCAATTTGCACCAAATCGCGACGCTCAAAATGTTTCTTGCTGGTAGGCTGGCCAATAATAACCTGACCGAAAACTTGGCCTTTAGCGTTATGTAACTCAGCAATAGCGTTGATGTCTTGCTTGGCAGCGATGCGACTGACTGGTTCGTTGAAATTTTGCCAGATACTGTCTTTGGCGGGTTTGAGATTGCTGATTTGAACAATTTCGTCGGCAGATAGAGAAAGTTTTTCGGAGCCATAGAGTCTACCATTAACGATAAAGCCAACAAAACTAAAGTGCATATGCTCAGCCAAAAAGGAAGCTAGGTCTTTTGCGCTAACGTTTTGGGGAGCTATCTTGTTTAATTTACGCACGACATAAGCGATGTCAACTTGCTTGGTAGAGATAAGTGAACGAACGACGGCGCTCACTTCGTTGATGACTGGCATCAGTAAAAGCATAATTAAAACCATAATAAAGTTTAGCAATAATACTTCTGGCGAAGGATTAGCGCCATGAAATAGAGCTTTGAAAATCACGTAGAAAATTAGCATATAAATTAAAGCCCCAGAAGCCATAATGATAACGTAAGAAAGGATTTTCATCCATATATTAGAAAGTATAATCGTGCGGTAACGTAAGACGGCATAATAAAAAGCGAGCATAGTGATACAAATTGCAAATGGTCCTGCCCAGAGCCAATTACAGTTGCCGAATAAAGGTAGAATTAGGTCACAGCTAAGGGAAAAGAGGCTGTTAACCGAAAGCCCAGTAAGAAAAATTAGATAGCCGCCACGATTTTTTTTACTATGTGTATGAAGAGTGCGATATAACAAAAATATGAGTGCTAATATCGTAGCTATGCCGATGAAACCGCCATAAAACCAAAAACTGAACCCATTAATAAAATTAATAACGTTGTCGCCGTTACGATTGAGACTAATTGAGGAATAGAAGAGGTTAGGGTAATTAATAACGAAATACACTAAAATTCCGCCAAATACTGCCATTAAAATAGTTAAAAATTTACCGACGCGATAATTCCAGCTCGCGAAACCGAGAAGGGCGATTATCATGAGTAGCGAACCGATAAAAATTAATGAAACCCAAACAACAGCAGCATTGATATCATTTGTGGTTAGGGCAAAGAAAGCACCGACGGAAACAACCCAAAGTGCAGAGCCAATGGTAGCGACCAGGAACCAAGCGTTAGTGGTACGTTCTTTTTTGGTAGCACCGGCAAACACAACAATACCTGAAAGAATAGTAAGAATTGCTACTATAGTAAGCAATAAAGTGATTATTTGCATTGGAAATCTCCATTTAATTTCTGCATACTATTATAGCACAAACGGAATAAAAAATGTGAGTCATTAGAATTTTAGTCTCGCGACTCACCGTCGCTCAAAAGCCCAGTATCTTGATCGTCGACTGTTCGGCCGCCATTACCTATCAGATGATAAACGCATTTTAATTACACCATAAACCGAAATATTCTATGGTGTATTTTCTTCTTAGCCTGTATTATACCACAGAGATTATCTTTTTCGGATTTGTGCTTCGTGATATAATGGAGCTAGAATTACAAAAAAGGAGTAGAAATGTCAGTTAAAAAACGGGAGCGCGTGGGCAAGGTGCGTGGTAAAGTTTTGTGCCTTGGAGGCGGAAGATATTGTATAAATGAGCCAGCGCCACGAGTACCATCGTGGTTAAGTAGCGTGATGTTGTCAGATTTTATTGGTATGACTTGTCGGAGGGCACGAGCATTTGATAACTATACGCGCAAAGAATTAAAACGGGACTCTAAGATTGCTGCAAGAGCCTTAATGGCTTGTGGCGTTCAACCCGGCGATTGTGTTATTATACTTGATAATTATTATCCAGGAATTTGCATGGTTTATGCCGCTATGCGAATCGGGGCGATTGCGATACCATTTTCTGAAAGTGTGTCCGATGAAACATTAGCAAATTTAATAAAAAGTCGTGATTGCAATTCGGTGTTGGTCGCAAACGACAAAACTGCAAAATATGCCGAAAATTTTTGTGCGCTAACAAACAATAAATGTAAGTGTGTTTTTAGTATTAATACTGAAAAATTAAAAGAGACGAATCCTGACATACGAGCAAAGTACCATGATTATCGCAATTTAGGGTTACTGGCAAGATTTTGCAAAAAACGGTTGAAAATTCCTTGGTCAACAGGCCAAACAATTATGATTGGTAGCTCAAGTGGCACGAGTGGTGAAGCAAAACTTTTTCCTTATGTTGATAAACATATAATATTTTCAGCATTATCGTCACGTGCAGCTTCACGGATGCCATTATTTAAAAAGGGTGAAGAAACTTGGTTGTCAGTAGTGCCGCTGCAGCGTCCGTACGGGCTTATCACTTCCACGCTAGTTCCTAGTTGGGGGCGACGTCGCATCCGTTTTGTCCATCCCGAAGATACTATCGACGATCTTTACAAGGAATCGGATGTAATTTCTTGTGCGCCAGATTTTCTTGACATTACAGAGGCTGAATTAACTATTAGTGGCTATGATTTAACAAGTGGCGGCGACGAAAAACCTATCACACTAATCATTGGCGGCGCCCATCTGACGCCTTATCGCATTGAACAATTTCGTAGTTTTATGCATGTGCACGGTTTTCGCCCTAAAATCTGTTACGGCTATGGTACGAGCGAGTCGAGCGGTTGTATTTCGGTTGCAGTCGGTGGCGAATATCGCCCTGACACTATTGGGCGACTTTGCCCAGGAGTAAAAGTTTGGTTGCGCAAAGAGGACGGTTCGCCTTACCGTTTGGGAGAAACCGGACAACTTTGGGTTGCAGGAGATGGCGTAATTAACACTTATGACAATAGTGCTTTAAATGACGACCATATTTGCTACGACGATAATGGTGAAGTGTGGGTTGATACAGGTGATTATGTAAGCCTGCAACAAAGTGGGTATTTAATCTTTCGTCATAGTGAAAAAGATTTTTATTTTACTGATACCCATGAAAAAATCTTTCCTGCTAAGGCAGAAGAACTCATTAATAATATGGAGGGAGTAAAAAAATGTTGGGTACTCGGCGACAAGGAACGCTGTATAAGCGCCGCTTTTATAACACCGATGGATGGTATAGACGGGCAAGAACTAATTAAAAATATTCAACAAACTATACTTCATGCAAAAACTAAAAATCAAGAGTTTCTAACTTCAGCAGAGGTGCCAAATTATTACGAAATTGTAGAATTAGATGAAATAAAAGAAAATGATGCCGGAAAACGCGATAAAAAAACTAAAGATTATTTATTCAATAAAATTTTTGGTGAAAACTAAAAAACTTGTGAATAAAAAACCGTTTCTCGTAAATAGAAACGGTTAGATACAATCAAGCCTGAGTTTGTTCTTTTGCAATAGCTTCTAGTTTTTTGCGGTCGATTTTACCTGAACCCATAAAAGGCATTTATTCGACAAAAGCCACACCGCACTCAAAGTTGCCGTTCTTGCCAACTACTACACAGCAATGTTCAACTAGGCTGCATCCCTCGATAAATCACCAGTATCAAACCAACGCGCACTGCCATCATCGAAGAAAGCTTTACGAGTGGTTAGTGGATCATCGTAATAATCTTCGCAGAGCGATTTGGAAGAAATCAAGATTTTCCCCTTTTCGCCGTATCAATGCCCTTATCTGTAATTATAACGCATTTTTGATATAATAGTAGTATGGGAAATACTAATACTGTAAATGGAGATTTTTCGACTAGAGTGCCTTTAGCGGAACGAATGCGGCCGCAAAAATTATCTGACGTGGTAGGCCAAGACGAAATTATTGGTGAGGGTAAGATTTTGACAGAAATTGTACGCAAAGGTGAACCGGTGAATTTGATTTTTTGGGGACCACCGGGTACTGGCAAGACGACTTTAGCAAGAATTTTGGCCAAGGAATTTAAGGCTGACTTCGTGGAATTATCGGCAGTGACGGCGGGTAAAAAAGATATTACTGAAGTAGTAGAGCGCGCCAAGCAGAATTGGAATCTAAAAATCAGAACAGTGCTTTTCGTGGACGAAATCCATCGTTTTAACAAAGCCCAACAGGACGCGTTTTTGCCGCACGTGGAGAGCGGGCTGATTATTTTAATCGGCGCGACGACGGAAAACCCCTCATTCGAAGTAATCTCGCCACTATTGTCGCGGTCGCGCGTGGTGGTAGTGGCGCCGCTGGCAAAGTCGGCAATCGTGGAGGTGTTGAAACGAGCGGTGAAAGCCGAGAAGGCGTCGCGACGGATTGGCACTAAAGCGCTAGATTATATCGCTGAACTGTCGGGTGGTGACGCTAGGTCGGCGCTGGGTGATTTGGAATTAGCATTATCGCTGGCTGATAAAGTAGACGTCGAAGTAGTAAAACAAGCGGCAGGGCGTAAAGTGCCTGGATATGATAAAAAAGGCGATAATCATTATGATAATATTTCAGCATTTATAAAATCAATGCGAGGACGCGATGTGGATGCAGCACTGTATTATCTCGCGCGGATGGTGGAAGCGGGCGAAGACCCGAAATTTATCGCGCGCAGAATGGTGATTTTTGCTAGCGAAGACATTGGTCTCGCCGGCAATGGCGCTTTGAATTTAGCGGTGAGTTGTTTTGAAGCGGTAGAGAGAATTGGCATGCCAGAAAGTGGATTGATTCTGGCGCATGTGACTACAGTACTTACAAAAGCACAAAAATCACGTCAGACCACCGACGCTTGGTATGCGGCGCAAGATTTAGCACGCAAATCAATGGGATTGCCGGTGCCGATTTGGTTACGTAATGCGCCGACTAAACTGATGAAAGAGATGGGTTTTGGCAAGGGTCAAAAGTGGGAAGCGGGTTTTCATTTAGACAAAAACTACTTACCGGACGAAATAAAAGATCAGAAAATCTTTAAGGATTAGTTTTCGTCCAAAAACGCCCCTGACTGACGCGACCATAATTTAGAGTAAGGACCTTTTTGCTTGAGTAGCGCCTGATGAGTTCCTTGTTCGGCGATTTTTCCATCCTCTAATACTACGATGCGATCAAGGCTGGCAACAGTAGAAAGGCGGTGTGCAATAACGATGCTGGTACGATTTTTCATTAATTTCAGCAAGGCATCTTGAATTAACGCTTCAGATTCTGAGTCTAGAGCAGAAGTAGCTTCGTCCAGCACTAGAATGGGAGCATTTTTAGAATTGCGCGAGCAATTGCAATGCGTTGGCGTTGACCGCCTGAAAGTTTTACGCCGCGTTCGCCAACCATGGTATCGTACCCCTCTGGTAAATCTTTGATAAAATCGTGTGCATTAGCAAGTTTTGCGGCACGCTCAATTTCTTCTTTGGTGGCGTTTGGTTTTCCATAGCCTATGTTTTCGCTGATAGAACGATGAAAAAGTGCTGTTTCCTGTGGCACGTAAGCAATGCTGCTGCGCAATGATTCCTGCGTAACTTTTTTAATGTCTTGGCCATCAATCATGATTGAGCCATCTTTGACATCTGCAAAACGTAATAGCAACTTAGTGAGCGTGGTTTTGCCAGAGCCAGATACTCCCACTAAACCAATCCGCTCACCTGGTTTGATATCTAGAGAAAAGTTTTCAAATATAGAAGACTTGGCATCGGCGTGACGGAAGGTTATATTGGAGAAATCAATTTTGGCATCGGTAACTTTTAAAGGCTTTGCGCCTTCTAAGTCGGTAACTTCGTCTTGCATATCCAAAATTTCAGTCATTTCTTTTGCATCGCCAAAGACTCGATTCATATCTTTGAAAATGTTATTGAAATTCCAAAGATAATTGGCGATTGTATTTGTGTATTGAAATACTAGCAATAGAGTGCCTAAAGTGACTCCAAAGACTCCTTGGCCGGCAAGAAGAAAAACTAATGTAGCAACCGTGATACTGAAATAAATTATATCAAAACCAATATTGCGTTTAATATCTGCTCTTAGAAGATTGGTAGTGGCATGAATTACTTTTTTATTAAAGCTATCGAAACGTTTGCGCTCATGCTTTTCATTAGCATAAGACTTGACGGACAGTATATTAGTAATGCTATCGGCAAGCTGTCCAGTGCGGCGATTTTCGGAGTCGGCTTGTCTTAAATTTAATGGAGTGATTTTACGAAAGGCGAGGTAGGCAATGGCGATATAAAGAACGATAAATATAAGCATGCCGGTAGCAAAAAGTGGCACGCGCGAGAACAAAATAATTTCGGCAGAAATGATAGTAGTAAAAAGCGGGATAATTGACCAAATTACATTATCCATAAAACGCTCATAAGCGCTGACAAATTTATTGGTTTGCGATACTAGCGAACCGGAGAAGCGCTCATTATGAAACTGCATGGATTGTTCGGCTACCGCATTAAAGCAAAGATTAGAAAGGCGATACATGGCATAAATTTCCATTTTCCAACACCAATATACGCGAAGCTCCCCTAAAATATCGGAAAAAATTATCCGTATCACTATCACAAAAATTGCTTCAGGAACGAGAACTTGTTGAACATAATCAAGTGATGGGTTTGCGGTAACTTTAGCAATAATGTCAGCGATAAAATAAGTCAAGAAAACATCACGACAAAAAATTACCAATGGGGTGCTAGCAAAAGCACCGATTACTAGCCCCTTATGGTGCCATTGTGCGCCAAAAAAATAATGCAATGTGCGTCCGACTAACGCTTTTTTCTTACTTTTTGTCATATCCATATTATATATGATATAATATCTGTAGTAAAGGAGTAAAAATGGCAGACTTTAATAAAATTTTAGAGCCGGGGGATTATCAAAATAACAAAGTAAACGTGGTGATTGAGATTCCGACGGGTTCAAATCACAAGATTGAGTGGGATCGCGAAAATGCTTGCTTTATGTTAGACCGAATTGAGCCAATTGCGTTTGCTAAGCCCTGCAACTACGGCTTCATCCCACAAACCCTAGACGAAGACGGCGACGAGCTAGATGTGTTAATGATTACCGATCAGCCTTTGACTACTGGTATTTGGATGAAAGCCAGGGTGCTCGGCGTAATGAAATTTGTTGATGATGGTGAAGTAGATGACAAAATCATCTGCGTACCAGAAGACGATCGTAACAATGGCGACCACTACCAAATGCTGGAAGACTTGCCAGAACGTTTGATTGAGCAAATTGAATTTCACTTTAATCACTACAAAGACTTGAAGAAACCTGGTACGACTAAGGTAATTGAGTTTGCCGGCGTAGGCGCCGCAAAAGAGGTCATCGAGGCTGCGATTGCACGCTGGAAAGATCGCTAAGATAATTTGATTAAAAAGGCGAAACATCTTTTTTCGAGGGAGTAAGACTTGGGCTAGCGCCCCGGAGCGCTCCCGAGAAAAAACGATGTTTCGCTTTTTTATAATTCTGTTATTTCTATACGCTCTTGCTCAGTCGTATCACGATCACGGACTGTAACCGTATTATTATTTAGCGTATCGAAGTCAATGACAACACATTTTGGAGTGCCGATTTCATCTTGCTTGCGATAGCGTTTACCAATATTGCCAGAATCATCCCAAGTGACGTTGTGATATTTAGCCTTAAGAATATCATAGACTTCTTTAGCCTTTTCGACGAGTTCAGGCTTGTTTTTAAGAAGTGGCGAGACGCAGAAACGGTAAGGGGCGAGGTGCTCGGGGAGTTTGAGTAACACACGCTTGTTGCCGTCAATTTCATCCTCAGTATAAGCGGCAGTAAGAACGGCCATCATCAAGCGTTCAACGCCGAATGAAGGCTCAATGACATGCGGAATGAAGCTTTGGCCGGTATTTTTGTCACGATATTCCATGTTTTTGCTGGAAGCGCGTTGGATATTTTGCAAGTCAAAATCTGTACGGTAGGCAATGCCCATCAACTCTTCCCTGCCAATAGGATAGTCAAATTCAATATCAATGGTGCGGTCGGAATAGTGAGCGCGATCTTCGGGGGCGACCTCTTCGTCATGGATCATTTCTCTAGGTAAACCAATCACATTTTCAAGAAAATCATGGCAATCTTTTAACAATTCTTTGAAATGTTTTTTCCAGGTATCAGGAGTGACGAAATATTCAATCTCCATTTGCTCAAATTCGCGAGTGCGGAAAATGAAATCACGCGGGCTGATTTCGTTGCGAAAAGCTTTGCCCTGCTGGGCGAGGCCAAAGGGTAAATCAGGATAAATACTGTCGATGACGTTTTTATAATTAGTAAAAATACCTTGTGCGGTCTCGGGGCGGAGATAGGCGAGAGATTTATCGTCGGTAGTGGCGCCAACGTGAGTGGCAAACATCATGTTGAACTGTTTGACATCGCCCCAATTGGACTTGCCACAATTAGGACATTTGATATCGGCTTCGGTAATTTCTTCGGTGGTGACTTTTTCGCTTAGAGATTCGTCGAGATGGTCGGCGCGGAAACGCTGGTGGCATTCTTTACATTCAATGAGGGGGTCAGAAAAAGTAGCAGTGTGGCCAGAAGCTTCCCAGGTCTTGGGATTCATAATAATGGCAGCGTCGACGCCATAAATGTCGGGGCGTTTTTCCACCCAGTAGTGCCACCACTCTTGCATGATTTTACGTTTGAGACTGACGCCAAGCGGACCAAAATCCCAAGTGCCAGCCATGCCGCCATAGACTTCAGAACCATTAAAAATGAATCCACGACGCTTACATAGGCTTACGATATTATCTAAATTAGTCATGTAATTATTATAGCATAGAAAAGCGTCGCCTAGAGCGACGCTTTTAAGTTTGATAGCGATTAGTTTGTAAGTGAAAGAATTCTTACGAGAACTTCTTCACTAGTATAGCCATCATATTTTGGTGCATGTTTTAATTCTGGTATTTTGAATAAATTCCAATATTTTAGTTTAATGTGATAACTGGCGATGCCTGCCGGGGTATTGATACCAGCGATAAAATCACCGGCAAACATTGGGTCGTTTTTTTCATCAAAATGCTTTTTGGATTTCCAGGAAATTTCCGGAAATTGATTGCATAGAGCGCAAAACAAGACTGCTCGTTGCTCATAAAGCTCCGCAAAAGTATGGTGACTATCGCCAAGATTTTTGGTTGATTTTTTTACCGAATTATACATATTATCACCTCCTAAGGTACTCACCCTTTTTAATATTATAACAAACATTCAGAGAGCTGCAATTGATTTTTCTTTAAAATATGTTAATATATTTATGTACGATATTTTCTCCGCAAATTTTAGGGGGTGTAAAAATGAAGAAAAAAGTATGCACATTATTATGTATTGTTCTTGGTATTATACTGTTGACAAGTTGTAGTGATGGTCAATCTGATGAAAAATCAAATGCGATAGAGTCAACTTATGGCATAGCTCATCAAGACGCTGAAGATTTGATTAATCCTGAACGTAATTATCTAATCGTCGTTAATGACGAAAATGAGTATGATTTTAATGGCGACTATAATAAAGCGCTCCAGCCTGACTTGGTATATTTTCCAAACGCAGTCGACGGTGATATTATGGCTTCGGAAAAAGCAGCTTATTTGGCTTTTACCTCACTTCAATACGATTTGAAGACTAATGACAACATAGAAGTGGCGCTGTATGACGGCTATCGTACCGCAAAAGATCAGGAGTATATCAATAGCTTGTTTGATGATGGTTCATCTAATGTAGTCGGCTCAAATAGGGTCGGTTTTTCAGAACATCATACTGGGCTGCTGTTGGATATTGTAATTTGGTACAGCGAAGATGGCAAAAATTATGAGTGGTACTCGCCAACTCATGAGCGCATAGAAGCTTTTTCGGATTTTCAGACTGTTTTCAAAAAGATGCTTGATTATGGTTTTATCATGCGATACCCCGATGACAAATCGGAAATTACTGGCATGAAAGACCATGAGTTTGAAATAAGATTCGTCGGTTCGGCAGCTATGGCGCACGAAATTGCAGACAAAGGATTGTGCTTGGAAGAATATGTTGCAGGAGAGCAGTAATACCGGAGCAAAAAGCGCGGCAATAGCGTCGTGCTTTTTGATTGGTTGGTTGATTGGATTGGTTAGATTGGCTGGTTGAATTTGGGAAATTTTGTTAATTTCGGCTTAGTTAAAGAATTAAGAAATAAATTAAAAGTAAGAATAGGTGAAAGGAAACAAAAAAGGAACAATCCTATAAAATAGTAGTTAGCAATAACAACTAATTTATAGAAAGGATTGTTCCTATGAAAAGTTTAACAGAA